>JBIQID010000124.1:0-9354 GCA_044508215.1 Actinomycetota bacterium | reverse complement strand
GTCGTTTGGCTCGGGACGAAGGGCCGATCGGCCCATGCAGGTGAGCCGCCCGATCCGCCGATGACTCCTGTAGCGGTGTTACGGGAGACCCCCTGGGGCGCCCTCACCAAGCGCTCCGCCCGTCCACCGCGTCGCACCAGACCGACGATCGCCCTCCGAGCCCAGCTCGCGGGGCCCAGAAGGGATCCGCAGTGGACGCGCAGACCTCCACCCCGACCGACGGCACCCGCCGGCACCGCTCCCCCAACCGTCGACGCCGCAGCGAGCGGGGCGCCGGACTCACCGAGTACGCGCTGCTGATGGCGCTCATCGCGGCGGTCTGCCTGGTCGCCCTCAGCGAGTTCGGCGACGTGAACGGGTCGAAGCTCGACCGCAACGCCGAGAAGATCGTCCTCGCCGGCCAGCCCTGACCGGCTGGCCCGACCGCCTCAGGCCCCGGGCCCCGAGTCGGGGGCGGTCGACGGCGGCGTCGAACCAGGTGCGGTCGACGAACCGACCTTCGAGAGATCGACCCCGAGGCACTCCCCCATCACCGCCGACACGCGCCGGCTGAGGTCCTCGTTGGCGCCGCCCACCTCGGAGAACTCGAGGTCCATCAGGTCCGAGCGGGTGCCGTCGTCGGTCTTGTCGTAGACGCACCCCCAGAACGACTCCGCCTGGAAGCCCGCCGCGGCCTTCGACGTCATCTCGTCGACGAACGCCTCGCGATCGGGACCGTTCGAGCACGCAGCGGCCACCGACACCACCATCACAGCGGCTCCCACGAGCCCGAACCGACGCCTCATCGACGACATACGACGGGCACTGTAACCAGCCGAGATCCCTACGAAAGAACACCGCCTGAGGGAGCCCTCACCGGTCACTCGACCAGGCGCAGCCCCTCCGGGAGCCGCCCGTCGTCGGCTGGGAGGTCCACCACGAAGCGTGTCCGGTGCGCAGGGAAGACCAGTTCGCTCACCAGCACGGGCTGAGCGTCGACGGTGCGGGTGATCCGTTCGGCGACCAGCACGGGCGCTCCTGCGGGCACGCCCAGGAGCTCGGCGTCCTCCGGCTCGGCGCCGTCCGCACCGATGGTCTGGGTGGCACCGCCGATCTCCACCGGGAGCTGCTCGAGGAAAGAGGCCCGTTCGACGTCGGAGCGCGACAGCTGCGCGCCCAACGCCTCGGCGCACCACACGGTGACCCGGGCGAACGGCTCGCCGTCGGCCAGGTGCAGGCGGCGCACCTCGAGCACCGTCCGCTCCCCCAGCACGCTCCGCACGTGTCGCGACGCCGCCACGAAGCCGAACGACAGGACCTGGCGCTCGCTGCGGATGCCCGCCGCCTCCAGCTGGTGCTCGATCGTGCCCAGCCGGCCCAGCTGCTGCGGGAGCGGGTCGGCAGAGACCAGCCAGCCGAACCCCTTGCGGCTCTCGACCAGCCCCTCGGCCCGCAGCGCCTCCAGCGCCCTGCGCACCGTCACCCGGCTGGCCGCGTAGTCGGCCGAGAGCGTCGCCTCGGACGGGAGGAGACGACCGTTCGCCAGATCGCCTTCACGGAGGCGCCGGCGGAGGTCGTCGGCGATCACCTGGTATCTGATCTGCCGCACTTGTCTGCTACCTGTCGACCTCGGGAACCTGTCCTATACTTGTATCACGTCGTCGATCTCGGAGGAACCACATGAGCCACCCCACCGCCAGCACGCCCATCGACCTCGTGAAGCGGGTGTACGGCACGCTCGACGACCGGATCGGCGCCGCGCGTGAACGCCTCGGCCGACCGCTGACGCTCGCCGAGAAGATCCTGATCAACCACCTCGACGACCCCGCGGCGGGCGTCGAGCGCGGCGTTTCCTACAACGATCTGCGGCCGGACCGCGTCGCCATGCAGGACGCCACGGCGCAGATGGCGCTCCTCCAGTTCATGACGGCAGGCCTCGACGAGGCGGCAGTCCCCTCCACCGTGCACTGCGACCACCTGATCCAGGCGAAGGAGAACGCCAAGGTCGACCTGCTGGCCGCCGAGTCCGGCAACCGCGAGGTGTACGACTTCCTCGAGAGCGTCTCGGCGCGGTACGGCATCGGCTTCTGGGGCCCCGGGTCAGGGATCATCCACCAGGTCGTCCTCGAGCAGTACGCGTTCCCCGGCGGGATGATGATCGGCACCGACAGCCACACGCCCAACGCGGGCGGCCTCGGCATGGTGGCCATCGGCGTGGGTGGCGCCGACGCGGTCGACGTGATGACGGGCTTCCCGTTCAACATCCGCTGGCCGAAGCTCATCGGCGTCCGCCTCACGGGCGAGCTCAACGGCTGGAGCGCCCCGAAGGACGTGATCCTGAAGGTGGCCGACCTCCTCACGGTCAAGGGCGGCACCGGCGCGATCGTCGAGTACTTCGGCCCCGGCGCCTCCTCCATCTCCTGCACCGGCAAGGCGACGATCTGCAACATGGGCGCCGAGATCGGCGCCACCACGTCGCTCTTCGGCTACGACGACGCCATGGAGCGCTACCTCAAGGCCACCGGCCGCGAGGAGATCGCCGATGCGGCCAACGGGGTGGCCAACCACCTGCGGGCCGACGACGAGGTGCTCGCCGATCCGGGCGCCTACTACGACCAGGTCATCGAGATCGACCTCTCGGCGCTCCGCCCGCACATCAACGGGCCCTTCACCCCGGACCTGTCCCGTGAGGTGTCGGCGCTGGGCGCCGAGGCCCGCGAGCAGGGCTGGCCGATGGAGATCTCAGCGGCGCTCGTCGGCTCGTGCACGAACTCGAGCTACGAGGACATCACCCGTGCCGCGTCCATCCTGCGGCACGCTGCGGAGAACGGGCTGCGTGTGAAGGCACCGCTGCTCATCACGCCTGGTTCGGAGCAGGTGCGCGCCACGATCGAGCGCGACGGGCTGCTCGGCGTGTTCGAGGCGGCCGGCGCCACGGTGCTCGCCAACGCCTGCGGCCCGTGCATCGGCCAGTGGTCACGACCCGAGAGCGAGACCGCCAACCCCAACACGATCGTCACCTCCTACAACCGCAACTTCCCGAAGCGGAACGACGGCTCGGCGAACACCCATGCGTTCGTGACGTCGCCCGAGACCGTGGTGGCGCTGGCGCTCGCCGGCACGCTCGACTTCGACCCGATCGACGGCGCCCTCGCGAACGAGGCGGGCGAGCAGGTCCAGCTGCGGGTGCCCGTGGGCGAGGAGCTCCCGGCGCAGGGGTTCGATCCGGGCGAGAGCACGTTCGTGCCGCCGCCCGCCGACCGCTCCGGGATCGAGGTGAAGGTCTCCCCCACCTCCGAGCGGCTCCAGCTGCTCACGCCGTTCGAGCCGTGGGACGGCTCCGACCTCGCCGAGCTGCCCATCCTCCTCAAGGCGCATGGCAAGTGCACCACCGACCACATCTCGATGGCGGGGCCGTGGCTGCGCTACCGCGGCCACCTCGAGAACATCTCGGGCAACCTGTTCCTCGGCGCCGTGAACGCGTTCACCGGGGCGGCCGGTGAGGGCAAGGACCCGCTCGACGGCCAGACGAAGTCGTTCCCCGAGATCGCGAAGCACCTCCACGAGGCCGGCCAGCCGTGGGTCGCCGTGGGCGACGAGAACTGGGGTGAAGGCTCCAGCCGGGAGCACGCCGCCATGGAGCCGCGGTTCCGGGGGTGCCGGGCGATCATCGTGCGCAGCTTCGCCCGCATCCACGAGACGAACCTGAAGAAGCAGGGCGTCCTCGCGCTCACCTTCGCCGACCCCTCGGTCTACGACCAGATCGGCGAGGACGACCGCATCTCGATCACGGGCCTCGCCGACCTGGCGCCCGACCGCCCGGTGGAGTGCCGCCTGCACAAGTCCGACGGCACGACCCTCACCTTCGAGTGCAACCACACGATGTCGCCCGAGCACATCGAGTGGTTCAAGGCCGGTTCGGCGCTCAACATCATCCGGGCCCGCACCGCCGGCTGAGGTCCACGCCGCAGCAACCCCCCAGCCACGGCAACGCTCGCTTCTGTTCCTCTCCCGACGCCTCCCACGACGTCGGGGGAGGAACAGAACAGCGGTCCTCCAGCCGGCTAGTCAGTCCCCGGTCGGCGGGAGGCCTCGTGCTCGCCGTCGGTGGCCTTCGCGCCTGCCGGCATCGTGGAGGCCAGCTCCTCGGGCGTCGGTTCCCGGTCGCGGCGGGCCTCTGCCGGGAGGAGCGTGGCGATCGCCTCCATCATCGCCTCGGTGTCGGCGTCGAGGTCCTCTCCACCCATCTCGACCGGTCGACCGACGCGCACCGTCACCGTGGGCGGCGACAGGATGTTCGTGACGTTCGGCAGCCGGGAGCTGCGCGGCCAGACCTTCTCGGTGCCCCAGAGGCCGATCGGGATCACCGGCGCACCGCTGGCGTGAGCCAGCCGGGCTGCACCCCACCGGCCCTTCAGCGTCGGCGAGAAGAACTCGCGCCCACGCGGGATCGTGCCCTGCGGCATCACCGCCACGAGGTCACCCGCGGCCAGCGCCTCCTCGGCGGCCTCGATCGGCGCGTCGCTGCCCGTCCCGCGGTCGACGCGGATGCCGCCCATCGCCCGGGCGAGGTCTCCCACGATCGGGGCGTCGAACACCTCCTTCTTCCCCAGGAAGCGCACCGGGCGCCCCACCTTGGCGAGCAGCATGCCGATGGCGATCGGGTCGAAGTACGAGCGGTGGTTCGCCACGAGGATCGCGGGGCCGGTGGTGGGGATGCGCTTCGCCCCGTAGATGCGGAACCGGGCGAACGGAAACAGCTCGGGGCGCGCGAGGAACTGCAGCGCGGTCTGAGGCTCGAGCCCTGCGAACTTCGGGACGCCCACCGGCACGTCGAACCACTTCTGGGGCCAGCGCCGGAGCGCCGCGACGGCGGCCATGCGGGGATCCGGGTTGATGGCGGTCGGGTGCCCCACGATCGAGAGCAAGGGGACGTCGTAGTAGCTGTCGCTGTAGGCGTACGACTCGGAGAGGTCGATCCCCCGCTCCTCGGCGAACTCCTTCACCGCTCGGGCCTTCCCCTTGCCCCAGACGAACTCGCCCCGGATGGTGCCGTCGTAGCGTCCGTCGGCCCGCCCGTACCGGGTGGCGATCACAGCGTCGAAGCCGAGCTCGTCGGCGAACGGCCGCACCAGGTCGTACGGCGTGGTCGTGGCGAGCACCAGCAGGCGCCCGGCCTCCCGGTGCTGGTCGATCTCGGCCATCGCGTACGGGAGCACCTTCTGCACGAGGCCCTCTGCCGCGATCTTGGCTGCGGCCTCGACGTCCTCCACCTTCCAGCCACGGGACACCCGGGCCGCCTGCTTGGTGAACATCATCGTGGGCCAGTTCTCGCCCACGAGGTCGAACATCCCGAAGAGGAGCGGCTCCAACGGGTTGGGCCGCTCCGGCATGATCCCCACGCTGCGCATCGCGGCCGAGAAGACCGGCCCGCTCGCACCTCTCAGGAGCGTGCGATCGAGGTCGAAGAACGCTGCCGCACGTGGTGCCCTGACCACCTCTGCACCGCGCTGGGGAGCCATGGGCCGACACTATCCGGAACGAAAAAGATCGAAGGACCGGAGGGGGGATCCGGTCCTTCGATGGGGTCCTCGGCAGGGGGGGGACTGCCGCCAGACCGCATGCGATCGACGAGGGGGAGTCGCCTGATCGCTGCTATGTGCCTGTGACGATACTGCCGCGAGCGCGATCGTTCAACTTGTTGCGGGCGATATCTGTTATCGTTTTCGGCGATGGACGTGAAGCAGCTCAGAGCGCTCGTGGCGGTGGGCGAACACCGCAGCTTCTCAGCTGCAGCACGGGCCCTGCACACGGTCCAGTCCAACATCTCCACCCACGTGTCGCGCCTCGAGCGCGAGATGGGCGTGACGCTGGTCGACCGGGCCACCACCTCACTCACAGAGGAGGGCCAGATCGTCGCCGAGCGCGCCCGGCGGATCGAAGCCGAGTTCGCCGCCCTCGAGTCCGACGTCGCCTCGCTGCGTGACGACGTCCGCGGGAACGTCACGCTCGGCGTGATCGGCACCACCGCCCGGTGGCTCGTCCCCCTCCTCCTCGAAGAGCTCGAGCGCCGGCACCGCGCCATCCGCGTCGTGGTGCTCGACGCCACCACCTCGTCGCTGATCCCCCAGCTGGTCACCGGCACGATCGACCTCGCCGTGCTGAACCTCCCGGTGCAGGATCCCGATGTCGACGTCCAGCCGCTCTTCGACGAGGACCTGGTGCTGGTCGCCCCCGCCGGCCACCCGCTGCACGAGCTGGACCGGGTGCGCCTCGACGAGCTGGCCGCGCACGAGCTGCTCCTCCCGGCGCGAGGGACGGGCTTCCGCGACGACCTCGACGCCGACGCCCACGGAGCCGGCGTCGAGCTGCAGGCGAAGGCCGAGTTCGACGGGGTGAGGCTCCTCGCATCCCTGGCCTTCGCCGGGTTCGGTGCGGCCGTCCTCCCCGCCAGCGCCGCGCCCGCCGGCATCGGCGGCGACTGGCGACGAGTCCCGGTGGAGGGCGTGTCCAGCCGCTCGGTGGGCCTCGCCCGACGCCGGCGAGGGCTGCCCTCAGCGGCGCAGCGTGCCGTCGCCGACCTCGCTCTCGACGTGGTCGGTTCCGCTGGGCCCTCCCAGCCCGGCATCCATCCTCGCTGAGCGCCCGGCCCACTCAGACCCGTCGCCGCAACGGTCGCATCAGGGGTGTGGACGCCCGGCCTCGGGGTAGGTCAGTCACGGACCCGCAGCACGCCCCCGTAGGATGACCTTGTGGCTGACACCATCACGATCACCGACAACCGCACCGGGGAATCGGCCGAGATCCCGATCATCAACGGTGGGGTGGACGCAAAGGCGTGGTCGAAGCTCCTTCCCGGGGTGTGGTTCTTCGACTCCGGGTTCACCTCCACTGCGGTGGCGGAGAGCGCGATCACCGAGCTCGACGGGGAGGCAGGCATCCTCCGCTACCGGGGCTACCCGATCGAGCAGCTCGCCGAGCACTCGAGCTACCTCGAGGTGGCCTACCTCCTGATCCACGGCGAGCTCCCCACGCCCGAGCAGTTCGAGCAGTGGCGCTTCGACATCACCCACCACACGTTCATCCACGAGAACGTGCGGAAGCGGTTCATGGAGGGCTTCCACTACGACGCCCACCCGATGGGCATGCTGGTGTCCGCCATCGGGGCCCTCTCCACCTTCTATCCCGAGGCGAAGGACATCCGCGACCGCGAGGTGCTCGAGAAGCAGGTCGTCCGCCTCGTCGCCAAGATGCCGACCCTCGCAGCCGGCGCCTACCGGTTCAGCGTCGGCATGCCGTTCGTCTATCCGGACAACAGCCTCGACTTCGCCGCGAACTTCCTGTCGATGATGTGGAAGATCGCCGAGCCGCGGTTCGACGCGAACCCGGTGCTCGCCCGGGCGCTCGACATCCTCTTCATCCTCCACGCCGACCACGAGCAGAACTGCTCCACCACGGCGATGCGGGTGGTGGGCTCGGCCCACGCCGACCCGTACTCGGCAACGGCCGCGGCGACCGCCGCCCTCTACGGCCCGCGCCACGGCGGCGCCAACGAGGCAGTGCTGCGGATGCTCGAGGAGATCGGCTCGATGGAGAACGTCCCGGCGTTCATCGACGCCGTGAAGGCCGGCAAGGGCCGCCTCCAGGGCTTCGGGCACCGGGTGTACAAGAACTACGACCCCCGGGCGAAGATCATCAAGCGCACCGCGGACGAGGTCTTCGAGGTCACGGGCAAGTCGCCGCTCCTCGACATCGCGCTGAAGCTGGAGGAGGTCGCCCTCAGCGACGAGTACTTCATCAGCCGGCGCCTGTACCCGAACGTCGACTTCTACTCGGGCCTCATCTACAAGGCGATGGGCTTCCCGCTCGACATGTTCACGGTGCTGTTCGCCATCCCGCGGACGGCTGGGTGGCTCGCCCACTACATCGAGCTGCTCGAGCAGGACAGCAAGATCTACCGGCCCCGCCAGACCTACATCGGGCACCCGGTCCGGGACTACGTCCCGATGACGCAGCGCTGAGGCCTCCCCACCGTTTCGTTGCGTAGAACCGCCCGGATCGGGCGGGTTCTACGCAGCAGAAGCCCGTATGGTGCCTCCATGGGGGTCAGCAGCCTGCGGTTGACCGTGTCGGTGGCGACGCTGGTCCTGGCAGCCACCCTGACGGCATGTGGTGAGGAGGGCGCGGCCACCTCCCCGGTCGCTCCGCTCGTGCCTCCGGTGGCGTCGGAGGGGTTCACCGTCGGCTGGGTCCCCGATGGCTTCGAGCTCGACGTGGCCATCGAGCCGAAGCGGGAACCGGTGCTCAGCGACGACTCGGTCGGGGGCGTCGAGCCGTTCCTCGTGGTCGCACCTGAAGAGTGGAGCGGCGATCCCGACGAGGTGGTGTTCGTCGCGCTCGTCGACGGCTCGGGCAACCAGGGCGGGCTCGAGCAGGCGGTCCCGGGCTACCCGAGCGACGAGGTCGAGTACGGAGCCGATCGATGGCGGTTCCCCGAGGGCATCCGCGGCGACGACTCCGCCGGCGAGCCGTCTCTCCCGCGCCAGGTCATCGTCCGCATCGACGGCGACCGAGGACTGAGGGTCCACTCCGCGGACGCGCCGATGGAGGTGATCGACGCCATCGCGGAGCTCGCGACCCTGGAGGGTGACCTGCCGACCCTGACCGCGGTGCCCCGTGGCTGGGAGCTCGTTTCGCACCTCGACGGAGCCGCTCTCGAGAACCTCGGCACCGTCCTCTGGGCACCCACGATCACTCATTGGAGTGCCACGATGGGTGCGCGAGGTGCCCACGTCCGCAACTACGTGCGTGACCAGGCTGAGGCCCTGACGGTCGCGACCATCGACGGATCGGAGGCGAGCCTGGTCGCGGCTGGCTTGCGCCTCCACTCCGACGGTCTCCGCCCGGTCCCCTTCGACGTCCGCGTCGACCTCGAAGGGGAGCGTCGATGGATCGAACACGACGACCAAGGGACGCACCGCAGGGAGCTCACGACCCTCGCCGCGAACGGCTCGCTCCTTCACGTAGCGGCAGCAGCCGGCGATCCTGCACTCCTGCCCTCCCGCCAAGAGATGGCCCGCGTCGCCCAGTCGGTGGTGCTCGAGGCCGCAGCGTGGGAGGCCGAACTGGCACGTCAGGCGACCGCGCCGCCTGAGGTCGACGAGGGTCGGTCCGAGCTGGCACGGGGCCACGTCGGCGACGTCGAGTGGCTGCTGCAGACCCGCTCGTCGGACAGGGACCTGTGGGGGATGCCACCCACCACCCTTCCTGGCCGGGCTCCCGACCGCTTCCCGCTCGTCGACCCAGTCCTCCACCTCACTGGCGGCCGGAGCCTCCGCCCGGGGAGCCGGACCGGCACCGACGAGGCGATGCTGC
>JBIQID010000123.1:0-9398 GCA_044508215.1 Actinomycetota bacterium | reverse complement strand
CGAGGTCCTCGGGCCAGTGCTGCGGGTGGACGATCGTCCCCCGGAAGTCGTCGCGCCCCTCGAAGTGCGGCTCGTAGCCCTGGTCGTAGCGGTAGTAGCCGCTGCAGGAGAAGATGAAGCCGGCCGTCAGCTGGAACTGCTCGCCGGTGCCCGACCCGTCGACGGTCCGCTCCGCCGTGATCGTCCAGCGGGCGTCCTCGCTCGACCACTCGGCCGCGACCACCCGGTGGCCGAAGCGGATGTGCGCATCGATGCCCTCGACCGCCGCGGTCTCCCGGATGTAGCTGAGGATCGACTCGCCGTCAGCGATGGCCTTCTCGCCCTTCCACGGCCGGAACGAGTAGCCGAGCGTGAACATGTCGGAATCCGACCGGATGCCCGGGTACCGGAACAGGTCCCACGTGCCACCGATGGCGTCGCGGGCCTCGAAGATCTCGTAGGACGCCCAGGGGCAGTTCGCCTGCAGGTAGTGGCCCGCCGCGATGCCGGAGAGGCCGGCACCCACGACGAGGACGTCGAGGTGGCGCTCCTCGGTCACGGCAGCAGAGGCGGTCACGCCGGGCGCCGCAGCGAAGCGGTCTCGGTGACCTGGCCGGCGAGGCGCTCCCGCCACTCGCGCACCAGGTCCTCGGTGTCGGTGTCGTCGGGGTGGAAGCCCGGACGCAGGTACGAGAACACCCGGCGCAGCGCCCACAGGCTGAGGAGCCGCTGCTGGCGGAGGTGGCGGTTGAACACCTTCCGACCCTTCCAACCGATCATCTCCCGGTCGCGGACGCGGGCCCGGATCCACGAGACGATGACCGCACGGGCGAACACGGTGTGCAGCAGCACGAAGCCGGCGGCACGTGTGAAGTAGCCGGCGCCCGTGCGCTGGAGCACGTCGAAGGCCACGTTCTTGTGCTCCAGCTCCTCGAGCGCGTGCCAGGTCACAAGGGTCTGGATGTCGGGGTGGGAGAACAGCAGCTCGCGGCTGGGCTCGTGCCCGAGTGCCACCTCGGCGAAGATGCCGGTGAGGTGCTCCGCGGCGGCGGTCATGGCGAGCGGCACCTTCCGCATCCGGTACTTCAGCGCCTTCTCGGCGACCTTCTCGAACGCCTTCTCGGTCTGGTGCGTGTAGTAGCCCAGCTCGGCCAGTCGGGCGTTCAGCTGGCGGTGCTCACGGCCGTGCATCGCCTCCTGGCCGATGAAGCCCTTCACCTGCGCCTTCAGCACGGGGTCGTCCTCGGCCACCGCGCGGTGCTCCCGGACGGTCTTCACGAAGAACTCCTCGCCGGGAGGGAACACGGCGGAGAGGGTGGCGATGAAGTGGCTGAAGATCGGGTCGTCGGGGACGATCCAGCGGTCGACGTCCACGGTGCGCAGGTCGACGTCCAGCCGGCGGACCGGGATCGTGCGTTGGGCGGACGGGCGCTCGGCCGCTCGGGGGGTGCTCACCGGCATGTCGCTCCTCCTGTTGACACTTCTACGGATGTGTTCAGTGTTGACAGACCGAGCCGAGATGTCAACCCCGGGGTCGACGACGTGCGTACCATGGCGGCGTGGCCACCACCGACGCCGATGCGCATACCCCGTGGGGGCGTCTCGTGCTCGAAGAGGCGGCCGAAGGGACACCCTCCAGGATCCTCGACGCTGCGATGGTCCGGTTCAGCCAGCAGGGGATCCGCTCCACGACGATGTCGCAGCTGGCCGCCGACGTCGGGATCTCCCGCGTGTGGCTGTACCGCTACTTCTCGAACCGTGACGCGGTGGTCGCCGGCCTCCTCGGTCGGGAGGCGAAGCGCTTCATCGACGCGCTCGTCGCCCTCATCGATCCGTCGGTCCCCGTGGTGAAGGGCGTCGCCGATGCGTTCGAGTTCGCGGTGGTCACCCTGCGGGGACACGAGCTGCTGCAGCGGGTGCTGACCCTCGAGCCCGAGGTGGCCGCCCCGTTCATCACCTCCGGCATCGGGCCCATGCTCCAGGCAGCCGGGCGCGTGATCGCGGGGCACCTCGAGCACTCCGCTGGGATGGACCGCGACGAGGCGAACATCGTGAGCGACGCGATCCTCCGCCTCGTGATGTCGATCGTGGTGAACAACGAGACCCGAGTCGACTTCGACGATCCGGAGCAGCGCCGGGCGTTCATCGACCGGATCGTGCCGCGCCTCGTGGGCGGGGCACCCGAGCAGGACTGAGGAGACCACGTGGCGCAGCGTCCGGACCGGCCGCCGAGGATCCCACCGAGCGCCGAGGGCGACTGGGACGACGAGACCCGGGAGCTGCTCGACCGCCTGGGGCGGATGAACATCTTCACCACGCTCGCCCACCACCCCAAGCTGCTGAAGCGGTGGCTGGTGTTCGGCTCGCACGTCCTCGCGAAGAGCACGCTGCCGGCACGTGAGCGCGAGCTGCTGATCCTCCGCGTGGGTTGGCGATGCGGGAGTCCGTACGAGTTCGGCCAGCACACCGTGATCGGTGAGCAGGCGGGGGTCACCTCCGAGGAGGTCCGCCGCCTCACCCAGCCGGGCCTCGATGGCTGGGAACCCAGGGACGCGGCACTCGTCGCAGCAGCCGACGAGCTCGTCGACCAGCACCGGATCACCGATGCCACCTGGGCGGCCCTCGCCGGGTCGTGGTCCACCGAACAGCTCATCGACATCGTGTTCACCGTGGGCCAGTACGTGATGGTGTCGATGGCGCTCAACACCTTCGAGGTCCCGATCGACGACGGGATGCCCGGCTTCCCCGACGGCACGGAGGTGCCCGACCGGTGAAGCTGGAAGGGAAGGCAGCGATCGTGATGGGTGCCGGCCAGCGCGCCGGCGAGACGATCGGCAACGGGCGGGCCACCTCGCTCCTCCTCGCTGCGGAGGGCGCCCGGGTGCTGGCCGTCGACCGCGACGAGGCCTCGGCCCAGGCGACCGTCGAGCTGATCCGCGAGGCGGGCGGCACCGCCGAGGCGATGCACGGCGACGTGACCAGCGAGGACGACTGCAGAGCCGTCGCGGAGCGTGCCGTCGAGCTGTTCGGGCAGGTCGACGTGCTGGTGAACAACGTGGGCATCGGCGAGGGGGACGCCGGCGCCAGCAAGCTCACCGAGGAAGGGTGGGACCGGATCCTCGACGTGAACCTGAAGGGCACCTGGCTGGCCTGCAAGCACGTGCTGCCGCTCATGCGGGCGCAGGGCTCGGGGTCGGTCGTGAACATCTCCTCCGCGGCCGCCGTGTGCACCGTGCCGACCGTGGCCTACAAGGTCTCGAAGGCCGGTGTGAACGCGCTCACCCAGCAGCTGGCGATGAGCAGCGCGAAGCGAGGCGTGCGGGTGAACGCCGTGGCGCCGGGCCTGATGGACACGCCCATGGCCATCGAGAGCCTCGCCGAGGCGTTCGGCGTCGACCGGGACGAACTGCGCCGCCAGCGCGACGCGATGGTCCCCCTGCGGGCACGGATGGGGACGGCGTGGGACGTCGCCCGGGCGGTGCTGTTCCTGGCGTCCGACGACGCGGCGTTCATCACCGGGGTGGTGCTACCGGTCGACGGCGGCCAGCACGCGCGGGTCGGCTGACCGGGGACGACGATGGCGATCACACGAGACCAGGTGCTGCGGTTCCGCTTCCACCGCCACGGACTCGCCTCGGGGCCGGACACCGGAGCGGACACCCCCATGCTGGACTACGGCGTGCAGGACACCGGGCCGGACGGCGGACGCTGGGCGCTCGCGATCCGCGGCGTGGACCTCGACGAGGCCGAACCGCTCCTCTACGCCTGGACGCTCCGCGGCGCTCCCCACGCCTACCGGCGTGCTGACGCGGCCGACATCGCCGTGGCGACCTCGCCCTTCTCCGAGGCGGACGCAGCGAAGCGGATCTTCGACGCGTCGAAGCCGCTGCGGGACGCCGACATCCCGATCCTCGATGCGCTCCGCCGTGTAGCCGGTCACGAACGGGATCTCGTCGTGAAGCCGAAGGTCAAGGGCGAGGTGTCGGGCGGGCTCACCCTGCTGCTCGACCCGCCGTACCTGCGGTTCTGCCGGCCGTGCAACGCCACGCACGTCTACGAGCAGCCGTTCCGCCTCTCGGCGCTGCAGGCCGGGATCGAGCTGGAGCCGGGGACCTCGCCACCGGTCATGCGGCGGATCCCGAAGTTGAAGCCGCCCATGTTCACCCGTTCCGGAACCGAGGCCGAGCCCCGCTTCGACGTGGTCCGCAACTACCTGCGCTTCCACGGACCCGCGATCGTGAAGGACGCTGCGACCTTCGTCGACGCGGCCGTCAAGGACGTGAAGGCAGCGTGGCCGGACGACGCGGTGGAGGTCGAGGTGGAGGGCGAGACCCGCTGGGCGCTCGCCGATGACATCGAGGAACTGAACGACCCGCCGCCCGCAGAGGGGGTCGTGCGGCTCGTGGGTCCGTTCGACCCGTTCCTCCAGACCCGCGACCGGAAGCTCTTGGTGAGCGACACCGCGCGGCAGAAGGTCCTGTGGCCGACGCTTGGGCGGCCGGGCGCCGTGTTGGTCGACGGCGACGTCGCCGCGACCTGGCGGCCCCGTCGGGCGGGCAAGAAGCTGAACGTGGCCATCGAGCCGTGGAGTCGCATGACCAAGTCACGCCTGGCGGATGTGGAGACCGAGGTCGAGCGGCTGGCCTCGTTCCGCGGAGCGGCGCTCGGCTCGATCGAGGTGGCGAAGGGCTGACTCGGTCAGAGGTCCCGGAAGGCGCAGCCGACGGCGTGGTCGTTCACGAGGCCCATCGCCTGCATGAACGCGTACACGGTCGTGGGGCCGACGAACCGCCAGCCGCGGCGCTTCAGCTCCTTCGACAGCGCGGTCGACTCGGGTGATGTCGAGCGCGTCTGCGGCTCGGGCAGCGAGTCGGGGTCGGGCTGGTAGCTCCACACCAGCTCGGTCAGCGCGCCGGGGCCTTCGGTCGCGCGCATCTCGGCGGCGCGCTGGGCGTTGTTGATGACCGCTTCGATCTTCCCCCGATGCCGCACGATGCCGGCGTCCTGCAGGAGCCGCTCCACGTCGCCTGGCCCGAAGCCGGCGACCTCCTCGATCCGAAAGCCGGCGAACGCCGCGCGGAAGTTCTCCCGCTTGGCCAGGATCGTCCGCCAGCTGAGCCCCGACTGGAAGGCCTCCAGGCTGAGCTTCTCGTACAGCCGGTGGTCGTCGCGGACCGGGCGTCCCCACTCGTCGTCGTGGTAGGCGACGTACTCGGGGGTGGCCTCGGCCCACCGGCAGCGAGCCAGCCCGTCGTCGCCGATGAAGAGCTCCGTCATCCGTTCGGCCCCCTCTTCCTCGACGCGACGAAACCCCTGCCGCAACAGGGGTTCCGAGAGCGGAGAGTGTGGGATTCGAACCCACGGTGGACCGAAGCCCACAACGGTTTTCGAGACCGTCCCATTCGTCCGCTCTGGCAACTCTCCGGGTGCGACGTTAGACGACGGCCCGCAACCGCTCCGAACCCGATCCCCGGGCGGCGACGTGCACGGCGCTCCCGGGCTCGCATCGCCGTAGAAGTGGTCCACCGACGGGGCGCCCGCCGGTGCGAGGCTGTCGCCGTGGGGATGCGCCGGTGGCTCCGGACAGCGATCGTGGGCTTCCCCCACGGTCGACGACCCGACCGGGTCGCGGCGAGGAGGACACCGTGACGGTCACCGTTCCCCCGGTCGAGGCGCACCAGGCGCACGGGCTCGAGGTGGGGGAGGTGAGCGCAGGGCGGACCGTCGTGGTGGACACGTCGGTGCTGGTGGCCGATCCCGGGTCGATGTTCGCGTTCGGTGCGGCAGACGTGGTCGTGCCGCTCACCGTGCTGGAGGAGCTCGACGAGCTGAAGAGCCGACCCGACGACGTCGGTCGCTGCGCCCGCACCGCGGTACGGTCCCTCGAAGAGCTCCGCCTCTCGAACGGCGGGACGCTCGCTGAGCCGGTCGCCCTCCCTGACGGCGGGACCCTGCGCATCGAGCTGAACGGGCTCCGCCTCGACCGGCTCGATGAGCTCCACCTCGACCCGACGAAGCCCGACAACCGGATCCTGGCAGCGGGGCTGAGCCTCGCGGAGGGTGGCCGCACCGAGCTGGTGTCGGCAGACGGCTCGCTCCGGGTGAAGGCGGCCGCTCTCGGGCTGGCGGCGTCGGACTACACCCGCACCCGACGCCCGCGTCCGCAGCTGGGTGCCGTCGCCACGATCGACGTCGACTCCGACACCATCGACCGCATCTACCGGGACCGTGCCGTTGCGGTGCTCTCCGTCCCCGAGGTCGCCCAGACCGACCTCGTCGACGTGGAGAACGCGTCGATGGTGCTCCGCAGCGGGTCCCAGTCGGTGCTCGCCCGTCGATGCGGGTCGATGCTCCGTCAGGTGCGGGGGGACCTGCAGGCCTGGGGCCTGCGACCCCGATCCGTCGAGCAGACCTTCGCCCTCGACCTGCTCATGGACCCCGAGGTTCCGGTGGTGTCGCTCGAGGGCCACGCCGGCACCGGCAAGACGCTCCTCGCGCTGGCGGCCGGCCTCCAGCAGGTGTTCGAGCCGTCGACGGAGCGGTACTCGCGGATGGTGATCCTCCGGCCGGTCGTGGCGGTCGGACGCCAGGACCTGGGCTACCTCCCCGGCGACCGCGACGAGAAGCTCGGTCCCTGGTTCGAGGCGATCGTGGATGCGATGGTGGCGCTGGGCGACGGGGTGTCGCACCGCCAGGCGAAGGTCACCCTCGACGGTTGGGTCGCCGAAGGCAGGCTGACCCTGGATGCCGTTTCGTTCCTGCGGGGCCGCAGCCTCCAGGACACGTGGCTGCTGATCGACGAGGTGCAGAACTTCGAGACGTCGGTGCTGAAGACGGTCCTGACCCGACTGGGTGCGGGTTCGAAGATCGCGTGCATCGGCGACGTCACCCAGATCGACTCCCCGTTCCTGTCGGAACGCACCAATGCGCTGTCCGTGCTGGGCGACACCTTCGCCGACTCGCCGCTGTTCGCCCACGTGACGCTGCGCAAGGGCGAACGGTCCGAGATCGCCGACCTCGCCGCCGAGCGCCTCTGACGCGACTGCGCACGGAGCGGCGTCGCGGGGCCGCCGTCTCAGGACGCGGTCAGGCCACGGGGTCGGACCCGTCGGGTCCCGCCGGGCGCCGCGCTGCGAAGTAGCTGGTGAGCAGCTCCGCGCACTCCTCGGCGCGCACGCCGTGGCGGGTCTCGAACTGGTGGTTCAGCCGGGGGTCGGCGCCCAGGTGGTAGAGCGACCCGGTCGAACCGGCGTCCATGCTGGGCGCGCCGTACACCACCCGGCCCACCCGGCCGGCGACCGCCGCACCGGCGCACATCGGGCACGGCTCGAGGGTGACCACGAGCGTGCAGTCGACGAGCCGCCAGTCGTCGAGCACCCGCGACGCGTCGCGGAGTGCCAGCACCTCGGCGTGCGCCGTCGGGTCCTCGGAGCGCTCCCGTTCGTTGTGGCGCCGCGCGATGAGGCGGCCATCGGGGTCGAGCACGACCGCGCCGATCGGGACCTCCCCCTCTGCTCCCGCGGCGCGCGCCTCCTCCAGCGCGACCTCCATCGCGTCCTCGTCCGACAGCGAGCCCGAGCGCAGCGACGCACCTGAGACCTCGGCGCGGATCTCGTCGCCGTCCGCGTCGAGGGGCCGGCCGGTCCACCTGAGCACGCCGGGGGTGGCCGAGAGCCGGGCGATGAGGTTCTGCATCGGGAAGCCGTCGACCTCGGTGACCACCTCGCGCGCCCGGTAGTGGGGGTCCGCGTCGATGTCGGCCATCGTCATCACCGGTGCGACCGCGGCGTGGGCGGCCTCGAAGCGCTCCATCACCTCGTCGAGGCTGCGGGCGCCGACCCACTCGGAGAGCAGCTGGTCGATCTCCTCGCGGTGGTCCGCTCGGTCCTGGAACGTGGCGAAGCGTGGGTCGTCCTGCACCCCGAGCAGCTCCAGCACGCGGGGCGCCACGGTGTCCGACGACGCCGACACGGCGACCCACGTGCCGTCAGCGCACCGGTAGGTGCCCCGGGGGACGGAGTAGGGGATGCCCGAGCCGAGGCGTGGCTGCAGGTAGCCCTCGGTCCGCCAGGCGCTGATGAGCGGGCCCATCATCTGGAACACCGACTCCAGCAGGTTGACGTCCACCACCTGCGGCACCCCTGCGTGCAGGGCGACCATCGTGGCGAACGCGGCGGCCAGCCCCGTGACCTCGTCGGTGAGGGCGATCGGAGGGAGGAGCGGCTGGCCGTCCTCCTCCCCGTTCACCGCGACGAAGCCCGACATGGCCTCAGCGATGCTGGCGAAGCCGGGGCGCCCGGCGTAGGGGCCGTCCTGCCCGAACCCGGTGACGCGCGTGACGATCAGCCGAGGCGCGACCTTCCACAGCTCGTCGGGGCCGAGCCCGAGGCGTTCGAGCGTGCCGGGGCGGAAGTTCTCGATCAGCACGTCGGCCTCGGCGCAGATCGCGAGGAACACCTCGCGGTCCTCGGGGTCCTTCAGGTCGAGGGCGATGCAGCGCTTGTTGCGGCTGATGAACTTCCACCACAACGTCACGCCGTCAGCAGGGTCGCGCCACCCCATCGAACGCACGCCGTCGCCCGAGGGGCGCTCCACCTTGATGACGTCGGCTCCGAAGTCGCCGAGGTAGCGGGCCGCCGTCGGACCGGCGACCACGGTGGACACGTCGACCACCCGGATGCCGTCGAGGGGCGGACGGTGGCCGGCTGGCTGGCTGGTGCCGGAGCTGTCGGAGCTGGGCCCGTTCACAACCGGGCGATGGTAGGTGGCCCCGACCGGTTCCCCCGCAGGCGGCGCAGCAGCCGCCTGCGGAGGAACCCTGGCCGGGGGAAGCGTGACCTTGAGGGGACCGGCTACCGGACGCCCGGTCCGAAGGCCCGGTCGAAGTGCGTGTCGGTTTCGTTGGGTCGCCGCGAGGCCGGCAGGGGCGAAGGCAGGGTGTAGGGCTCTGCGTCGGCCAGGTCGAGGCTGTAGCCGAACGAGGCGAGGTACCCGAGCGTCAGGAGGCTCAGGGGACGCTCACCGCCGGCGATGGCGGCGTCGAGGCTGGGCGTCATCAGCTCGAGGTCGAGGTCCGACTCCCGCCAGTGCGCTCCTGCCGTCCCGGCCCCGCCTTCGACGTGGACCGGCGGAAGAAAGGTGCCTCCCAGTCGCGCCCACGCAGTGGTCGACAGCACGTCGCGCAACCGCAGGTCGCCCGGTTGCGCTTCGAACAGGAACGCAGCCCAGTGGCCAGAGGTGCCGATGCCGAGGACGTGGCCGATCTCGTGGGCGAAGAGATCCTGCAACCGACCTGCTTCGGCTGCGGCGTCCAGGTCCACTTCGTCCATGCGGAAGCCGCCCGTGGGTCAACCTCGCGCCGCGCCCGTTGATCGGTCAAGATCTTTGTCTCATGTGAGGCGCTGTCCTTCCCGTGCTCG
>JBIQID010000122.1:0-9472 GCA_044508215.1 Actinomycetota bacterium | reverse complement strand
AGCGGCAGGAAGCCGTGCGACCAGCTCGAATCGCCTCTCGGCGGGGTGTTGTGGAGGGTGACCCCCGGGCAGAGCAGCGTGTCGAACCAGCACGCCATCCCATGCAGGACGCCGTCGCGGTCGATCCGCAGCTCCCCTGTGGAGGTGACCGTCTCGTAGGGCGCGGTCTGCAGATCCACGTCCGCGACCAGCTGCGGTTCGCCGATCAGGTCCTCGAGCGCGAAGTCAGCGAACCAGAGCGTCTTCGCCGCCCGTTCGAAGGCCGCCGCGAAGTCGTAGGGCAGGTCGTCGGCCAGCCAGTCCGAGACGACCGGATGCTCATCGAAGGTCTCCACCGGCGCCACCCAGAGGCGTACTCGCTCAGGGATCAGCGCTGCGCCGGGTCGCAACAGCCGCTGCCGAGCGTCGACGCTCCAGGCGATGATCCCCTCGTTGAAGCCGGCGTTCCCGAGCGTCTCGGAGATGAGCACGTCCGCGGGCTCCGGGACGCCGAGCTCCATGGACCACCCCTCGAGGAACTCGATCCGGTCGCCGAACCCGTTCGCGGCGGCCAGCTCGCGGGCCAGCTCGATCACCGGACCGCCCTCGATCGCGTAGACCCGTTCAGCGCCGGCCTCGCACGCCATGAAGGACAGCACCCCGCTACCGCAGCCCAGGTCGAGCACCACGTCACCGGGCTGCACGGTCGCATGGATCGCTCGACGGAAGGCGTCCATCCGGGCGGCGTCGTGCAGCATTCCCAGGTGGTAGTCGAGCACCATCGAGTGCGAGGCGACTCCCTGCCAGGCAAGGCTGCCGGGCAGATGCGGCATGACGCCGAACCTAGGCGCGACGAAGCACTCGCCGAAGATCAGCCGTCGGCGCCGACTTGTCGCCGAGGGACCAGCGAGAGGACGAGGACGACCGCTGCGATCCCGAACAGCCCGTCGACCGGATCGCTCGTGTTCACGTCGCCCATCGCACGGTTGACCGTCTCCTCGAGCCCGAGTGCCGGGACGACCATCTCCATCACCACGTTCGCGGCCGCGATGGCCGCGCCCGCAGCGAGCGCGAACGACCGCCGGCTGGGCCCGCGGAAGCCGTTGGGTCCGATGAGCAGGGTGAGCGCTGCACCGGACAGGTAGAAGTTGCTGAGGTGGTCGGTGACGGGGCTGACGGCGAGCACCCCACTCATGCGCCAGGCGTAGAGCACCGCGAAGCCGACCAAGAGCGCGGGGAAGGCCTTCGGCACGCGCACCGCAGCCGGACCGGCAGGTTCAACGGTCATCCGACGGTCCATTCTGCCCGGTGGACGTCGACGACTCTCGGGCCAGCTCGCGGCCGCGAGGCCAGGCGATCACCAAGGGGGCCGACCGGCTGAGGCGTCGTCGGCCTGCCGCCGGTCACCTCCCGGTGCGCTTGGCCTCCGTCAGCAGCGCGGGCAGGCGGCGGTACACCTCGGGGAGGAACTTCGGAGCCTTGGGCGTCTCGAAGGTCAGCGAGTGGTCGCCGCTGAGGAGCAGCTCGACGCGACTCGCGCGGGGCTTCAGCCCCATCGCCTGGACCTCCTCGACCGGCGCCTCGAACGCGACGCCCTTGGGTCGGCCGAAGGCCGAACGGCGCACCACCAGCACACGCCGTGAGGTCAGCACGAGATAGAGGAAGGGACCAAGGGCTGCCTGCCCCTGGTCACCGCCGGCATCGCGGGTCGGCACATCCCTGAACGAGACGCCGGACCCCGCCTCGGCACCCAGGATCGCGGAGGTGGCGCCCAGCATGGCCGCGCTGGTCGTCCCCTCCCGGTGGACGCTGACCGCCGCCAGCACCACCTCGTCCGATCCCAGTCGCCCACCCAGCCACCTGTGCATCCGCTTCGTCGCATCAAGCATGACGACCATCGTGGCCCGCGGGCCCAGCAGCGAGCTCGACTGCCACCGAAGAGGTCTGCCGTCCCCCGCCGCCTGCAGGAGGCCATCGAAGCGGTCGACGAGCAGGCGGGCGACGCAAGGCCCGCGTTCTACGGCATCAACTGCTCGCACCCGTTCGAGTCCCTTCCTGCGATCGACAGCGGCTCGTGGTTCGAGCGTGTCCGCAGCCTCCGCCCCAACGCCGCAGCGATGGACAAGATCGCCCTCTGCACCCTCGGCCACCTCGAGAGCGGCGACCCCGAGGAGCTCGGTCAGCTCGTGGGCGACCTCGCCGCGCAGCACCCGCACATCGACATCTGGGGCGGGTGCTGCGGCACCTGGGACACGCACCTCGACGAGATCGGCCGGCGGGTCAGCGGCGTTCGCGGGAGCACGACCGGCTGACGCCGATCATGCCTGGCGTCCGAGGTGCCGAGCGAGGTAGCGGCCGGTGGTGCTGGCCTCGTCGGCGGCGACGTCCTCGGGCGTGCCGGTCGCGACGATCCGCCCACCGGCTGCCCCGCCGCCGGGTCCCATGTCGACCACGTGGTCGGCGTTGGCGATCAGGTCGAGATCGTGCTCGATGATGACGACGGTCGCTCCTCGGTCGATGAGGCGTTGGAGCACCTCGAGCAGCGTCCGCACATCCAGCGGGTGCAATCCGACGGTCGGCTCGTCGAGGACGAACAGCGCGTCGCCCTGGTCCTTGCCGAGCTCGGTCGAGAGCTTCAGCCGCTGCGCCTCCCCACCGGACAGCGCAGGGGTGTCCTCGCCGAGGGTCAGGTAGCCGAGTCCGAGGTCGATGAGCGCCTGCAGCTTCCGCCGGACCGGCGCCAGGTCGCCGACGACATCGAGCGCCTGAGCGACCGACAGGCGCAGCAGCGAGGGCAGCGAGATGGTCTGGTCGCCTCCGGGGGCGGGCTCCTCGCCCGGGCTGCCGGGAAGCGGCCGTCGGATATCGTCGGCCTCGGGTGCGTAGCGGCTGCCGTGGCACTCGGGGCAGGTGATCTCGACATCGGGCAGGAACTGCAGGTCGAGGCTCGCCTGCCCAGTTCCATCGCACCGCGGGCACCGCAGCGACCCGGTGTTGTAGGAGAAGTCCCCGGCACCCAGGCCCCGATCACGGGCGGCCGGCAGGCGTGAGTACGCGCGCCGAAGATCGTCCATGACGCCGCTGTAGGTCGCGACGGTGGAGCGGACGTTGATGCCGATCGGCGTCGCGTCGACCAACCGCACCCGGGTGATCCCGGCCGGGTCGACGGCGAGCACGTGTCCCGGCAGCACGGTCTCGCCGTCACCGCCCTGCGCCTCGGGCGCGGGGACCAGCGACTCGAGGACGAGCGTGGTCTTGCCCGAGCCCGACACGCCGGTCACCGCGGTGAGCCGCCCGCGTGGCAGGTCGACCTCGAGGGGGTGGACCGTGTGGATCGCAGCGGTCTCCAAGTGGATCGCGCCGGCGGCGAACACGTCCTCTGCCCGAGCTCGTTCGCGCACCACCACCCGCTGCTCGCCGGACAGGAACGGTCCCAGGAGCGACCGAGGATCCTGGGCCAGCTCGCCGGCGGTGCCTGTTGCGATGACGGTGCCGCCGTCGCGGCCGGCGCCGGGGCCGATCTCGATGAGGTGGTCGGCCTCACGCAGGACCTGCACGTCGTGATCGACGAACACGACCGAGTTGCCGGCGCTGAGCAGGTCCCGCATCACGCCGAGAAGACCCTCGACGTTCGCGGGGTGCAGGCCGATCGACGGCTCGTCCAACACGTAGAGGACGCCCGTGGTGCGGTTTCGGACCGCCCGCGCGAGCTGCGCCCGCTGGCGTTCCCCGGTCGAGAGGGTCGAGCTGGCGCGGTCGAGGGTGAGGTAGCCGAGTCCCAGCTCGATGAGCCGCTGCGCCATGGCGTCGAGCGTCTCGATGAGCGCGGTCGCGATCGGCCGCATGTCCTCCGGGAGCGTCGCAGCGACGGTCGGCGCCCAGTCGAGCACGTCCTCCAGCGCCATCGCCGAGACATCGGCCAGATCCAGCTCGCCGATCAGCGGAGCACGCGCCGCCTCCGAGAGCCGGCTCCCACCACAGGTCGGGCACGTCGCTTCGGTGAGGAACCGGCTGACGCGGGCCAAGCGCTTCTCGTCGAGCGCTCGCTCGAGCTCCTTGAGGACGGTCAGACGGGCGTTGCGGAACGTGAAGTCGAGCTCGTGGACACCCTTCTTCGAGGTGACCGCGATGTGCTTCTTCTCCTCGGGTCCGGCGAGGACGATCTCTCGCTCCCGGTCGGTCAGCTCCCGGTACGGCACGTCGGTGCGTACGCCGAACTCGCGGGCGATCTGCGGCATCACGTTGAAGCCGAACATCTGCCAGGGGACGATCGTGCCCTCGTCGATGCTCATGTCGGGGTCCTTCACGAGCGTCGCGTCGTCGACCTCGCGGACGATCCCGATGCCCTCGCAGGTCGGGCACGCACCCGCAGAGTTGAAGGCCAGGGCCTCCGCTCCGGGCGCTGGGAACCGCACGCCGCAGGTGGGGCAGGTGAGCGGCACCTCGGCGGCGACGTCGATGCTCGGCGGCACGTGGTGGCCGTTCGGGCACCGGTGCGACGCCAGCCGGGAGAACATGAGCCGCAGGACGTTCAGCAGTTCCGTGGAGGTGCCGAACGTCGAGCGGACGCCCGGCACGCCGGGCCGCTGGCGGAGGGCGAGCGCAGCGGGGACGTGCTCGACGGAGTCGACAGCGGCGTGCGGCGCCTGCGCCATGCGGCGGCGCGTGTAGGTCGACAGCGCTTCGAGGTAGCGGCGGGAGCCTTCGGCGTACAGCACCCCGATGGCGAGCGACGACTTGCCGGACCCGGACACGCCGGCGATCCCGACGAGCTGCCCGAGCGGGACGTCGATGTCGATGCCGGCCAGGTTGTTGACCCGGGCGCCGCGCACCTCGATGGCTGGAGGACGATCCATCGTGCTGCGCAGGCTCAGGCGAGGCGTCCGGGCGGCCCGGCGACCACCGCAGCTTCGACGACGACGGACAGTCCCACGGAGGGAGCCTTGCCGATCCGGCCCTGGCCTCGCTCGTCGGCAACAAGGTGGCGTTCGCCCCTGTTTCAGCGCGCCACGAGGTTGTTCGCTGAGCTCAGGAGGTGGCGCCATGGCCACACGAGCAGAAGCGGCATCACGGTTCGGTCGGGCATGAGCAGCCGTCGTTGGCCACTCGTGGTCGGATCAGTCGGGGTCGCGTTCTTCGCCGCGCTGCAGTGGGCCGGCCGTAACTATGGCGCCACGCCCGCCGAACGGCGTCGGCGGCTCCCGGGAGATGACGTCGTCGCAGACGCCAAGCTGCAGACCACGCATGCGATCACGATCGACGCGCCGCCCGAGCGCGTGTGGCCGTGGCTCGTGCAGATGGGCTGGGGGCGCGGGCAGTGGTACACGGCTCGTTGGGTCGACCGCCTGCTCTTCCCGGCCAACGGGCCGAGCGCCGAGCGGATCATCCCTGAGCTCCAGCACTTGAGCGTCGGGGATCGCATCCTCGACGGTCCTCCCGAGGTGAACTGTGCGTTCGTCGTCGCCGAGCTCGAGCCGGGTCGCCACCTCGTCCTCCACTCCACGGAGCACCTCCCGCCCGGATGGGCGGAGCGGTTCGGCGCGTCGATCGACTTCAGCTGGGCCTTCGCCCTCGGCCCTCTCGAAGGCGAGCGGACGAGGTTCATCTTCCGGAGCCGTGGGCGGGTCGAACCGGCCTGGGTCGGGGCGTTCTACACGGCGGTGATCGTGCCGGCGGACTTCGTCATGTCCCGCCAGATGTTGCGCGGGGTGAAGGAACGGGTGGAACGGCAACGCACCACCGACCCCCGCCGAGCGCGCCTGCCCGCGTGGATCACCCACTCGGCGGCGGGACGTCGTGGCGCACGCTCGAGGGATCGAACCGACCCTCGACGTAGGTGAAGGGACCGTCGTCCAGCAACCAGGTGGCACGCGCCGGCCCGGGCAGCATCCTGCCGCCGTACTCGATCCACGACGACACCGGGGTCGACCACGCTGCCCTGACCAGACCGCTGGGCAGGCTGGCGTAGCGGTCCTCGGTGGTGAAGTCGACCGGCGCGCCCCGATCGTCGAGCAGGACCTGCGCCGAGACCGTCCGGTCGCCGTCGGCCAGCGACACCTCGAAGCTCGACTCCCCCAGCTCACGCCAGGTGGTCGCAGGCCCGAGCAGCATCGACGGCGCGAGGAGGATCGCGTCGTTGAGGTAGGTGACGAGCTCGCCGACGTCGAACTCCTCGCCCGAGCCGTCGGCCACCGTGATCCGCCCCAGCAGCTTCCCCAGCATCCGGCCCGAACCGCGGACGTAGGTGTCGTGTCCGATCATCGGCACCACGCCGGCGAACCGGAGCCGCATCGTGTAGATCCGAGCGATCTCGGGTGCGGTGTTGTACTGCCACGCCTCGGCCGGCATCCACGGCTCGGTCGGTGTGCGGCGGAACCGCCCGCGGAACCTCACCTCGAACGACCGGTGGCGTGGCCTGCCGACGACGCCCATGAACGACAGGTAGCGGCGAACGACGGTGGGTAGCCCGACGACATCGTCGTCGGTCACGACGTCGTCAGCGGGAGGAGGCGACCAGTCCAGGTGCGCGGCAGCGACGTCTCGGACGAAGGCGCGGCGCAGCCCGTTCACAGGGAGGTCTCGGCGGCCAGTCGAGGACGCCCCTCGGCCCGCTCCTTGATGCCGAGGAGCATCTTGCGGGTCATGAGCAGCGTGATCGGGTCCATCAGCTCGTCCATCACCTGGGCGAGCCGCCCTTGCTGGTGAGCGGTGCTCCGCGAGATCAGCCTGCACCGACCTTTCCCGTCCGGGACCACGTGGAACGACCACACCGCGTCCCATGGACCTTCGCTCGGATCCTCCCTCAGGACCAGGGAACGACCCGGCTCGATCAGTGCCACGGGAAGCGAGAAGCCGGCCTTCAGACCGGCCCACCCCGGTCTCACCAGGGTGATCCGGTCACCCACCTCGAGGTCCTGGAGGCTCTCGTCGATGTGCCAGAGGCTGTGGATGTCGAGGCCGATGAGGTTCTCGAGCAGGTCGTAGCTGTACATCCCGGCGCGGCCCTGACCCATCTGCACGAGCCACGGCCAGACGTCGTCAGCAGCGGCTTCGACGGTCACGGCCCTCGTGACGCTCGATCGGGGTTCGGCGACGAGCTCGTCTCCGGGCATCGTGCGTACGACCTCGTCCTCGGTGGCGCCCCAGTTGCGCCAGCGTCGATGCGCAGCGACCCACGCAGCGACGGCGCCGACCACCCCGATTGCGAGTCTCGTCCTCCGCACCGCTCGCTCTCCCGTCCTGCCCCCCGTCGGGCGCTCGGATGCCTCGTCCAACGTCGGGGATCGCCGTGGACCTCCATCCGATCCGGCCCGCGTGCGAATCTACCGAAGGCGCGTCTCCATGCGCTGGCCCTTCGGGGCCTTTGCCTCTGGCCCCTGCGACCTGACAGCGCCGACGATCGAGTGGTGCGATCACGCGTCCGGTTCCGGGTGAGCTCGGCGGCCCTTCTCTGGCGTGGTCTCGCCGCTCTCCTGGTCGGCGCCGTGGTCCTGGCGATCGGAGTGGGCCTCGGTCCACCCCACCTGGCCAAGGATGGTCCGCTCGTCGTCACGGTGATGGGGCTGCTCCTCCTGGCCAGCGGGGCCACCGTCGCGATCACCGGCGTGGTGGCGCTGATGCGCAGCACCCGCGGCTGGCGCCGGCTGCCGATCGTGCCGTCGGCATTCGTGATCGTCGCCGTCGGGCTGCTCACGATCGGTCAGGCGGTCGCTGCGACCAACGTCCCGAGGACCGAGGTCGGCGGCAGCACCCCGGAGGACCACGGACACACCTACGAGGAGGTCCGCTTCAGCACCGACGACGGCGTGCAGCTCTCCGGCTGGTACGTACCCTCGCGATCCGGCGCTGCAGTGGTCGTCCTCCACGGAGCCGGATCGACCCGGTCGGGGGTGCTCGAGGAGGCAATCGTGCTCGCTGACCACGGTTATGGAGTCCTGCTGTACGACGCCCGCGGACACGGCCGCAGCGGCGGGCGAGCGATGGACTTCGGGTGGTACGGCGATCTCGACGTCGCAGCTGCCGTCTCCTTCCTCTCCGAGCAACCGAACGTGGAATGGGGCGGTATCGGTCTCCTCGGCTCCTCGATGGGCGGCGAGCAGGCCGTTGGAGCGATCGCTCACGACGACCGGGTTGCCGCGGTCGTGGCGGAGGGGGTCACGAACCGCGTCGCGACGGACAAAGCCTGGCTGTCGGACCAGTTTGGCGTCCCGGGGTGGGTCCAGGAACAGCTCGACCGGGTGACCTACGGGATCGCAGATCTGCTCACCCCGGCCGGTCCCCCGACACCGCTCCGGTCCGCCGTCAGCTCGACGGCGACCCCGGTGCTGCTGATCGCCGCCGGGCGTGTCGACACCGAGCAGCACGCGGCGCGCTTCATCCGCTCGGGATCCGCGGACACGGTCGAGACATGGACGGTTCCGGGCTCCGGCCACACCGGCGGGCTGGCGACCGACCCCGAGGGTTGGAAGGCAAGGGTGCTCGGCTTCTTCGACCGGCACCTGGCGACGGCCTCCCGTCCTCACCGGTCCTGAGCGGTTCGAGCGCCTCGAACACCTCGGCGATCCCACGCTTCAGGTTGGCGTCGCACCGATTGCCTGGTCGACCGGCTCGAACACCACGACCGGCGTCGACGTGGAGCGGTGCGGGGCGTGGGCGGTGAGCTCGGGGTCCGCCTCCACCCACCTCGCCCAGAGCCGATCCCGCTCGGCGCCGGTCGCGGCACGAGCCCGCACCGGACGGGGATGCTGCCGGGCCAGTTCGACGGTCGCCGCCGGCTCGGCCTCCAGGTTGAGCCACCACGCCGGATGGCCCTCGTCCCAGCCGTTCATCGCCAGCCCGACGAGGTTCGGACCGTCCTCGAGGTAGCCCACGATCACGCTCCGCGGCTCACCGGAACGGCGACCGATGGCGGTGAGGCGCATCGCTCCCCACCCTCGCTTGTTCGACGGCGTCCAGAGGAACCGGCCCCTGCTCAGCCGGTGGAGGCCCCGGTGCACGCGCCAGGCGACGTGCACGAACCACGCTGGCGGCTTCCTCGGAGGCTTGACGATCTCGGCAAGGGCGGCGGAACCGGCCGTGTTGTTGTTGTCAGTGCGCATGTCGATTCCTTCCTTCAGGCGTCGCGGCGGGTGACGGTGAACACGCCCACCACGAGGGTGAGTGCGACGTAGGCGAGGAGCACCGAGTAGCCGGTCCACGGGGAGAGGCTCCGGGGGTCTGGCGAGACGCTGAAGACGGCCATGCCCGCCTGCGCCGGGAAGAACCGGCCCGTCGACTCCTGGAAGGAGACCGGGAGGAAACCACTGACCAGCGGCGCCAACACCAGCACCGCGACCAGGGCGGCGACGGCGCCCGCGGTGCGGCGCAGGATCGTCCCCAGGCCCAGGCCGAGCAGGCCCACCGCAGCGAGGTACAGCGCCCCACCGGCCACCGCCCGGAGCACTCCGGGCTCCGTGATCGAGACATCGAGGTCCTTCGAGGAGAAGATCCCCTG
>JBIQID010000121.1:0-9636 GCA_044508215.1 Actinomycetota bacterium | reverse complement strand
CGGGCACCCGCCCGTGCAACTAGGCGGCGAGCGCCTTCACGAGCTTCGTCGGGGTGTCCTTCGGGCTGATCTTGTACCAGGCCTCCCGGATCGTGCCGTCCTCACCGATGAGGAAGGCCGACCGGATGATGCCCATGTACGTCTTGCCGTAGTTCTTCTTCTCGCCCCACACGCCATAGCTCTCGGCCACCGCGTGGTCGGGGTCGGAGAGCAGCGTGAAGCCCAGCCCGTACTTCTCGTCGAACTTGGCGAGCTTCGCGGGCTGGTCGGGGCTGATGCCGATGATCTTGGCGTCGCCGATGTCGCCTGCGACGTCGCGCAGGCCACACGACTGCGTGGTGCACCCGGGGGTGTCGGCCTTCGGGTAGAAGTACACGAGCACCGGATGCCCTGCATGGTCGGCGAGGCTGACCTCCTCACCGCGCTGGTCGAGGAGGGTGATCGGCGGGGCGGGGTCGCCCGGTTTCAGGACGGGGGTGTCGGCCATGGCCGCACGCTACCCAATCCAGCAGCGAGCGATCCCCCGACACCCCGTCCTGCGGGGACGATCAGCCTGGGGTGATCAGTCCGGAGCGGGCTTCTCGCCCTTGGCGATCGCCTTGAGCGTGGCGCCAGCGGTGATCTTCACCTTCTTGCCGGCGGGGATGTCGATCGTGGCACCCGTCTGCGGGTTCCGGGCGGTGCGGGCCGACGTCGCCGTCTGCTCGAAGCTGATCCAGCCGGGGATCGTGAGCTTCTCCTTGCCGCGGCTCACCACCTGGGCCACGACCTCGAAGAACGTGTTCAGCACGGCCTCGACGTCGCGCTTCGGCAACTCCGTCCGACGAGCGATCGTCTCGACGAGCTCTGACTTGTTCATGTCGGCCTCCCGGGCTCGAACTACAGGCTTGTAACTCTAACGGCACACTACCCCGATGGCGAGCGTTCTTTCCCGTTCGCGACCGGCGCTCCCCCGTCGGGGTCAGGCGTCGAGCGCGCTGCGGAACGACGCCACCAGCTCCGCCACCGCCTCCGGGGTGCCCTCGTCGAGCATCCGTCGGACGACCGCTGACCCGATCACCACGCCGTCGGCCACCTCGCAGACCTCTGCTGCCTGCTCCGGAGAGCCGATACCCACTCCGACGAGGACCGGAACGTCGGTGATCGACTTCAGGCGCCGGGCGATCTCCACCGCTGAGGCCGCGAGGGACTCGCGGGCGCCCGTCACTCCCAGCAAGCCGACCGCGTAGACGAACCCCTTCGTGCGGGCGACGATCCGCTCCAGCCGCTCGTCCGGCGCCGTGGGGGCAGCCAGCAGCACGGTCTCGACGCCGGCTGCGTCGGCGGCATCGCACCAGTCCCCCACCTCCTCGAGCGGGAGGTCCGGCAGGATCGCACCGGACACGCCGACCTTCGCACAGCGCTCGGCGAACCGCTCCCAGCCGAAGCGGAAGACGAGGTTCCCGTAGGTCATCACCGCCAGAGGGATCCCGGCGTCGAGCGTGGAGACGCCGTCGAGGATCGACGTGGGCGTGGCGCCCGCCGCCAGCGCCCGCTCGTCGGCCTCCTGGATCACCGGACCGTCCATCACGGGGTCCGAGAACGGGATGCCCACCTCGATCGCGTCCGCGCCCGCGGCTGCGGCGGCGCGCATCATGGACTGCCAGTCGCCGAGACCGCCGGTGAGGTAGGTCACGAGCGACTTCCCGCCGGCGTCCCGCTTCGCCCGCAGCGCCTTCTCCAGCGCGCCGCTCACGAGAGCACCCGCATCATCTGGTCGACGTCCTTGTCGCCCCGGCCGCTCAGGTTCACGAGCACCGAGCGCCCCTGCAGCTGCTGGTGCTCGCGGAGCACCCAGGCGAGGGCGTGGGCCGATTCGAGCGCTGGGATGATCCCCTCGGTCCGCGAGAGGACCTGGAACGCCTCGATCACCTCGTCGTCGGTGACCGCCGGGTACTCCGCCCGCCCGGTGCGGGCCAGGTTGGCGTGCTCGGGCCCGACGCCGGGGTAGTCGAGCCCGGCCGAGATCGAATGCGCTTCCCGCACCTGCCCCGCCTCGTCCTGCATCAGGTAGGACCGCATCCCGTGCACGATGCCCGGGACACCGTGGCCCACGGCCGCTCCCCCGGCGGGCTCGACGCCCACCAGACGGGCCGACCCCTCGGCGAACCCGCTGAAGATGCCGGCGGCGTTCGACCCACCCCCGACGCAGGCGACCACCACGTCGGGGTCGCCCCCGAGGAGCGCCCGGCACTGCTCGGAGGCCTCCTCTCCGATCACGCGGTGCAGCTCCCGCACCATCCACGGGTACGGGTGGGGGCCCATCACCGAGCCGAGGCAGTAGGCGCTCTCCTCGACGGTGGCCACCCAGTCGCGCATCGCCTCGTTCACGGCGTCCTTCAGGGTGCGGCTGCCCGAGCTGGCCGGTCGGACCTCGGCGCCCAGCAGGCGCATCCGGAACACGTTGAGCTCCTGGCGGGCCATGTCCACCTCGCCCATGTACACGCAGCACTCGAGGCCCAGGAGCGCAGCGGCGGTGGCCGTGGCCACCCCGTGCTGCCCTGCGCCGGTCTCGGCGACCAGCCGGCGCTTGCCCATTCGGCGGGCGAGGAGGGCCTGCCCCAGCACGTTGTTGATCTTGTGGCTGCCGGTGTGGTTCAGGTCCTCACGCTTGAGCAGCAGCCGCAACCCGAGCTGCTCGGACAGCCGGCGGCACTCCGTGAGCGCGGAGGGGCGCCCGGCGTAGTCGCGGAGCAGCCCCGCCAGCTCGTCGCGGAACTCCTGGTCGGCCCACGCCTCGCGGAACGCCGCCTCCAGCTCCTGGCAGGCGGGCACGAGCGTCTCCGGGACGAAGAGCCCTCCGAACTCGCCGAAGCGGCCCCGCTCGTCGGGCTCGCCCATCACGCTCGGTTGTGCCACGCGCTCCTCCTGCCGGCCTCGCTGCGGCCCAGCACGCTAGCGCCGTGCGGCCGGACCTCCCGCAGGGTTTCGGGGCAGCCCTACGCCTCGGGGACGAGGTTGGCGAAGGCGCGCGCCCGGTCGAGCGCCAGTTGGCGTTCGGTCGTCGCCTCGGGCGAACCGACCAGCTCGTAGTCGTCGCGGTACTCGGGACGGACCTCCCCGGTCTCGTCGAGCAGCCACGGCATGGCGAGACGGCGGGGCACACGCACCCGTTCTGGCACCTCGCGGGTGCCGAACACGATGTCCCACAGGGGCACGGTGACGCCCTGGTTGCTCAGCGGATGCCCGAAGTGGTGGTGGAAGTGGTTGATGCGGAGCCACCGCTCCCAGCGGTTCTTCGGTCCCCGCCGGTGCGACTTGGCGTGGTGGTACTCGTAGAAGAAGTAGCCACCGATCCACCCGGCGCCGAGCGCCCAGCCGGCCGGGCCGGCCAGCCAGGCGCCGAGCAGACCCCAGCCGATGCCCGTGAGCACCACCCCGCCCCACGCGAGGAGGATCACCGGATCGAAGTTCCACTGGGCCTTCACGTGGTGCTCGAGGTGCTCGCGGCTCCCGAGGTTGTTGCCGCGCATCTCGTGGAACGCGAAGCGGTGCAGCACGTACTCGCCGAGGGTCCAGCCGAAGGCCCCGAGCGCGAACAGGCCGAGGCCCGTGGCCACTGCCGCAGTCGTCGTCATCGCCGTCATGCGGCCATCGTAGGAGAAACGTGAAAGACGTTCACGCAAAATCTGATGTGGCGCTGGTCACGCCTGGGAGCCGTCGGCGTCCTCCCAGCCGTCGTCTCGTGCGCCGTGGCCGTCTTCTGCCCCGTCGAGCTCCTCGAGGTCGTCGTAGGGATCGTCGCCCCCCGAGCCGCTCCGCTCGTCGGCGAGCCGGGCCGCCCGCACGAAGTCGCGCACCTTCAGCACGTCCTTGCGGCCGGGCCCACGCTCGACCCCTGTCGAGACGTCCACCCCCCACGGCCGCACGGCCTGGATCGCCGCCCCGACGTTCTTCGGGGTCAGGCCCCCGGCCAGGATCAGCCGGCGGCCCATCGGCACCGACTCCACGAGCGTCCAGTCGAACACCTCGCCCGAGCCGGGGTTCGCCCCGTCCACGAGAAGGGCGTCCGCCTCGTACTCGTCGAAGCGCTCGATGGACGGCGAGCCCGCGGGCAACGCCACGATCAGCGCCTGGACCTTCGAGCGGATCTCACGCGCCTCTGCCGGTGTCTCGTGCCCGTGCAGCTGCGCGCCCTGGAGCCCCGCCTCGAGCACCATGTCGATCACCTGGTCGGCCCCTTGGTCGCGGAAGATGCCCACCGTGAGGATCTCCCGCGGCAGCTGCCGGGTGATCTCCCTGACCGCGCCGGGCGTCACCTGCCTTGGGGAGGGCGCCATCACGAAGCCCACCGCGTCGGCACCCATCGCGACCGCCGCGAGCGCGTCGGTCGCGTTGGTGAGGCCGCAGATCTTCACCCACGTGTGCGTGCTCACCGGCACCTGCCCTTCGTGGCCGTCGACATGGGCGACAAGCTACCGGCGGCCACCGGTGCGGCCGCGCTGGGTTCGCAGCGCCTCCACGGCACCGCCCGGGTCGCCGGAGGTGACGAGGTGCTCCCCCACCAGCACGGCGTCGTAGCCGGCGGCCGCCAGGGTGGCGGCGTCATCGGGGCCGCGGACGCCGGACTCCGCCACCTTCGCCACGCCGTCGGGGATCGCTGCCGCCACGCGGACCGCCCGCGAGGTGTCCACGGCGAACGTCACGAGGTCCCGCTGGTTGACCCCGACCAGGTGGAGGTCGTCGCAGGCGAGGGCGCGCTCCACCTCCGCCTCGTCGTGGGTCTCCACCAGCACGTCGAGGCCCAGCTCGCGCGCCCGGCCGTGGAGGTGGACCAGCTCGTCGTCGCCGAGCGCCGCCACGATCAGGAGGACCGCGTCCGCCCCCATCAGCCGGGCGTCGGCCACGTCGTTCTCGGCGACCGTGAAGTCCTTCCGGATCGCCGGCAGCGGGACCGCGCCACGGGCGGCCGCCAGGTCGTCGGGCGAACCGCCGAAGTGGGGGCCGTCGGTCAGCACGCTCAGCGCGGCGGCCCCGCCGGCGGCGTACTGCCGGGCCAGGTCCGCGGGATCGAGGTCGGCCCAGAGGTCGCCCTTCGACGGCGACCTCCGCTTCACCTCGGCGATCACGGCGAGGCGATCGCCCTGCAGCAACGCACTGCGGAACCCCCGTGTCGGCGGCAGGTCGGCGCACTTCGACGCGAGGTCCTGCCAGCTCCGGGTGTCCTCCGCCGCACGGGCGCGGTGGTGTTCGAGGATCCGGTCGAGGTAGGTGCCGCGGCTCACCTGCAGATCATCGCCCATCCGGCTGGTCGCCCCGGAACGGGCGGCCGCGCTCGCCCTGCGCCGCCTTCGACATCGCCAGGATCGGCAGCGCGAAGAACGACACCGCCGCCATCGCGGTGAGCACCACGGCCACCACGAACAGCCCCTCCTCGCCCACCAGCACCCACGCCCCGAACGCGAGCAGGGCGGCGCCGCTGAGGGCGATCGGCACGGCGAGGGCGCCTCGTCCCGGAGCCGAGCGCGGGTCGCCTTCGTCCTCCTCGTAGCCGACGAGCAACGCGTCGTCGTCCTCATCGTCGTCGTCGGGGTGCAGCGGCGTGAACGACGGAGCAGGCCGTGGCTGGACGAACGATCGACCGCCGGCCGCGCCGATCCGCCGGTCGTAGGCCGCCTTCGAGCCGGGGTCGCGCAGCACCGCCCACGCTTCGTTGACCTCACGCATCCGCTGCTCGGTGCGCCGCCGCTCCTCGGGCGCCTCGCGGGCGTTGGCGTCGGGGTGGTAGCGCCGCGCCAGCTCCTTGTAGGCGTCACGCACGACCTCTGGTGCGGCGCCCACCGGGACACCGAGGGTGTCGTAGTGGGTCACCCCTCGAAGGCTACGACGCCCTCCGCCACCCCCGCGTCCCACACCGCCCGGACCTCGGCGCCCGGCTCGACCGAGCGGTGCAGCATCGCCAGCGCGAGCCACCCCTCGGGGACCGCGACCACGGTGGTCAGCCGGCCGATCTGCTTCGCGCCGTCGTCGGGGTCGTTCCGGAACACCGGGGTGCCCTCGGGCGGCTCCACGCCACCACCGCCGAACCCGATGCGCCGCAGCCGGCGCGGCGTGTTGGAACCTCGGCTGTCGACCCGGGCGACCAGCTCCTGGCCCGTGTAGCAGCCCTTCGTGAAGCTCACCGACGCGTCGATCAGCCACTGGCCGGCCTCCGCCGGGATCGTGTCGGCGTCCAGCTCGCGGCCCATCGCCGGCACCCCGGCGACCACCCGGAGCGTCTCCAGCTCCTCGGGGGAGATCGGGATCGCACCGGGCATCGAGGACGCCTCCAGCTCGGGGCCCAGCAGGTCGAGGCCCTCGATCCCCGGCCACATCGGATCGGCGACGACCACGGCGCCGCTCGGGTAGTCGAGCTCGCCGGATCCCGGGCCCCTGACCGCCAGCCACGCCCACGTCTCGCGGTCGACCTCGACGTCCACCCGGATCATGAAGCGCCGGAGGCGTGACTCCACGGCGTCGCCCCAGCCCTCGTCGACGTCGAGGAGCACCTCGTCGTCGGCGACCCGGGACACCCTCAGCCAGGCGTCGACCAGCCCCTTCGGCTGGAGCAGGAGCGACCAGCTGGAGGTGCGCGGCGCGAGGTCCGCGACGTCCGCCGACAGCTGGCCCTGGAGGAACGAGACCGCGTCGGGCCCACGGAACCTGACGACCTCCCTGCGCCCCTCGGCCACCACCGGGTGATCGCTCACGAGCCCACCTCCACGTCCCAGCCCTTCCCCGTCCGCTGCCCGCACATGCGCTCGGCGGGGCGGACCGCCGAGAGCAGCGCCCGGGCCTTGTTCCGGCACTCGAGCGCCTCGTCGTCGGGATCGGAGTCGGCCACGATGCCCGCGCCCGCCTGCACCGACGCACGGAGCGGGCTGCCGTCCCACCGGTCGCCGTCGATGATCATCGTGCGGATCGCGATCGCGGTGTCGATCTGGCCGGAGAAGTCGAGGTAGCCGACGACCCCGGCGTACGGCCCACGCTTGGTGGGCTCCAGCTCGTCGATGATCTCCATCGCCCGGACCTTCGGGGCCCCCGAGACGGTGCCCGCCGGCAGCGTCGCGCGCAGCACGTCGATGGGACCGGCCCCGTCGGCCAGCTCGCCCGACACCTGCGAGGTGAGGTGCATCACGTGGCTGTACCGCTCGAGGGTGAGCAGCTCGTCCACCTGCTCGGTGCCGAAGCGGACCACGCGGCCCACGTCGTTGCGGGCGAGGTCGACCAGCATGATGTGCTCGGCCCGCTCCTTCGGGTGCTCGATCAGCTCGGCAGCGAGCCGACGGTCGGCCTCGTCGGTGGCGCCCCGCTTCCGGGTCCCGGCGATCGGCCTCGAGATCACCCGCCCACCGAGCAGCTGCACCATCGGCTCGGGCGAGCACCCCACGAGGGTCAGCCCCTCGTCGCGCACGAAGAACATGTAGGGGCTCGGGTTCACCTGGCGGAGCACCCGGTACACGTCGAAGGGGTCGGCGTCGACCTCGAAGTCGAACCGCTGCGACAGCACGACCTGGAAGATGTCGCCGGCGAGGATGTGCTCCTTCGCCGTGTTCACTGCGTCCCGCCACGTGCCCTCGGACATCGTCGACCGCACCTCGGGGAGCTCCGAGGTGGCGCTGGCGGGGTCGGGCGGCTCGACCATCGGCTCGTCGAGCGGCGTGGCGCCGTCGCGCGCCATCGCATCGACCGTGGCGACCGCCTCGTCGTACAGCGCGTCGAGGGCGGCATCGTCGATGCCGGGACCATCCCCTCCGGCAGCGGAGCGCGGGACGAACACGTTCGACACGAGGTGCGCCTGCTGGCTCCAGTGGTCGATGGCGACGACCTCGCCGAGGATGCTCAGGACGGCATCGGGCCAGGCCCGGTCGTCGGCGGGCACGTCGGGCAGGTGCTCCACCTCGCGGACCACGTCGTAGCCCAGGTAGCCCACCAGCCCGGCGTGGAGCGGGATGTCGTCCAGCCGGGGCGCCGCGCAGGCTCCGAGCAGCACCTCGACGGCGGCGAGGACACCCTGGTCCAGCGGGAGCTCCACCGGCAGGTCGCCCTCGACCTCGAGGCGGCCGCCCCGCGAGACGATCCGCGCCCTCGGGTTGCGACCCACGAAGCTCCACCGGTCCCACCGGCCGCCGTGGTCCACGGACTCGAGCAGGAACCCGGGCCGATCGCCGCACAGCCGGGCGAAGACGGCGACCGGCGTGACCTGGTCCGCCAGCAGGGTCCGCCGGACCGGCACGACCGTGTGCCGCCGCGCCAGCTCGCGGAACTCCTCGCGGGTGGGCGTCAGCACGTCATGCCGGCGCCGGGTCGCTGCCGTCGAATGCCCGGTAGAAGCACGAGTACGCGCCCGTGTGGCACGCACCCTTCCCTTCCTGCTCCACCAGGAACAGCAGGGTGTCGCCATCGCAGTCGTAGTAGGCCTCGCGGATGAACTGGCGGTCCCCGGAGGTGTCGCCCTTCCGCCAGACCTCCTGGCGGCTGCGCGACCAGAACACCGTGCGGCCCTGCTCGAGGCTCATGCGGAGCGTCTCGGCGTTCATCCAGGCCATCATCAGCACCGCCCGCGTGTCGACGTCCTGCACGATCGCCGGCACGAGGCCATCGGCGTCGTAGCGGACCGTCGCGAGGGCGTCGTCGGTCGCTGAGATGGGGGTGGCGGTCGGGGTGGTCACGGTCGGTCCTCCGGTCGGGGTGGCGCTCACAGGTAGAGGCCGGTGCTGCCCACTTCGAGGCGGTCGGCGGCGACGGCGTGCACGTCGCGCTCGCGGAGCAGCACGTACACCTCGCCCTGCACCTCCACCTCGTGGAGCTCGTCGGGGCTGAACAGCACCTGGTCGCCCACCTCCACGTTGCGGACGTTCGGTCCGACCGCCCGGACCTCCGCCCAGGTGAGGCGCTTGCCCAGCTGGGCCGTGGCGGGGATGAGGATGCCGCCGACGCTTCGGCGTTCGCCGTCCGAGGTCTCGATGTGGACCAGGAGGCGGTCCTGCAGCATCTTGATCGGCAGCTTGTCGCGGCGGCCCATGTTGCTGGGCCCGCGAGGGGAGGTGGGGTCGTTGGTCATAGGGGGACCCCTACGCTAACGGTCCGCCGGCTGGGCGGGCCGCACGCGGAGGCCGGCATCGGCGAGGGCCTGCTTCGCCTCGCTGACCCGGAACGTCCCGAAGTGGAAGATGGAGGCGGCGAGCACGGCGTCCGCGCCGCCCTCGGTGACGCCCTCGACGAGGTGCTGGAGCGTGCCCGCCCCACCCGACGCGATGACCGGCACCGGCACTGCGTCGGACACCGCTGCCGTCACCGGCACGTCGAAGCCGTCCTTCGTGCCGTCGCGGTCCATCGAGGTCAGCAGGATCTCGCCGGCGCCGAGGTCGCACACCGACTCGCACCACTCGACCACGTCGAGGCCGGTCGGCGTCCGGCCGCCGCGGACGTACACCTCGAAGCCGGACGAGGTGTCGCCTCCCGACCGGCTGTCCACGGCGACGACCACGCACTGCGAGCCGAACTCGGAGGCGATCTCACGGACGAGGTCGGGGCGTTCCACGGCGGCGGTGTTCACCGACACCTTGTCCGCCCCCGCCCGGGGCAGCCGGCGTGCGTCGTCGACCGACCGCACGC
>JBIQID010000120.1:0-9640 GCA_044508215.1 Actinomycetota bacterium | reverse complement strand
GCTCATGGAGTTCCTCGCCTGCAACGCCGAGTTCGCAGCCCTCCTCGCCAACGACTTGGGCGTCCCTCTCGACTTGGGCCGCTCGTCCCGCTACGCCAACCGAGCCCAACGCCGAGCACTCCTCTACCGCCACAACGGCACCTGCGCCTTCCCCGGCTGCGACGTTCCCACCCACCGCTGCGACATCCACACGAGCGGGTGGCGGAGCTCGAAGAAGCCGAGCGCCAGCGAGGCGAGCCTGAGGCGAAGCCGGCCCGCTCGATCAGGGAAGCATCGAATGGGAGCGCGGCGGACGGACCGATCTGATCAACCTTCTCCCCTTGTGCCGCTACCACCACGGCGTCACCCACCGCCGAGGCTGGACCCTGGTCGCCAACCCCGACCTCACCTACACCTGGGCCACCCCCTTCGGCGACGAGCTCCACTCCCGACCACCACCAGGCCTCCTCATCGCCTGAGGCAGGCCAACCACCTCCCCACCCGAGCAACTCCCTGACCGGCACCCACTCCAGAGGCCAGACACCGGTCACCCCCACCAGCGGAACAGAGCACATCCACCACCACGCCCACGGCAACTGCCGCCGTCGGGCGCACCTGCGCGTCCGGGTGCAGAGGGTCCGGGGTCGATCCGATGTGCCGTGAGGATGGGTTGAAGGGATCACCGCCCTGGCCAACCTCACTACCCGATCAGCTGCCCTCTTCCGCCCGGCGTCGGCCAAGGGATTGACTTTCGGCGAGAGGTCCTTCGACCGACTTTGAATGGCCGCTGTCGCTCGTAACTACGGTGAACGAATGCCCGAGCGTGTGAGCGTGCCGCCGTTCTGCTGCGACCGTCTGAGCGAAGCCGTCGGGTACGAGTGTGAGCAGCACCCGAACCGCTACGACTGTCCCGACTGTCTGGTGAGCTATCTCCCGAAGTTTCGGGAGTTCGGGATCATCATCCACGACGGCGGGGAGTCGTCGATAAGAATCGACTACTGCCCCTGGTGCGGGGCACGGCTCCCGGAATCGCTCAGGGACGAGTGGTACGACCGGCTCGACGCTCTCGGGCTTGAACATGAGAGCAATGAGATTCCGCAGAGTCTGCTGACCGAGAAGTGGTGGCAGGTCGAAGCCTCCGAGTGAGCCACCGGTACCGCGGCCCCCACGCTGCGGCCAACGTCATTATCGGTTCATTCGCCCTCTTCGGCCCTCGGTGGCCGTCACCGAATCAGGGCCTACCGAGGTTCCGCTGCTCGACGTGGATTATCTGCCACGATTTCCAGGTGGCAGGAGTTCGCATCGGGGCTCAAGGGGGTGACGGCTGGCTGGGCTTCGATCTTGGGGAGGTCCTAGCTGCCGTCGGCGAGTGGGAACACCTCGATTGGGTCCTTCGAGATGCCAATTTCCTCTGCGACGTGACGAACGTGTGGTCCGAGGGTGTGGGAGTCGAGGAACAGACCTTCCGGCCGGGCGGGCTGCCGATCACGGCCGCAGAGATGCGCACGCTCGCTGCGACGTGCCACCAGATCATCGACGGCCGCTTCACTGGATACCTGCCCGATGGATCGCCGCTCCTCTCGCTCGCTGTAATCGATAGCTCGTTCTGGCTGGTGTGGACAGAAGACAGTGGGGTACTCGACCGGGTTCGCGCCACCTTCGTCAACGTCACGGACATTGACGAACTCAACCCGGAGGGTCGATAGCCCAGCTGGGCCACGATCAGGGCCCTTGCCCGCCAACCTCACCTCGGTCTGCCTCCATCCGGTCGGCGGCCGGGTGGCGACGAACCGGGGCACGCTATCGGTAGAAGTGTCCCCGTCAGAGGGAGCTGGCCGCCTCGGGTCCTTCGCCGGTTGGCGCTGCTGACCGCTCGGCGGGGACCGGCGCGAACGCGCTGCGGTGGCGTCCCTGCAGGCTCCACACGATCGCCGAGTTCACGAAGATCACCAGCGCCGCCAGCAGCATGGTGCGCCCGAAGGCGTCGCTGAACGCATCCTGCGCCTGCCGCACCATGAAGGCGGCAGTGCCACGGTCACCGTCACTGCCGACCGCCTCAGCAGCTTCGAAGGTGGCCACGATCGAGTCGCCGGCCCGCTCACGCAACGCGTCGGGCAGGCCGGCAAGCCGATCGGCGATCCCGGTCCGGTAGAGCGAGGCGAGGATGGAGCCCAGGACAGCGATGCCGAGGGCGCCGCCCATCTCCCGCGACAGGTCGTTCACGGCAGAGCCGACGCCCGACTTCGCGCGCGGGACGGCCCCCATGATCAACGTGGTGGACGGCGCCGTGGTCTGCCCGTTGCCGAGGCCGATCAGTGAGAAGCCGGCGATGAGCACGAGCACCGACACCGTCGAGCTCGAGGTCAGCGCGAGGAGCGTCAGGCCGGAACCCGACACCAACAACCCCGTGCCCACGACCAGCCGTGGTCCGAACCGCGAGACGTTCCGGGCGCTGAGGGGCGCGCCGATCATCGCGAAGACGCCGATGGGGAGAGCGATGAACGCGGTCTCCAGCGCTGTGTACCCGTGCGCCAGCTGCAGGTACTGGGCCATCGTGAAGAACACGCCGAACATGGCCATGTACTGCAACGTGATCGTCGACGACCCGATCGCGAACGCCCGCACCTTGAACAGCCGCACGTCCAGCATCGGATGGTCGCTGCGCAGCTCCCACCACACGAAGACGGCGAGGAATGCCGCGGCCACGGCGAAGAGTCCCAGGGTCTCGGCGCTCAGCCAGCCGAGTAGCGGCCCCTCGATGATGGCGTAGAGCAGCGCGCCCAACCCCGCCACGGCGAGGATCGCCCCCACCGGATCCAAGCGGGCCTCGCGTGGATCGGACGAGTTCGGAACCAGCCACAGGCCTGCGATGAGCGCCACCGCGGCGATGGGGGCGTTGACCAGGAACGTCGACGCCCACGTGTAGTGCTCGAGCAACAGCCCTGACACCACCGTGCCGACGGCGCCACCGAGTCCGGCGAACCCGGCCCAGATCGAGATCGCCTTGCGCCGCTCGCCGGGATCGTGGAACACGTTGGAGAGCACCGACAGCGTCCCCGGCATGATGAACGCCGCGCCGACCCCCATGGCGGCCCGGGCGGTGACGAGGTGCCACGTCTCCGAGCCGAACGACGCCACGAGCGCCGCACCGGCGAACACCACGAGGCCGCCCTGCAGCGCCGTCTTGCGACCGAAGCGGTCCGCCAGCGCGCCCGCCGGCAGCAGCAGCCCCGCGAAGACGAGGCCGTAGACGTCCACGATCCACTGGAGGGAGCTGGGGCTCGACCCGAGGCGCGTCGAGATGTCCGGCAGCGCGACGTTGAGCGACGAGTTGCCCGCGACGATCAGCACCAGGCTGAGGCAGAGCACACCCAACGTCCACCAGCGGCGCGCATGGATCTTCTCCGGGTCGAGGGTCATCCTGCGACCCCCTGCGGTGGCCGGGTCCGCACCCGCTCGACCAGAGGTCGAACCGCCACCGAGGTGCCCAACACCGCGCCGCACACCACGGCGATGCTCGCCCCGGCCGCTGTGCCGGCCCAGAGGCCGATCACCACGCCGGTGGCGCCGCACCCAGCTCCGAGGAGGGGTGCGGCCACCGCGGCGACGGCGATCCGGTCGGTCCACATCAGCGTCGTGGCGGCCGGCGCCACGAGGAGGGACACCGCGAGGATGGTGCCGACGGTGGGCACCATCACGGCCACGGCCACCATCACGATCGCGAGGACGATCAGGTCGACCGCCTCGACCGCCATGCCGGCGGCGCGGGCTCCCATCGGGTCGAACGCGGTCACGACCAGCGGGCGGTGCAGCGCCGCCAGCACGGCGACGAGGCCCAGACCCCACACCGTGGTGGTCAGCAGGTCGGAGCGCGTGGTGCCGAGCACCGATCCCGCGAGGAAGGCGGTGAGGTCCCTGGTGAACCCGTCCTGCGTGCTGGCGAGCACGACGCCCAGCGCGACGCTCCCGGCCAGGACCACGCCCGTGGCGTTCGACTGGTCGAGATCCCGCACGCGGCCGAGCGCGCCGAGGGTCAGCACCACGAGCACCCCGAACAGCGCCGACCCGGCGACGAGCTGCCACCCGAGGATCGATGCCAGGACCACGCCGGGGAACGTGGCGTGGGTGAGGGCCATCGTGGTGAACGACAGGCGACGCAGCGCGATGTGCACGCCGACCGCCCCTCCGATCGCGCCGACCAGCACCGCTTGGAGCGTGGCCCGCCGGAACAGGGGAGAGGAGACGGCGGTGTCGATCGCCTCGAGCAGCGAGCTCACGCCGAGGCTCCCGCAGGTTGGGCCACGGCGTGCCGGTCGCCTCGACGTCGGAGCTGGCGGGCGAGCGCTGCCCCGGTGGCGGTGACGGCGAACGCCGCGGTGAGGACGACCACGATGGTCGCTCCCGGAGCGAGGTCGACGTCGTGGCGCACCGAGGCCTGGAAGCTGGCGATCAGGCCGACCACGCCGCTGCCCACAGCGATCGCCACGGACCACAGGAACGTCGAGCGCATCGACCTGCCGAGGATGCGCGCCGTGACGGCAGGGGTGACGAGCATCGCGAGCACGAGCGTCGTGCCGACCGCCCTCACGGACGCCACGACCACCAGGGTCACGGCGAGGTCGAGCGCCAGGTCGAGGAGCGCGCCTCGACGGCCCATCGCCTGCATCGCCATCGGGTCGAACGCCTGACCGACCAGCTCCCGGTGCAGCAGCACGACGGTCGCGACCGCGATGCCCCCGAGCACCGCAGTGGTTGCGATGTCGGTGCCCGTGACCGTCAGCACCTGGCCGAAGAGGAGCGTGACCAGGTCGTTCGTGAAGGACTCGACGCGGGACACCACGATCACCCCGACGGCGAAGAAGGTGGTGAGGATCACCGCCAGCGCGGCGTCGGTGTGCAGCCGTCGCTGCCGCTGCACACCGGCGAACACGAGCGCGGTGACGAGACCGGCGAACAGCGCGCCCAGCCAGAGCGACCGGCCGGCCACGTGGGCGATCGCCACGCCCGGGAACACCGCGTGGGTGAGGGTGTCGGTGAAGAAGGCGACCTTCCGCAACGACACGTACGTGGAGACGACGCCGCTGACCACACCGATCACCACGACGATGAGCAGCGCACGCTGCATGAACGGGGCGTCGAACGTGCCCCAGAGGACCTCGCTCACGGGTGGTCGTGGTGTTCGTGGACGTGGTCGTCGTGCGGACGGTGGGGGAAGCCCTCGCCGTGGGCCACGATGATCGGGTCGCCGGAGCGGACGAGCGTGGGCACCCGGTAGGTCTCCCGCAGCGCGTCAGCGTCGAGCACCTCGTCGATCGGTCCGAACGCCACCTGCCGGCGGTTCAGCAGGCAGGCGTCGCCGCACGCCAGGTGCGCCACCGAGAGGTCGTGGGTGGGCATGACGACCGCCACGCCGTCGGCGCGGAGCTCCTGGAGGACCGAGAGGATCGAGTCCTGCGTCGCCGCATCGACCCCGTTGAACGGCTCGTCGAGCAGCAGCAGCCCGGCCTCCTGGCAGATCGCCCGAGCGATCAGGACCCGCTGCCGCTGACCCCCTGAGAGGCTGCCGAAGCGAGCGCTCGCGCGATCGGCGAGGCCCACCCTGTCGAGAGCTTCCGCGGCGGCGCGCTTGTCGTCCCGTCCGGGTCGCCGGAGCCACCCGAGCCGCGGGAACCGGCCCATGAGCACGACCTGCATCGCGTCGATCGGGAACTGGGGGTCGAGCTGGTCCGACTGGGGGACGTACCCGACGCGGCCCCGCGCCGCCTTGGGGCTGGTGCCCAGCACCTCGATGCTGCCGGAGGCCAGTGGGACCAGGCCCAGGATCGCTCGCAGCAGCGTCGACTTGCCGGCGCCGTTGGGTCCCACGAGCGCCACGGAGTCGCCTTCGTGGACGCACCCGTGGACGTCCTCCAGCACCGTCACGCCGTCGAAGACGACGGTGACGTGGTCGAGGACGAGAGCGGGGCGAGGTTCGGTCATCGGAGCCCGCCCACGATCGCACGGGTGTTGTGCCGCATCATCCCGAGATACGTCTCCGCCCCCGACCCGGCGGGTCCGAGGCCGTCGGTGTAGAGCGCCTCCGGGCCGGTGACCGCCCGGACCCCCGCCTCGGCCGCGACGGCCTCCACCTCCGCCGACGGCATCGAGGCCTCGGCGAACACGGCGGTGCCGCCGCTCGTTCTGATCCGGTCGATCAGGTCGTGGAGATCGCGAGCGGAGACCTCGGCTGAGCTGTCGAAGCTGGGGATGACCGCACCGATCACGTCGAGACCGTACCGGTCCGCGTAATGGCCGAGGGCATCGTGGGCGGTGACCACCGGACGCCCTCGGAACGGGGCCAACGCCTCTGCGATCTCGGCGTCGAGCTGCTCCAGCTCGAGGAGGTACCGCCACTCGGCGTCGCGGTACGACTGCTCGCCCTCCGGGTCCGCGGCGACCAGGGCGGTGGTGATCCGGTGGACCATGGCCGCGGCCTTCTGGGGGTCGTGCCAGATGTGCGGGTCCCCACCACCGTGGTCGTGGCCGTGGCCGTGGCTGTCGTGGCCCTCGTCGTGGTCGTGGCCCTCGTGGTCGTGGCCCTCGTGGTCGTGGTCGTGGCTCTCGTCGTCGTGGTCGTGCTCAGCTGCGTGCTCCTCGTCCTCGGCGACGAGCTCGACGCCCTCGGCGGCCTCGGTCACCGCGACCCCGGGTTCGGCGCTCTGGATCAGCTTGTCGAGGAAGGCCTCCAGGCCGGCGCCGTTCGCCACGATCACATCCGCTCGGGAGACGGCGAGCATGTCGGCGGCGGACGGCTCGAAGTCGTGCGCGTCCACGTTCGGGCCGACGAGCACCTTCAGCTCGACCGTCCCGTCCTCGATCCGGTCGGCGGCGAGCTGGCGCACGAAGTCGCCCACCACGGTGGTGGTCGCCACCACCGTGACCTCCGCCGCACCGTCACCACCGGGGTCGCCCGCGCACCCGGCGGCGAGCACCGCGAGGGCGGCGAACAGCGCCTGGGTGGCGCGTCGAGGGCTGCGGAGGGCTGGGTGCACGGCCGCCACGCTACGGCCGCCCGGGCGGAACGGGCACCCCGAGCCGGGTCCCAACCGGGTGCTGCGCGACCATGGAGCGATGCCTGCCGCCCACCGCTCGCGCCCCGACGACCAGCACGGGGTGACCCCGGAGGACGAACGGACCGCCAGGCTGCTCAAGGCGCTGGCCCACCCGGCCAGGGTCGCGATCGTGCGACGCCTGGCGACCCAGGCCCTCTGCGTCCACGAGCTGGTGGGGGAGCTCGGCCTCGATCAGCCCCTGGTGAGCCAGCACCTCCGCGTGCTGCGCGGCGCCGGCGTGCTCAGCACGGAGCGGCGGGGACGGGAGGTGGTGTACTCGCTCCTCGACCACCACGTCGCCCACATCGTGGGCGACGCCGTGGAGCACGCGGGCGAGGCGCCGTAGGAGCTCGGGCCTCAGCCGAGCGGCCACGCCACCTTCGGGGACCCCTCCACCGAAACGCCGATCTGTTCCCCGGCCCTCACCTCGGTCCTCGCGGTCCGGACCGTCAACAGGCCGTCGATGCCGTCGACCCGGACCAGGACGATCGTCTCGGGCCCGTGGAACTCGACGCCGGCCACCGTCGCCTCATGACCCTCGTCGCCGAGCGCGAGCTCCTCGGGACGCACCAGGACGTGGACCGGGCCCGAGCTCCCGCCGGCGATCGCGATCGGTCCGAGCGGCGTGGCCGCCACCCCGCGCGTGGCCTCGCCGGGCAGCAGGTTGACGTCCCCGACGAACCCGGCGACCCACGGGTCCACCGGTCGGTGGTACAGGTCCTCGGGCCGGCCGTGCTGCACGACGCGGCCGTCGTTCACCAGCGCCACGCTGTCGCCCACGACGAACGCCTCGGTCCGGTCGTGCGTGACGAACAGCGTGGTGATGCCGACCGTGGAGAGCAGCTCCTTCACCTCGCTGCGGATCCGGCTGCGGAGGTTCGTGTCGAGGTTCGAGAACGGCTCGTCGAGCAACAGGACCGATGGATGAGGGGCCAGCGCCCGTGCCAGGGCGACGCGCTGCTGCTGGCCGCCCGACAGCGTGTTCGGCAGCCGCTCGCGGAGATCTGACATGCCGACCAGGTCGAGCACCTCGTCCACGCGTGACCCGTCACGCTCGGCGCGAGGGAGGCCGAAGCCCACGTTGGCCGCCACGTCGAGGTGGGGGAACAGAGCCCAGTCCTGGAACACCATGCCCACGCCGCGCCGATCGGGCGGGACGATCGACGGGCCGTCGCCCAACAGGCGGTCGCCGGCCTCGATCCTCCCCGCCTCCGGTGCTTCGAGGCCGGCGATGCAGCGGAGCAGGGTGCTCTTCCCCGACCCCGACGGACCGAGGAGGGCACACACGGAACCGGCCGGCACCTCGAGGTCGACGCCGTCGAGGACCGGCGGACCGTCCCCGAACCGCTTCCGCAGGCCCGAGACGCGGAGCGGCACGGGGTTCGCGACGGGGGTCGACACAGCGCCGACGGTAGCCCTGAGCCGAGGGCCGTTCCTGAGCCGGCCGACCTAGGATGGCTCGCATGGCCGAGTGGCATCCTGCGTTCGAGGAGTACTGCGAGACCATCTGGGAGCTCAACGAGGACGACATCCGCGTGGTCCAAGCACGGATCGCCGAGCGCCTCCAGGTCTCGCGTCCGTCCGTGTCCGAGATGATCAAGCGGCTCGAGGCCGAAGGGAAGGTCGAGGTCACGGAGAACGTGATCAAGCTCACCCCGAAGGGCCTCGCCCTGGCCGAGAAGGTGGTGCGCCGGCACCGCCTCGCCGAGCGGTTCCTCACCGACGTGCTCGGCCTCTCGTGGGCCATCGCACACCGCGAGGCGGGCAAGTGGGAGCACGTCATCAGCGACGAGGTCGAGGAGGCGATGACCGCCGTACTCGGCGAGCCCACCACGTGCCCCCACGGCAACCCCATCCCCGGCACCAGCTACGAGCCCGCTCCCGGCACCGTGGCGCTCTCCGAGCTGTCCGCGGGAGCGGACTTCCGTGTGGAGCGCATCCCCGAGTCGCTCGAGTTCGAGCCGGGCGTGCTCGAGTTCCTCGAGTCCTACAAGCTGCTGCCCGGGGCTCGCGGCTCGGTGGTGGGCGCCGGGCCCGACGGCACGATGACCGTGTTCGTCGACGGCAGCACCGTGGGTGTCGGTCCCTTCACCTGCGACCGGATGCTCGTCACCACGGCCTGACGCTCCAGGGTCAGCCCGCGGCGCGGTCCCAACCGAACTCGACGACGACCGGCGGGTGGTCGCTGAGGTCCTCGCCGGACGGGGTGCGGAAGCGTTCGACCGGCATGTCGTGGGTGAGCGCGGAGAGCTCGACCCCGCCGCCGCTGCGGTAGGCGATCTTGTCGATGCTGGTCGGGTTCGGGCAGGACAGCTCGGCGCAGGAGTCGGTGAGCCCCAGACGGGCGAGGAAGGTCGCCCAGATCTCGGCGTCCTCGCCAGCCGAACCGTCGGGGTGGTCACCGATGTGCAGGTTGGTGTCGCCCCCGACGATCACCGCGCGGCCTGCGCTCCACTCCTCGACCGCCTCGGCGAGCTGGATGAAGTCCTCGACCTGCAGCGCCTGGTCCTGCGGCGTCCCTCCCGCCTCGGCATGGAGGCTGTACACGTCCACCTCGAGCCCGTCGCCGA
>JBIQID010000119.1:0-9747 GCA_044508215.1 Actinomycetota bacterium | reverse complement strand
TGAACCCGGTCGAGGTCCGGCGCCGGATCGGCATGGTGTTCCAGAAGCCGAACCCGTTCCCCAAGTCGATCTACGACAACGTCGCCTACGGCCCCCGCATCGGTGGGGCGAAGAAGCGGTCGGAGCTCGACGACATCGTCGAGTCGTCCCTGCGGAAGGCAGCGCTGTGGGACGAGGTGAAGGACCGGCTCGGTGCATCCGCGCTCGGCATGTCGGGCGGCCAGCAGCAGCGGCTGTGCATCGCCCGGGCCGTGGCGGTGGCGCCCGAGGTGCTGCTGATGGACGAGCCCTGTTCGGCGCTGGACCCGATCGCCACGTCGCGGATCGAGGACCTGATGCGCGAGCTGAAGGACGAGTACACGATCGTGATCGTGACCCACAACATGCAGCAGGCAGCCCGTGTGAGCGACTCCACCGCCTTCTTCTCCACGGAGGTCAACCCGGACGGCGATCTCCGCACAGGGCTCCTCGTGGAGTTCAATACCACGGAGAACCTCTTCTCGGTCCCGCGCGACGAGCGGACCGAGAACTACATCACCGGGCGGTTCGGCTGACCGGCCCGCCGCCGAAGGGGAGCACATGCCGTCGATCGAGCACCGCCTGGAGTTCCACGAGTCGCTCGACGCGATCCGCCAGGACGTGGTCCGCCTCGGGGCACTCACCACCGAGGCGATCGGGAAGGGCACGGCGGCGCTGCTCGACAAGGACCTGCAGGCCGCGCAGACGCTGATCGACGACGACGACTTCCTCGATGCGCTGAGCCTGCAGATCGAGGACGACTGCTACAAGCTGCTGGCCCTCCAGAACCCGATCGCCGGCGACCTTCGGTTCATCATCTGCAGCATCCGCCTCGTGAACGAGCTGGAGCGCTCGGCCGACCTGATGGTCAACGTGTGCAAGGCCGCCCGGCGGCTGTACGACGTGGAGTTCGACCCGCGGATGCGGGGGCTGATCCAGGCGATGGGCGACGAGGCGACCCGCCTCACGACCGCAGCGATCGACGCGTACGTCGACTCCGACGCGGCGCTGGGTGCCGCGCTCGACGACATGGACAGCCGCCTCGACGACCTGCAAGTGAAGTTCGTCGAGTCCACCCTCACGTCGCACCAGGCCGAGCAGACCGATCTGCGCTCGGCCGTGCAGTTGGCGCTGATCGCCCGGTACTACGAGCGGATCGGCGACCACGCCGTGAACATGGGCGAACGGGTGTGCTTCATGGTCAGCGGTTGGCTCCCCGAGCACACCGGCGCGGCCCGCCTGGAGCTCCGCAAGCGCAACCAGGCCCACGACGAGGGCTGACGTGGCGACCCTCGCCGCGGCGTTCGTCGTCGCGCTCCTGGTGCTCGTGGCGGTCGGATGGGCCTGGTCGCGGGATCGGCGCGTGCTGCACCTCCGTGACGCCGAGGTGGCGAACCTCAACCGGCAGCTGGAGCGGGGCGAGGAGCTGGAGGCCCACCTCTCCGCGGCGCTCGACGCCATCGACATGGGGGTGCTCCTGGCGAGGGCCGACGGCACGGTGGTGTTCCGCAACGACGCCGCCGGTGGGTTCGCCGGCGCTCGGCACACCGCCGCGCTGGTCGAGGCCACCGCCGACGAGCTCCTCGCCGAGGCCCTGCGTGGCCAGCCCGGCAGGCGGGAGATCGATCTGTTCGGACCGCCGTCGTCGGCGTACCTCGTCCGCGCGTACCCGCTGACCACCGGCGCCGACGGTGAGGAGCAGCTGGCCGGCGCCTTCGTGCTGGTGGAGGACATCACCGAACGTCGTCGCATCGACCAGGTCCGTCGCGACTTCGTTGCCAACATCAGCCACGAGCTGCGCACGCCGATCGGCGCGATCGCCGTGTCGGGCGAGCTGGTGGCCGACTCCGACGACGCGACCGCGCGCCGGCTGGCCGAGAACATGGCCGAGCAGGCCGTGCGGGTCTCCAACACCATCGACGACCTCCTCCAGCTCGCGAGCATCGAGTTCGGCGACGACACGGAGGTCGAGCCGGTGGAGCTCGCGGAGGTCGTCGAGCAGGCGGTCTCCCGGCTGTCGGAGGCCGCCGAGCAGCGGGGCGTGACGATCCGGACGGTGCTGCGGGACCGGCCCGTGGTGCACGGTGACCGCCTGCAGCTGCGCTCCGCCGTGGTGAACCTGGTGGACAACGCAGTGAAGTACGACCAGCCCGGCGGCACCGTCACCGTCGAGGTGAAGGTGCAGGACGGTCACGCGGTCCTCGAGGTGACCGACGACGGGGTGGGCATCCCCACCCGTGACCTCGACCGGGTGTTCGAGCGCTTCTACCGGGTCGACCGTGCTCGCAGCCGGGAGACCGGCGGCACGGGCCTGGGCCTCGCCATCGTCCGCCACATCGCCTCCAACCACGGGGGCGAGGTCACCGTGCGGTCGCAGGAGGGCGTCGGGTCGACCTTCGCCCTCGCGCTCCCGTTGGAGCGTCCGGGAGGTCCCCGATGAGTGCCAGGGTGCTGGTGGTCGAGGACGAGCAGGCCTTCGTGGACGCCCTCACCCTCGGGCTCCGACGCGAGGGCTTCGACGTGGAGGTCGCGCGCGACGGCCGCGAGGCGCTCGACCGGTTCGACGAGGTGGCGCCCGACCTGGTGCTCCTCGACGTGATGCTCCCGTCGGTGTCCGGGGTGGACGTGTGCAGGGAGCTGCGCCAGCGCTCGAACGTGCCGATCATCATGGTCACGGCGAAGGCGTCGGAGATCGACACCGTGGTGGCGCTCGAGGTGGGTGCCGACGACTACGTGACCAAGCCGTACCGGCTCCGCGAGCTGGTCGCCCGCATGCGTGCGGTGCTGCGGCGGCTGCCTTCGGGTGAGGCCCCGGGCGACGACGGCGACGAGACCATGCGCGTGGGCGACCTCGAGGTGGATCCCGACCGCCACGAGGTGCGCCTCCGTGGCGAGCTGGTGTCGTTGCCGCTCAAGGAGTTCGAGCTGCTCACGCTCCTGGTCGAGAACGCGGGGAGGGTGCTCACGCGCGGGACGCTGATCGACAGGGTGTGGGGATCCGACTACGTGGGCGACACGAAGACGCTCGACGTCCACGTGAAGCGACTCCGCTCGAAGCTCGAGGACGACCCCTCGCGGCCCACCCGCATCGTCACGATCCGGGGCCTCGGCTACAAGCTGGTCGAACCCGAACCGGCGGCGCCGGCCGGCGGCTGAGCGACGTCGACCCAGTTCGACGGCCTCCTGCTCCCCGACGCACGCCCCATCAGGGGCGCTGCCACAGCACCACCGGGAGCACCGGGCCCGACCCTGACGAGCGCAGCAGCTCGGCGACCGCGGTGAGCGTCCACCCCGACCGGGCGACGTCGTCGATGAGGAGGACCGGACCTGTCGGCACGGGCTCCTCGATCTGGAAGGTGTCGACCACGTTGCCCGCTTGGCGGACCGAGTTCTCCATGAAGCGCTGCTGCGGGTGGCCGTCCCACGTGCGCGTGAGGCCGGTGACCAGCTGCATGCGACCGACCTCGGCGATGCGCTCGGCCAGGGAACCGATGAGGAGCGGGTGGCGGCGCGACGGCACCGGGCACACCCACGTGGGGCGCTCCCCCCACTGCCACCGCTTCAGCATCCGGGCGACGCCGCGGAACAGCTCTTCGGAGATCGGAGCGTCCGGGGCGTCGAGCGCTGCGGACACCGTGGCGGACCAGCCGGGATCGGTGCCGAACGCGAGCGCCCGACCCTCCTCGGCCCGCAGCTCGGGACGGATGTTCCCGCGCCGCAGGTCGAACCCGCGGGGCCACTGCCGCCGCGGCTCGATCGTGAAGTCTGCGGAGCGCAGGTGCGCCAGCGCTGCGGCGACGACCTCGGGGTCGAGCGGCCGATCGGCGCGCCGGCCCGTGCAGTTGTCGCAGCGGCCGCAGTCCTCGGCGCCGGGATCGTCGAGCGCCTCGCGGAGCAGCCGCATGCGGCACCGCTCCGAGGCGCTGTAGTCGAGCATCGTCCGCTGCTCGGCGGCGCGGGCGGCCGACACGGCTGCGAGGCGTTCGGTGTCGTAGTGCCAGGGCTGCGCGGTGCGCGCCCATCCGGTGCCGTCGCGCTCGACCGCGCCCTCCACGTCGAGCACCTTGAGCAACGCCTCCAGGCGTCCCCGGCGCATGTTCACGGCGGCCTCCAGCCCGGCGATCGTGATCGGGCCCTGGGTGGTGACGGCGTGGAGCACCTCCTCGACCTTGTCCTGGGGAGGGAACGCCGTGGAGTCGAAGTAGTCCCAGATCGCGCGATCCTCGGCTGCGGGGAGGAGCACGGCCCGCGCCGCGTCGATGGCGCGGCCCGCACGTCCGACCTGCTGGTAGTAGGCGATCGGGGAGGAGGGCGCACCGAGGTGGATGACGAACGCCAGGTCGCCCTTGTCGTAGCCCATGCCCAGCGCGGAGGTGGCGACCACGCAGCGCAGCTCGTTGGCCTTCAGCTTCGCCTCGATCTGCTCGCGGGCGGCGGCGTCGGTGGCGCCGGTGTACGCAGCGGCCTCGATGCCCGATGCCACGAGGTGCTCGGCCACCCGCTCGGCCTCGGCGACGGTGAGGCAGTAGACGATCCCCGACCCGGGCGGCCCTTCCGACAGCTCGGTGACGAGCCACGCCAGGCGCTCCGCCGCGGTGGGAAGTGACACGACGGCGAGCGACAGGCTCTCGCGGTCGAGGGTGCCGCGCAGCGTCAGGGTGTCGTGCCCGATCTGCGTGGCGACGTCGCGGGTCACCCGCTCGTTCGCGGTGGCGGTGGTGGCGAGCACGGGGACCGACTCGCCCAGCCCTTCGATGACCGAGGCGATCCGGCGGTAGTCGGGACGGAAGTCGTGGCCCCAGTCGGACACGCAGTGGGCCTCGTCGACCACCAGGAAGCCGATGGACCGCGCGAGGCGCGGCAGCACCTGGTGGCGGAACTTCGGGTTGTTCAGGCGCTCGGGCGAGATGAGCAGCACGTCGACCGCGTCCGCGGCGAGCTCCTCGAAGATCTCGTCCCAGGCGTCGACGTTGGTGGAGTTCACCGTGTGCGCCCGAAGGCCCATCCGGGCGGCGGCCTCGACCTGGTCGCGCATGAGCGCGAGGAGCGGCGAGACCACGAGGGTGGGGCCTGCTCCCGCGTCGCGCAGCAGGCGGGTGGCGATCCAGTAGACCGCCGACTTCCCCCAGCCGGTGCGCTGCACGACCAGCACGCGGCGCCGGTCGGTGGCCAGCGCGTCGATGGCGGTGAGCTGGTCGTGGCGCAGGACCGCGGCGGGCCCGGCGAGGGTGGCGAGGTGGCGCTGGGCGGCCTCGGCGGTCGCCGAGGGGGTGGCGGTGGGATCGCCGGAGCGGTCGGCGGCGGTCGAGGTCATGGGCCCCAGCGTCGCAGAGGGGGGTGACAGCGCGGCTTCGGCGTCGCCGGCGACGCCCTCGACGAGCCCGTCGACCCCGCCCCGAGGGAGCCTCCGTGCACCCGGCGCCGTGCCTGGGAGGGGGTGTCCGGAGGCCCACCTACGATGAGCGGGTGCGATCGGTGGACCGCCACGGACCCTTCGCCCGCCTGGCCGCCACGCACGCGTTCGGGATGGCAGGGGAGGCCACGCTGGCGCTCGCGCTGGCCGGGACCCTCTTCTTCGAGGTCGATCCGGCGGAGGGTCGGGAGAAGGTCCTGTTGGGCCTGATCCTCACGATGACCCCGTTCGCCCTGGTGGGCCCGCTCATCGGTCCGATGGTCGACCGCGTCCGCGGCGGGCACCGCGCCGTGATCATCGGGTCGATGGTGCTGCGGACCCTGATCGCGGTGGTGATGGTCCCGTCCACGGCGAACGAGAGCCTCCTGCTCTTCCCGCAGGCGTTCCTCATGCTGGTGCTCGCGAAGACGTACCAGGTCTCGAAGGCGGCGGTGGTCCCGCAGGTGATCGAGGGCCAGCGGAACCTCGTCGAGGCCAACTCGAAGCTGCAGCTCCTGGGTGGCCTGGCAGGGTTCGCCACGATGGCCCCGGCCGGCCTCTGCTACCTGATCGGGCCCGGGTGGGTGATGGGCTGGTGCGCCATCTGCTTCGCCGGCGCGTCGGTGGCGGCGTGGACCCTCGAAGCCGGCAGCGAGGAGCCGGATGGCTCGGGCGACGCCCAGCCGGTGGTCGACCAGGCGGCGGAGGCCCGCTCGGCCGCGGGTGCCGTGGCGGTCGCCGGCGAGGCGGCGTCGATGGCCGTGATCCGCGCGGCGGTCGGCTTCTCGACGTTCGTGCTGGCCTTCGAGCTGCGCTCGGTGCCCGACGTGTCACGTTCCGAGCAACTGGCGCGCAACGCGGCCGAACACCTGCCGGGGGTCGCGGTCCCGCCTGTCACCGGCGAGTTCCCCACCTGGTACTTCGGGGTGGTGGTGGCGATGGGCGTGGTCGGAGGCCTCGTGGGCTCGACGGTCTCCCCCCGGTTGCGGGCGATCGTCGCCGAGGAGCGCATCCTGCTGGGTGCCCTGGGCGTGGTCGCCCTGGCCGGCCTCTGGGGCATCGTCTTCGACGGGCTGCTGGCGTTCAGCGGCCTGGCGCTCGGCGTCGCGGTCGCTGCGGCCACCGGCAAGCAGGCGTTCGACGCGATCGTGCAGAAGGAGACGCCCTCGCGCGACCGGGGCCGGCTGTTCGCGGTCCTCGAGTCGCGGTTCCAGGTGGCGTGGGTGATCGGCGGGCTGATCCCGGTGGCGATCGAGCTGAGCGTGGGCGCCGGCTCCGTGGTGGTCGCCGCGGTGGCCGCGCTGGCGATCGCAGCGGCGATCACCGGGAGGTTCGGTCAGCCCTCGAAGCCCTCGGGGGAGTCGGGGACATCGATCTCGCCCAAGCCCTCCACCTCGGTCTGAGCGAGGTCCAGGCGGGCCAGCCAGAGACCCGGCGCCTCGACCTCGGCGGGGGTGGGGAGGGTCGACTCGTCACGCCAGAGGTGGGTGAGTGCGTCCTCGCCCGCGCGCTCGACCACGCCGGCCACGAAGGCGGCGCCGCGGTCGAAGACGTCCTGGGTCAGCTCGAGGCCGAAGAGGCGCTCCACGAAGCGGCTGGCCTGGTCGGTCTCGACCCGGCGTCGGCGCAGCGCCTCGGTGATGCGGGTGTGATCGCCGAGCAGCCGTCCCCCGATCCGGTCGACCACCCAGTCCACGTAGCCGCCGATCGCCGCGACCATGGCCTCGAGGGCGGGGAGCACGGCGGCCTGGGCGTCGGTGCGCATCGCGCCGAGCACGACGTCGGGGTCGCCCAGCGCCGACTGCAGCCGCTCCATGCCGTCGGGGGACATGGGGTCGATGTCGCCGAGGCGCTCCTCGAGGCCCGACAGGTCGCCGTTGAACCCCGAGGCGTGCTCGCAGAGCAGCCCTGTCATCCGCTGGTGCACGTGCGGCAGGGTGAGCACGGTGTGCGTCGTGAGCTCGCCGATGCTCACCCAGAGGCGCAGGTCGTCGGGCGCCAGCTCCCAGTCCTTGCCGAAGCGGTCGATCGAGTCGGCCACCACGAGCAGCTTCGAGTCGAGCGCCCGGGGGATCGGCAGGTCGTAGGAGCCGAACGCCCTGCGGCCGAGCTGCCCGACCATCGACCCCGCCATCATCGTGAGCATCATCGGGCCCATCATCTGGGACATCGCGTTCACGAACATCCGCGGGTCGGGGCCGAGCTGACCGTCGGACATCTCGTTCAGGGCGTCGAGCTCCTCCTCGCCGAGGTCCTCGATCTGCGAGCGGAGCATCGCGTCGAACGAACCGGCCAGCTGCTCGAAGAGGGGGCGGTAGGCGTCGATCGTGTCGGCCGTCCACTGGGCCCGCGAGACCAGGGTGAGGGAGCCGGCCGGGGTCAGGCCGGTGAGCTCCGCCACGTGCATCTCGGCGACCCGCTGCAGCTGCTCGAAGGCGACCCGATCGGCCGGGTCGACGTTCGCGGCGGGCTCGCCCTCGTTGGCGATGGCGGCCGCCATCTGCTTCGCCTGCTCCCAACGCTGCTGACCGCTGCCCGAGAGGGAGGCCATGAAGCGCTGGAACATCTCGGCCATCGACCCGAATCCATCGGGTGTCTCGCCGAATGGACCAGGGAACGCCACAGGGGTCATCGTAGGACCGTCGCCCCGCACCCGTGCCGCGGGTCGCCCGAATCCAGGAGCCGGCCATGTCCGCGGTCATCGTGAACGGCATCGAGACCGAACTGGGTCGCCGCATCGCCGCCGCGCTCCGGGCGGGTGGCCACACCGTCTCCGGCGAGGTCCCAGCGCCCGGCAGCCCCGACGACGGACCTCTCGACCTGGTCCTCCTCGCACCCGGCCGGGCGGCGGAGGTGGACGGCACCGGCCTGGGCGGCGTGGACCTGGTCCCGGTCGAGCCCCTGCTCCGCTCGCTCGAAGGTCGCGACGTGCGCCAGGTCGTGGTGCTCTCCTCCGCGATGGTCTACGGCGCCTGGCCCACCAACCCGGTTCCGCTCAGCGAGGACGCCGTGCTCCGCCCGAACCCCGGTTGCCGCTTCGCCGCGGATCGCGCCGAGCTGGAGCGGCTCGCCCGCCGGTGGGGTGCCGAGCGGGGCGCCCGTGTCGCCGTCCTCCGCCCGTCGCTCGTCGTCGCCGACGGGGAACCGGCGGCCGACTGGATGGAGCGCTCGCTCTGGCACAGCCCGTCCGCCCGCCACGGCGACGCCGACCCGCCCGGACAGTTCCTCGCCATCGGCGACCTCGTGTCCGCCATCGCACATGCGGTGTCGGCCGACCTGGAGGGTGCCTACAACGTCGCCCCCGACGGCTGGCTGCGCGTCGAGCGCCAGGTCGACCTCGCCGGACGTGGCGGCAAGGTGCGCATCCCCGAGCAGCTCGCGCCGCCGGTGGCGAAGGCCCGGTGGCGGTGGCGCCTCACCTCGACCCCGCCCGAGGTGCTGCCGTACACGATGCACCCCTGGGTGGTGGCGAACGACCGCCTGCGGAGCACCGGCTGGGAGCCGGTCGCGTCGAACGACGAGGCGTTCGTCGAGGTCAGCCGGGCCGGCTGGTGGTCGTCGCTCCACGGGCGGCGGCGCCAGGAGGTCGCGCTCGGCGCGCTCCTCGCGGGTGTCGGCTCGGTGGTGGCGGCCGTCGTGCTGCTGCTCCGCCGACGGCGGCCGTCACGCTGAGGTGATCCGGCGCCTACGGGCGTCCCAGGTCGCAGAGCAGCTCGAGGCGCCGCGACCCACGCAGGACCTCGATCGGCACCTCGCCCTTCCTGGAGAGCAGGTGGATCGCCGCCGAGAGGTCGTCCATCGACGTCGTGGGGATGCCGCCGATCGCGACCACCAGGTCGCCTCGGCGGACGCCGGCCCGGGCCAGGGGGCTCTCGGCCGACACCTCGGTGACGCGCAGCCCGACGCTCGCCTGCTCGGCTGCGATCCCGGCGAGCGTGGTGCTGGTGGAGACGATCGTCGCCAGCGTGTTCCCGGTGGTGCCCGCGGCACGGGCGATCCTCACCGTGGGCTCGCTGGACTCGGACGACACCTCGATCGGCGTCACGTGGACCTCGAGCGCCCGGGTGGCCCACCAGGCGCCGGCCACGGCCACCACCACCACGGCGCCGAGGAGCGCACGGTTGCCGACCGGCCGGCGCACCACCGTCGGGGTGGGCGTCTCCAGGGCGCGCAGCTCCGACGGATGGCGCCACAGCCGATCGTCGGGGTGGATCGGCGGCCCCGCCGGGTCCTCGCCGTCGCTCCAGTCCTCCATCGCCCGACACGTTATGGCGCGGCCCGCCGACGGGGGCCGCGGGCGGGGGGAGCCGGGTAGCGGAGGACGAAGAAGGCCGAGG
>JBIQID010000118.1:8236-9776 GCA_044508215.1 Actinomycetota bacterium | reverse complement strand
CAGGCATCGGCCCGCCCACCCACCCGGTGCTCGCCGCCAGTCCCGCCGCGCAGCTCGCGGCGGGTCCGGCTGCAGGAGGCGCGGGCCCAGCGGTGCGCTACCAGCCGCCGGTCGCCGCCCCGGTCGTCGACGTCTTCCGTCCCCCCGAGACCGACTACGGGCCGGGGAACCGTGGCCTCGACTACGCCACCACCCCCGGCACCCCGGTGCGCGCCGTGGGGGACGGCGTGGTCACCTTCGCCGGGCCGATCGCGGGTGCGTGGTACGTCACGGTGCTCCACGCCGACGGGCTCCGCAGCAGCCTGTCGTTCCTCACCTCGGTGCTGGTGGAGCGAGGTGAGCGGGTCCGCCGGGGCCAGCCGGTCGGCACCGCCTCCGCCCGGATCCAGATCGGGTTCCGGGACCCGACCGACCGGTACCTCGATCCCGCGCCGTTGCTGGAGCAGCTCACCGCCCGGCTCGTGCCCCCGCCCGGGGGCTGAGCCCGCCGCAGGATCGGTGCGCTCGTTGGTCGATCCGGGCGGCGCACCGCTAGAGTTCCTCTCCGGCCCGGATCGCCTGGGCCCCGGAGCACGCTCCGGTTCCACTCCCGTCGCAACCTCCTCGCCTCGCTGACCGTCAGCGAGGTGCGCCGCCGGGAGCAACCACATCGAAGGACAGGTGACATGGCTGCGGTCGTGACGATGAAGCAACTGCTCGACGCGGGCGTCCACTTCGGACACCAGACCCGCCGGTGGAACCCGAAGATGAAGCGGTTCATCCACGGCGAGCACAACGGCATCTACATCATCGACCTGCGCCAGACGCTCGAGCGGATCGAGCGGGCCTACACCTTCGTGCGCGACCTCGTCGCCGACGGTGGCAACGTGCTCTTCATCGGCACGAAGCGCCAGGCGCAGGACAGCGTCGAGGGCTACGCCACCAAGTGCGGCATGCCGTACGTGAACCAGCGCTGGCTGGGCGGGATGCTCACGAACTTCGAGACCATGCACAAGCGCGTGGGCAAGATGAAGGAGTACCAGCGCATGCGGGACTCCGGTGAGTTCGAGATCATGCCCAAGAAGGAGGCGCTCCTCCTGGGTCGCGAGCTCACGAAGCTCGAGCGGAACCTCAACGGCATCCGCAACCTCGAGAAGCTGCCCGACGCGGTGTTCATCCTCGACACGAAGAAGGAGGACATCGCGGTGACCGAGGCCAACAAGCTCGGCATCCCGATCGTCGCCGTCGTCGACACCAACTGCGACCCCGACCTCATCCAGTACGTCATCCCCGGCAACGACGACGCGATCCGCTCCGGTGAGCTGATGGCCCGCGTCATCAGCGAGGCCGTCGAGGAGGGTCGCCAGATCCGCGCCCGCCGCACCGGCATCGCGGACGTCCGCCCGCGGACCGCCGAGGAAGAGGCCCAGAAGGCCCAGGAGCAGGCCGAGGCACGCCGTCAGGCAGCGCTCGCCGCCGCCGAGCGGGAGCAGCGCATCGCTGCAGCCAAGGCCGCTCCGCCGCAGGAGGCCGCCGCCGAGGAGGCCCCTGCCGAGGAGGC
>JBIQID010000118.1:6330-8136 GCA_044508215.1 Actinomycetota bacterium | reverse complement strand
GCCGAGGAGGCCCCTGCCGAGGAGGCGCCCGCCGAGGCCGCCGCACCCGCCGAGCAGGCCGAAGCACCCGAGGCCGCTGCAGAGGCGCCGTCCGAGTGACGGCCCGACAGACGCCCCCGACCACCGTCCGAACCATCGCCTGACGCCGGCCCACCCCGTCGTCCACCCAGCTGGAACCCAGAGGAGCACCACCCCCCAATGGCAGAGATCACCGCCCAGGCCGTGAAGGCCCTCCGCGACGCAACCGGCGCCGGGATGATGGACGCGAAGAAGGCGCTCGTCGAGGCCGAGGGCGACCGGGACAAGGCCGCTCAGATCCTCCGTGAGAAGGGCCTCACGAAGGTCGCAACGCTCGAGGATCGCGAGAACAACCAGGGCGCCGTCGCCATCGCCCGCGACGGCAACGCCGCTGCACTCGTCGAGCTCAAGTCCGAGACCGACTTCTCCGCCAAGGCCGAGGACTTCGTCGACCTCACCCAGCGGATGGCCGACGCGGTGCTCCGTGGCGGGCCCGAGGCGATCAGCGAGCTGCAGGACGACCTCGACACCCTCCGCATCCAGAAGAAGGAGAACATCGAGGTCGGGAAGGTCGCCCGCTTCGAGGCGGCCCCGGGCAACGGGTTCGACGCCTACCTCCACATCCAGGACGGCCGTGGCACGAACGGCGTGCTCGTCGAGATCGAGGGCGCGGACGAGGAGCAGACCCACGAGATCGCGCTCCACATCGCCTTCGCCAAGCCGGCTGCGCTCAGCCGCGACGAGATCGACGCCGACCTCGTCGAGAAGGCCCGCGTCGGCTTCGAGGACCTCACCCGCAAGGAGGGCAAGCCGGAGCAGGCGGTCCCGAAGATCGTCGAGGGTCGCGTGAACTCCTGGTACGCCGAGCGGGTCCTCCCCGAGCAGGGCATCTTCGGGGAGAAGGAGACCGTGCAGCAGCGGCTCGGCAGCGGTCGGATCGTCCGCTTCGCACAAGCGGTCATCGGCAGCTGACCCGCCAGACGACATCGGGGCCGGCACCGAAGAGGAGCGACGTTCGATGACCGAAGGCGCAGCTTCCGGCGACGGAGCCTCCTCTTCCCGCAGCACCCCACGCTGGTCACGGGTCCTGCTCAAGCTCTCCGGCGAGGCGTTCGCCGGTGAGGCCGGCTACGGCATCGACGGCGAGATCGTCGCCCAGATCGCCCAGGCGGTCCTCGAGCTGAAGCAGCGCTTCGAGATCGACGTCGCCGTGGTGGTCGGCGGGGGCAACATCTGGCGCGGCATGGCCGGCGCCGGCTCCGGCATGGACCGGGCCCAGGCCGACTACATGGGGATGCTGGCGACCGTCATCAACGCGCTCGCCCTGCAGGAGACCCTCGAGCGGCTCGGGCAGCCCACGCGGGTGCAGTCAGCGATCCACATGTCGCAGGTGGCGGAGCCGTACATCCGCCGCCGTGCGATCCGCCACCTCGAGAAGGGCCGCGTCGTGATCTTCGCGGGCGGCACCGGCAACCCGTTCTTCACCACCGACACCACCGCCGCCCTCCGCGCCGTCGAGATCGAGGCCGAGGCGATCCTGATGGGCAAGAACGGCATCGACGGCGTGTACACGGCCGACCCGCGGGTCGACTCGAGCGCCCAGCTGCTCACCGAGGTGTCGTACATCGACGTCCTCAACCGTGGCCTCAAGGTGATGGACTCCACGGCCATCACCCTGTGCATGGACAACACCCTGCCGATCGTGGTGTTCGACCTGATGGGCGAGCGCCTCATCGAGCGCATCGTCGCCGGCGAACCCCTCGGCACGCTCGTTAGCTGAGCCGGGCC
>JBIQID010000118.1:0-6230 GCA_044508215.1 Actinomycetota bacterium | reverse complement strand
CGGGAGCGGCTGTCACCGGTCGGGTGTCCCGGTGTGGAAGGATCGTCACGCCATGAGTGACGAACTGATCGACGCCGCCCGTGACGACGCGGAGGCACGCATGACCAAGGCGCTCGCGTTCACCCTCAGCGAGTTCGCAGGGGTGCGCAGCGGCCGAGCGTCTTCCGGTCTCATCGAGAAGCTGCCCGTGGACTACTACGGGTCGATCGTGCCGCTCCAGCAGCTGGCCAGCTTCTCCATCCCCGAGGCGCGCCAGCTGGTGGTCTCGCCCTTCGACAAGGGCTCGATCCCTGCCATCGAGAAGGCGATCCGCGAGGCGAACCTCGGGCTGAACCCGTCGAACGACGGCAACTCCATCCGGCTCGGCTTCCCGCCCCTCACCGAGGAGCGGCGCAAGGAGTACGTGCGGATGGTCCGCCAGAAGGCCGAGGACGGCCGCAACGCCATGCGGTCGGCCCGACGTGACGCACGCAAGGACCTCGAGGCGTTCCAGAAGGACGGCGACATCAGCGAGGACGAGCTCCGACGAGCGGAGGAGATCCTCGACAAGCTGACCAAGAAGTTCGAAGGCGAGATCGACGCTGCGCTCGAGAACAAGACCGTCGAGCTCATGGAGGGCTGACGTGGCCGACGAGCGGGACGACGCACCCGAGGACCAGGATCCGACCGAGGCCGACGAGGACCGCGGCTGGCGCGAGGCCACCGGAGGTGTGCGGATCATCGGCGCCCACGAGGCAGGCGATCCCGAGGGGACCGGCGACGTCCGTCCGGTGGTCCGGGTCCGCGGCGGGGCGGAGCCCCCGAACTACGGGGCCGGCCAGATCTGGGCAGACGACGCTCCGCAGGCCGACGAGGCCGACGACGAAGCGCTCGACGAGGCACGAGCCCGGGCCGACGAGGCGGACGACCTCGCAGCAGAGCCGGACGACGACTCCTACGAGCTGCCCCACTACACCGACCCGCCCACGGGGCAGGTGCCGAAGGTCGTCATCGGTGACAGCGACGCGGGTGCCGAGGGCTGGGCGACGGCCGGCCAGCCCCGCTGGCGCGACCAGGACCACGACCTCACCGAGAGCCACGACTTCTCCGACCTCGTCGATTCGGGGCCGCGCCTCGGTGCGCTCGACGACGACTCGTCGCCCCCGTTCTTCGATCCCGAGCTCGACCTGTCCGGCGGCCCGGGTGGCGCAGGGGTGAGGCTCCCCGACGTCGACGAGGAGCCACCACGCCGGCCGTTGCGTCGAGCCCCCCGCCGGATCATCGCCCCCCAGGTGGCGGACGAGCCGGCCACCCCCTCGGTGGGCGGCCGCAACATGCCGCAGGCCGTCGGCGTGGGCGTCGCGCTGGTCGCGATCGGCCTCCTCTGCTTCCGCCTCGGCACGGTGGCCACCACGGCGCTCGTCACCGTGGTGCTCACCCTCGCCGCCGGCGAGTTCTTCCAGGTGCTCCGGCGAGCCGGCTACGCCCCGGCGCTCCCGATCGGGATCGTCGCGGTGGCAGCGCTCGCGATCGCTCCGGTGGCCCAGCCCGACATCGGCCACGCCGTCGTCCTGTCGCTCACCGTCCTCGCGGGGTTGCTCTGGTTCTTCTGGGTGAACCCGGCCGAGAACTCGGTGATGAACCTCGGCGCCACGCTCCTGGGCGTGCTGTGGATCGGCGGCCTCGGGTCGATGGCCTCGCTCGCCCTCGGGCAGGGACGGCTGATGGCCGACGCGCTCGGGGACGACGCGTCGAACCCCGGCATCGGGGTGCTGATCGCCGCCACGCTCGTCGCCGTGTCCTACGACATCGGCGGCTACTTCGTGGGCCAGGCGATCGGGCAGCGGCCGCTCAGCGCCGCCAGCCCCAACAAGACGATGGAAGGCCTGTTCGGCGGGGTGGCCGCGGCGATCGCCGTGCCGTTCGTGATCGTGGGGCTGATCGGGGTGGAGCCCGTCGGCCACGAGCTGCCGAAGACCCTCTTCTTCTGCCTGTTCTGCGCGATCGTCGCCCCCCTCGGAGACCTCTGCCAGTCGAAGATCAAGCGCGACCTGAACGTGAAGGACATGGGCTCGGTCCTGCCCGGTCACGGCGGGGTGCTCGACCGGTTCGACGCCTTCCTGTTCGTGCTCCCGATGGCGTGGTTCATGGCGCACCTCCTCGAGCTCGGCCCCGACCGGTTCGCCTTCTGATCGGGCCCGCGCCGTTCTCAGGAACGGCCATCGGGCGGCCCGGAATCCGCATGTGCCGGCGGTAGCCTGAGGCCTCGTGGCGACGACCGTTGCAGTGATGGGCTCGACGGGGTCCATCGGGACCCAGACGCTCGAAGTCGTGGCCGCCGCCGACGGCGCCTACGAGGTCGAGGTGCTCGCCGCGCACTCGAACGTCGAGCTCCTCGCCGCCCAGGCCGCCGAGGTCCGCCCCTCCGTCGTGGTGGTGGGCGACCCCTCCGTCGCAGGCGAGCTGCGCGACCGGCTGCCGTCCGGCACCACCCTCGAGGTCGGTGCCGACGCGATGGGCGCCGCCGCAGCGACCGCGGACGTCGCTGTGAACGGCGTGGTCGGGTTCGCCGGCCTCGGTGTCACGCTCGCCGTGTTGGCGGCTGGGAAGCGCTTGGCCCTCGCCAACAAGGAGTCGCTGATCGCCGCCGGCCCCGTGGTGCAGCCGTTGCGCCGGACCCCTGGCGCCGAACTGGTCCCCGTCGACAGCGAGCACTGCGCCGTCCACCAGGCGCTCCGAGCCGCCGACGACGACCGCCGCGTCGCCCAGGTGGTGCTCACCGCCTCGGGTGGCCCGTTCCGCGGCCGCACTGCCGAGGACCTGGCGTCGGTGACCGTCGACGACGCGCTCGCCCACCCCACCTGGTCGATGGGGCCGAAGATCACCGTCGACTCGTCGACGCTCATGAACAAGGGCCTCGAGGTGATCGAGGCACACGAGCTGTTCGGGACGCCCTACGACCGGATCGAGGTGGTGGTGCACCCGCAGTCGATCGTGCACTCCATGGTCACCTACACCGATGGGGCGACCATCGCACAGCTCTCACTCCCCGACATGCGCCTGCCGATCGGCTACGCACTGGCCTATCCCGACCGTCTCCCGGTCGGCTTCGGAACGATGGACTTCACGCAGCCCACCACCCTCACCTTCGAACCACCCGACCGCGCGACCTTCCCGTGCCTCGACCTGGCGTTCGCGGCCGGCAGGTCCGGAGGCACCGCCCCGGCCTGGCTGTCCGCCGCCAACGAGGTGGCCGTCGACGCCTTCCTCGCCGGGCGGATCGCCTGGCGCCACATCGCCGAGGTGGACGCAGCGGCGCTCGACCGCTGGGACGGCAGCGCCGCCTCGTCCGTCGAGGACGTGCTCGCGGCCGACGCCGCAGCGCGTCGGGCCACCACCGAGATCGTCGAACAGCGCTCCGGCGCCGACCTGGTCAGGAGCGCACGTTGAGGAGCCCGGAAGCGCCGCCGGACGCAGCCCCCGAGGTGGAGGCAGCCACCGAGGGCCATCCCACGGTCAGCCCGTGGCGCCTCGTCGCCCTGATCGCAGGCTTCGTCGCCCTGGGCGTCTGGAAGGGGTGGTCCCTGCTCCTCGTGGTGGGGGCGATCCTGCTGATGATCTTCCTCCACGAGCTGGGCCACTTCGTGATGGCACGCCGGGCCGGCATGAAGGTCACGGAGTTCTTCCTCTTCTTCGGCCCGCGCATCTGGTCGTTCCGCCGCGGAGAGGTCGAGTACGGCATCAAGGCGATCCCCGCCGGCGCGTACGTGCGGGTGATCGGGATGACCAACGTCGACGAGGTCGCTCCCGAGGACGAGCACCGGACGTACCGCCAGAAGGCCTTCTGGCCCCGCATCGGCGTCGCCGTCGCCGGCTCGGCGATGCACTTCATCCTGGCCCTCCTCCTCTTCTTCGGCGTCTTCTTCTTCGCCGGCCGCCCCTCAGAGGCTGGCTGGACCGCCGACGAGATCTCCCAGGGCAGCGCCGCTGCCTCCGCCGGGCTGCAGGTGGGTGACCGGGTGGTGGCGGTCGACGGCACGCCGGTGGAGACCTTCGACGAGATGGCGCACGAGGTCCGTGAGCGTCCCGACCGCGACGTGGTCCTGGCCGTGGAGCGCGACGGCGAGGTCGTCGACCTCGAGACGCGGCTGGGCGGCCGGGCGTCGATCATCGGCACGGTGGGGGAGGACCTCGCCTTCGGCGCCCACGACGGCACCATCCGCATCCACTCCATCGCACCCGGTTCCCGTGCTGCCGCCGCCGGCCTCCGCGACGACATGATCGTCCTGTCCGTGAACGGGCAGCCCCTCGCGTCGCTCGAGCAGGTCCCGACGATCGTCGACACGATCGAAGGCGGCATCGTGCGCCTCGGGGTGGAGGGCCCCGACGGCACTCGGAGCGAGCACGAGGTGAACCTGGGCCACGCCGTCGACGTGACCGACCCCCAGGGCTTCCTCGGGGTCGGCCCCCGAACCGGACGTGAGGACCTCGGCGTCCTGGGCGCGGCCGGCGCCTCGGTCTCGTCCTTCGGTCAGCTCACCGGCACGGCCATCAAGAGCATCGGGATCATCTTCAACCCGGTGAACATCGTCCGCTTCGCCGACCAGGTGATCTCCGGGGCCCCCGACAGCGACTCGAAGGTCGACGTGCCGACCACGGCACGCGAGACCGGCGAGGCGTACATCGCACAGAACTCGACCCGGCCCAGCTCGATCCTCGGGATCATCGACATCGGCACCGACTTCACCGACGACTGGCCGGCGTTCGTGCAGTTCCTCGGCGCCGTGAACGTGATGATCGGCGTGCTGAACCTGATCCCGCTGCTCCCGTTCGACGGCGGGCACGTGGCGGTGGCGTGCTACGAGCGGATCCGCGAGCTGCGCCGCCGCGACGGCCGGCGGTACCTGGTCGACGCGAGGCGGCTGATGCCCGCGGTGTACGCGGTGGTGATCGTGCTCGCCACGGTGGCGCTGTTGGCCGTGGTCGCCGACATCACCCAACCGCTCCAGATCTGAGAGGCTCGCTGCATGGACGCCGGAACCGTCACCTTCCCGAGGCGCACCACGAAGGCGGTGCAGGTCGGCAGCGTGCAGGTGGGCGGCGGCGCACCGGTGTCGGTGCAGTCGATGACCACCACGAAGACAGCGGACGTCGAGGGCACGCTGGCCCAGATCTACGCCCTGGCCGCTGCCGGGTGCGACATCGTGCGGTGCACCTGCAACGACCTCGACGCGGCCGAGGGCCTCGCCCGCATCGTGCCGCGCTCGCCGGTCCCGCTCGTGGCGGACATCCACCACCAGTACAAGATGGCGCTCGCAGCCCTCGAGGCCGGGGTCGCCTGCCTGCGCCTCAACCCCGGCAACATCCGCAAGCCCGAGCACATCAAGGCGGTCGCGTCCGAGTGCCGTGACCGCGGCGTGCCGATCCGCATCGGGGTGAACGGCGGGTCGCTCGACCCCGAGCTGTACGAACGCCACGGCGGCCGGGTCACGCCCGAGGCCATGGTCGAGTCGGCCATGCGGGAGCTCGAGTACTTCGACGAGGTCGGGTTCGACCTCGTGAAGATCTCGGTGAAGGCGTCGAACGTGCCGCTCATGATCGAGGCCTACCGGCAGCTCGCCGAGGCCACCGACCACCCGTTGCACCTCGGCGTCACCGAGGCGGGGCCCCTGCCGGGCGGCCTGGTGAAGGCCACCGCCGGCATCGCGACGCTGCTCGCCGAGGGGATCGGCGACACCATCCGCTACAGCCTCACCGCCGACCCGGTGGAAGAGGCCAAGGCCGGCCGCATGCTCCTCGAGGGCATGGGGCTGCGGGAGCGCAAGAACGTCGACCTCATCGCATGCCCGTCGTGCGGCCGGGCCGAGATCGACGTGATCGCCGTGGCCGAGACGGCTCAGGCGGCATTCGGAGAGCGGGAGCTGCCGTTGCAGGTCGCCGTGATGGGGTGCGTGGTGAACGGGCCGGGCGAGGCCCGCGACGCCGACATCGGCATCGCAGCCGGGCGCCACCGGGGCCACCTGTTCGTGAAGGGCCAGAACGTCGCAGTCGTGCCCGAGGACGAGATGGTCGACACGCTCGTGGAGTGGGCCGAGTACATCGCCGAGCACGGCACCGAGGCAGCGATCGCCCGCGTCGACGTGGAGAAGGCCCGTGCGGAGGCCGAGCGCGACCGCGCCGCGCTGCTCGACGAGAAGGGCGCCGACGCGAACGCCGCCGAGGCCAAGGTCGACCTCATCCGGCGTATCTGA
>JBIQID010000117.1:0-9837 GCA_044508215.1 Actinomycetota bacterium | reverse complement strand
CTTCGTCCTCCTTCGCCCCGAGGAGCACGAAGGCCGACGCTCCGTCTGCCGTGTCGACCCGCGTGCAGACGACCTCGACCCACGTGAGGTCGCTCCACGCGACCGACTCCTGACGACCGTCCGCGAGGGTGCGTGAGACCCGCTCCGGACCGAGGTCGAGCTCGACGGTCTTCGAGCCCGCGTGGGCCCGGTCACGAGCACGGCGCCCCGCCACGAAGAGGCCCACCAGCGCCGCGACGGCGATGACGGAGACGGCGAGCTCGACCACGCGACCACGCTACGGCAGGGCGATCCACCGGAGAACGGTCCCCCCTGGGGGTCGGCACGGACGTCGGGGACTGGCGCTACAGTGCGGCGCACCGTGTGCCGGGGGTCATACGGGTCGGGGGTGCGCAGGTGCCCGCGTCTCGGCTCCTCCGGATGCGGGCGGTCACCTCGTTCGGGGTCGACCGGACACCGGAGCCGCTCAGCGGCCAGCACCACTGGAGAGTCGAATCGTGCGAAGAGGATCCCGTCGATCACTGAGGTTCGCCGCCCTCGGCCTCGCGTTCGCGCTCGTCGCCGCCGGCTGCGGGGGCGACGACGGCGACGACAACGGCAACGACAACGGGTCCACGCCCGAGGAGACGGGCACCCCGACCCCGGGTGGCACGCTCACCTATGCGATCGAGGCCGAGTCCTCCGGCGGCTACTGCCTCGCCGAGGCGCAGCTCGCCGCCGGCGGCATCCAGGTGGTCCAGGCCGTCTACGACCCGCTGATGTCGTTCGACGAGAACCTCGAGCCGAAGCCGTACCTGGCGGAGTCCTTCACCCCGAACGACGACTTCACCTCGTTCGAGATCAAGCTGCGGTCGGGCATCAAGTTCCACGACGGGACCGACCTCACGGCCCAGGTCGTCAAGGACAACCTCGACCTGGCCCGTGGAGACGCGGAGGCCCTCGCCAAGTACGGCCGCCGTCCGCTGCTCTTCCCGTTCGTGTTCTCGAACATCGACACGATCACGGCGCCCGATCCCCTCACGGTGGTCATCACCACCAAGATCCCGTGGCCGGCCTTCGGCGACTACCTGGCCGGCGGCCGCAACGGGATCATGGCCACCGCGCAGTACAGCGACCCGAACTGCGCCGAGAACATGATCGGCACCGGCCCGTTCAAGCTCGACAGCTGGGAGCGCGGCCAGTCGATGGAGCTCTCGAAGAACGAGAACTACTGGCGCACCGACGACGAGGGGAACCAGCTGCCGTACCTCGACAAGCTGATCTTCCGTCCGATCGTCGGCACCCCCGACCGCTACGACGCCCTCGACGGCGGCACGATCGACGCCATGCACTTCAGCCTGCCGAGCGTCATGGACCAGGTCGAGGCGGACGACCGCTTCATCCTCATCCGTGAGCCGGACGGCCACAAGGAGGTCGCCTACGGCCTCATCAACGTGTCGAACCCCCCGATGGACGACATCGAGATCCGCCGCCACATGGCGATGGCGATCGACCGCGACGTCCTCAACGACATCGCGAACGACGGCCAGGCGAACATCGCGAACGGTCCGTTCGACTCGGAGGTCCTCGGCTACCTCGAGGACCCGGGGATGATCGAGTACGACCCCGACACGGCGAACGACTTCTTCTCCGGGAAGAACATCTCGGTGCGGGTGTCCTACGCCACCGACCCCACCACGAAGGCGATCGCCGAAGAGGTGAAGAGCCAGCTCGAGGCGGTCGGCGTGAGCGTGTCGATCGACGACAAGGACCAGGCCACGCTCATCAGCCAGGCGCTGAGCGGTGAGTTCAACATCATCCTCTGGCGCAACCACCCCGGCGCCGACCCGGACACCCAGTACGTCTGGTGGCACTCGGGCTCGCCGGTGAACTTCGGGCGGATCAACGACGCTGACATCGACAAGGCGCTCGAAGAGGGCCGCGTCGAGCTCGACCCGGAGCGCCGCAAGGAGATCTACGAGGACCTCAACCGTGCCTTCGCCGAGGGCGCCTACAACATGTGGAACTGGTACTCGCCGTGGGCGGTGGCTGCCTCGGACCGGGTGCACAACCTCGTGGGCACCACCCTTCCCGACGGCTCCACGGGCTCCGGCCTGCACTGGGGCTGGCACATGCTCACCGAGGTGTGGGTGGACCAGTGACGTCGGCCGGGGCGACGGAACGGCACCGGCCCGTCCGGGCCGTTCCGTCGCCCCGGCTTCGTCGCACCGACGGCACGTGATCTGAGACGGGGGCATGGAGAAGGTGGAGATGGATCCGCAGCGCGCATGGACGCGCTGAGCGCGAGGAGGGCGCCGTGAGGACGCTCGCGATCAAGACGGTCAGGCTCGTCGTGGTGATGCTGCTGCTCACCATGGCGTCGTTCGGCGCCCAGAGCCTGCTCCCGGGTGACCCAGCGGAGCTGATCGGCTTCGGCGCCGACCCCCAGCTGATCGACGAGATCCGCGAGGACCTCGAGCTGGATCGACCGCTCCCCGCCCGCTACGTCAGCTGGCTGGGCGACTTCGTGCAGGGCGACCTGGGCGACTACTACCGGAGCCGCGGCGGCTCCCCCGCCGACAAGGTGAAGACGGGGCTGCCCACCTCGATCCAGCTGATGATCTACACCCAGGTGGTGGCGCTGGCCATCGCCATCCCGCTCGGGGTGCTCACCGCCTACCGGGCCGGCTCGCTGTTCGACAAGGGGGCGAACCTCGGCGCCTTCCTGGCCCTGTCGATCCCCGCGTTCGTCTTCGCGTTCCTCGTGAAGAAGTACCTCGCGCTCGACAACCGATGGTTCCCCGAGAGCGGCTGGGTGCCGCTCGGGGAAGACGTCGGGGAGCACTTCCGCCACGCGGTGCTGCCGGTGATCGCGCTCGCCTTCGGCCAGGTGGCCGTCTACTTCCGCCTGCTGCGCAGCGACATGATCGCCACGTTGCAGGAGGACTTCATCACGATGGCGAAGTCCAAGGGCCTGTCGCCGAGGCGGATCCTGTTCCGCCACGCGCTGCGCCCGTCGAGCCTCACGCTCCTCACCGTCGCAGGCCTGAGCGTGGGCACCCTGATCAGCTCGGCGGTCCTGGTCGAGGTGATCTTCGCCGTGCCGGGCATGGGCTACAACATCGTCGAGGGCATCTTCTCCCGGGAGTACCCGGCGACCCAGAGCTTCATCGCGATCGTGGGCCTCCTGTTCGTGCTCGTGAACTACGCGGTCGACTTCCTCTACACGGTCATCGATCCGAGGATCCGCAATGCCTGAGACCGACACGGCTCCGGACCAGCTGGTCACGCCGTCCTCGCAGGAGCTCGCCGCAGCGGTGGAGGACGGCCCGACCTCGCCGAACAGGCGCAAGCTGGGCGTGGGCGGCTGGATCTGCGCCGGCTGGCTGATCTTCTTGGTCCTGGTCGCCGTCTTCGCCCCCATGTTCACGGCCGACCCGGTGATCAACGACCGGGGCCGGGTCGTGGAGGGATGCGGAACCGGCGACGGCCTCCCCCTCTACGACCCGCTCGACTGCCGCGACCTGGCGGCGAAGAGCGCCCAGCAGCGGGGCGAGGGCTCGGGCGAGTTCACGCACCTCTTCGGGGTGGACTCCTCTGGCCGGGACACCTTCTCCCAGACGGTGCTCGGCACCCGCGTGACCCTCCTGATCGCCGTCCTGTCGATCCTCTCCGCGACGATCGTGGGCGGGCTGCTCGGGCTGGTCAGCGGCTACTTCAGCCGCAAGCTCGACATCGTGATCACGGGCATCTTCGACGCGATGCTCGCGTTCCCTGCGCTGATCCTGGCGCTGTTGGTGGTGACCTTCTTCTCCCCACCCGACGACCCGAGCGGCGCCTCCCGCCGCGTGCCGGGGATCATCCTGGCCCTCGCGATCGTGGCGGTCCCGATCCTCGGACGGATCGCACGCGCCGCCACCCTCACCTGGGCCGAGCGCGAGTTCGTGACCGCAGCCCGGGCGCTCGGCGCCAAGCCGTCGCGGATCATCTTCCGCGACGTGCTGCCCAACGTCGCTCCGGCGATGATGTCGATCGCCATGCTCAGCGTCGGCATCGTGATCGTGGCGGAGGCCAGCCTCGCCATCCTGGGGCTGGGGGTCCCGGGCGACACCATGTCGTGGGGGCGCGTGGTGGCTGCGGGCGGCGCGAACTTCCGGCAGTACCCGCACCTGGTGTTCGTGCCGGGCGTCGTGATCGTGATCACCGTGTGCGCGCTCAACTTCCTGGGTGACGCGCTGCGCCAGAAGTTCGACGTGAGGGAGAGTGCGCTGTGACCGACCCCGCAGAGCGACAGGCCCACATCTCCCCCGTGGGTGGCGAGCTGCTCCGGGTGGAGGGCCTCGGCGTGGCGTTCGACACGCCGAGGGGCCGGGTGCACGCGGTCAACGGCGTGGACCTCAGCCTCCAGCGCGGGAAGACGCTCGGCATCGTGGGCGAGTCCGGCTCGGGGAAGTCGGTGACCTCGAAGGCGATCATGGGCCTCCTGCCCCGCAGCGGCGTGACCAAGGTGGGGCGCATCGTCTACGACGGCACCGACATCAGCGAGTACGGCCAGAAGCAGTACCGCGAGCTGTGGGGCACCGAGATGGCGATGGTGTTCCAGGACCCCATGACCTCGCTGAACCCGGTGATGCGGATCGGCAACCAGCTCACGGAGGGCCTCCGCACGCGGCTGGGCATGGACAAGCAGACCGCCAAGGAGACCGCGATCGGCCTCCTCGCCGCGGTCCGCATCCCTGCACCCGAGCGCCGGTTCAAGGAGTACCCGGGCCGCCTCTCGGGTGGCATGCGGCAGCGGATCGTCATCGCGATGGCCCTCGCCTGCGGCCCCAAGCTGTTGTTCGCGGACGAGCCCACGACAGCGCTCGACGTGACCGTGCAGGCGCAGATCCTCGACCTCCTCGAGGACCAGCAGCGCGACCGGTTCATGGGCATGATCCTCGTGACGCACGACCTCGGCGTGGTCGCCGGGCGGGCGGACGAGATCGCTGTGATGTACGCCGGACGGATCGTGGAGCAGGCGCCCACCCGCTCCCTCTTCGCCCACGTGCAGCACCCCTACACGGAGGCGCTGCTGCGTTCGATCCCGAAGATCGACTATCCGAGCCACACCCGTCTGGACGCGATCGCCGGGCGACCGCCCGACCTGGTGAACCCCCCGACGGGCTGCCCGTTCGCTCCCCGGTGCCGTTACGCCACCGACATCTGCCACGAGGTGCGGCCCGAGCTCACACCCACGGGCGAGGACCCGAACCACCTCTTCGCATGCCACCATCCGGTCGACGCGTCGGCCGAGGAGCTCACCGGTGAGCTCGTCGAGCAGGAGCACGCCTGATGGCCGGCAGCGGGACCGCACACCTGCGGCAGGGCACTCTCCTCACCGTCGAGAACCTCGTCGTCGAGTTCCCCGTGAAGGGCACCCGCGACAAGGTCCGCGCCGTCTCGAACGTCAGCTTCGACATCGCCGAAGGGGAGACGCTCGGGCTCGTCGGCGAGTCGGGGTGCGGCAAGTCGACCACCGGCAAGGCGATGATGCAGCTGCCGCCGCCCACGTCGGGGCGGGTGGCGTTCGACGACGTCGAGCTCACCGCGCTCCGAGGCGAGTCGCTCCGCCGGCTCCGTCCTCGGATGCAGATGATCTTCCAGGACCCGATCTCGTCGCTCAACCCGCGCCGCACGGTCCACGACATCGTCGCCGAGCCGCTCCGCATCTGGAAGCGAGGGTCGCCCGCCGAGCAGGAGCGGAAGGTCCGCGAGCTGCTCGAGGCGGTGGGCATCGACCCCGAGATGGCGAAGGTCCGCCGTCCGCACGAGTACTCGGGCGGTCAGTGCCAGCGGATCTCCATCGCTCGCGCCGTGGTGACCGACCCCAAGGTGATCATCTGCGACGAGCCCGTCTCGGCCCTCGACGTCTCGGTCCAGGCCCAGATCCTGAACCTGCTCGAGGACATGAAGGAGCGCTACGGGCTGACGCTCGTCTTCATCGCCCACGACCTGGCGGTGGTCAAGAACGTGAGCGACCGGGTGGCGGTGATGTACCTCGGGAAGCTGTGCGAGATCGGGCCGCCCGACCGCCTCTTCGAGCACCCGGCGCACCCCTACACGAGGGCGCTCATCAGCTCGATCCCGATGCCCGACCCCGAGGTGCCGGTGACGAACGAGTTCCGCCTGTCGGGCGAGCTGCCGTCGCCGCTCGACCCGCCGAGCGGCTGCCGCTTCCGCACCCGCTGTCCGCTGGCGCAGGAGATCTGTTCCATGGCCGAGCCCCAGATGCAGGCGGTGGGCGACGACCACCACGTGGCGTGCCACTTCCCGCTCGAGCAGCCCGTGGCCGCTCCGACCCTGGTCTCCTCGCACACCCCGTGACGGCTGGGCGCACCCCGCTGCGCCCTACGGTCGAAGCATGACCGCTGCCTGGAACGAGCGACGTCGCCGGCGCGCTCGCTGGCTGATCGTCTTCCTCGCCATCGCGCCGCCGGTGGCCGCCGCCATCTCCTTCGTCATCGTCCCCGGACAGCCGGACGACGTGCTCCTCAGCCGTCCGGTGGCGGACCCCGAGGAGGCCGTGCACGTCCGTGGCGTGTTCCGGAACCTCGATGCGGCGACCGGACGCGTCACGCTCAACCTCTCGTTCGCGCTGGAGGGCGACATCGCCGGCCCGACCGGGCCGCGGGAGGACCTCCGGATGCTGGTCTTCGGGGCCGAGTCGAACAGCTCGGTGCTCTTCGAGGCGGACACGTCGATGCAGCCGGTGTCGCTGAGCGTGCCGCTCACCGGCTCGAGGGTCACCCGCTACCCCTTCGACCGCTACCGCACGCAGCTGATCATCGCGGTGGGCGACGACGACGGGAACGCCATCCCGGTCGTGCTGCAGGTCTCCGCCAACCTGAACGACTTCCGGGCCACCTCGGAGACGAGCCCGCGGTCCGCCCAGACGGAAGGGGTGGAGTTCACGGCGAGCTTCAACCGCAACGGCGCTGTGCTCCTCTGGAGCGGCACGCTGACCGCCCTGTTCTGGGCGCTCGCCGCGGGCGCGCTCGGGGTGGGTTGGCTGGTGCTGGCGCACGGGCAGGCCGTCCCGATGTGGTCGTGGGGCTACCTCGCCGGCGTCCTCTTCGCCCTCCCCAACCTGCGCAGCGGCCTCCCCGGCTCACCGCCGTTCGGTTCGCTGATCGACTGGGGTGCCTTCTACTGGTCGGTCGCCGTCACCGGGGCCGTGCTGGTGGTGTTCCTCGCGGTCTGGTTCCGGCGGCAGCGGCACGCCATGAGGGAGGCAGCCCGCGCGGCGGAGTCCGCCGGGCACCGGACCGGCCAGGTGCCGGTGGTCGAGGCCGAGTGACCAACTCCTGAGCGAGGCCGCTCGGAGGGCTTCCCTGCGCCGAGACGTTTGCCTGCGCCGGGGACGCTGCTCGTCGGGGACTCGGTTCGTCGGGGACTCGGTTCGTCAGGGCTCGAGGGTGTCGACGACCCTCCAGCAGTACCACGCGACCAGCGACCGGCCTCCGGCGAAGCGGTCGCCGAGGGGCCCCAGCTCCTTCTCCGTCGGCATCTCGGGGAGCCCCCAGGCCCGGCCGTAGCCGTTGCGGACCCCGTAGTCCCCCGTCGGCCACACGTCGAGGCGCCCGAGCGACGACATCAGGAACATCTGTGCCGTCCAGCGGCCGATCCCGCGCACGGTCACGAGGACGTCGATGACCTCTTCGTCGGACAGCCGACCGATCGTGGCGAGCGGCAGCTCACCCAGCGCAGTGCGAGTGGCGAGGTCCACGAGGGAAGCTGTCTTCGCAGCGGACAGCCCGCAGGCGCGCAGCTGCTCGGGCGCGTGGGCGAGCACGGCTTCGGGGGTCACCTCTCCCCCGAGCGACTCGACGGTCCGGCCCCAGATCGTCGCCGCGGCAACGCCGTTCAGCTGCTGGTATGCGATGGCTCTGGCCAGCGTCTCGAACCGGTGGCCTGCCGGGGTGGGCGACCGCAGCTGGGCAGGGCCGTATCGCTCCACCAGCTGGTCCAGCACGGGATCGACTCCGGCGAGGCGCTGCTGGGCCGCCGCGAGTGCGGCTCGCTGCCTCATCCAGGCGAGGAATTGAAGGTCCGGGCCACGTTTGCCAGCCTGCCACACCGTGGAGCTGAACCTTCCCGCCATCTGCGAGGCGATCGAAGCGAAGGTGCCGGAGCGGGAGTGCCTGGTGTTCCGGGGGCGGCGGTGGACGTGGGGGGAGGTGGGCGACCGGACCCGCCGGGTGGCGTCGCTCCTGGCATCGGCTGGCCTGGCCGGACGTGACCGTGGCGACGCTCGGGGCTGGGAGTCCACCCAGGACCACGTGGCGCTCTACCTCTTCAACGGCAACGAGTACCTCGAAGGGATGCTCGGCGCGATGAAGGCCCGGTGCGCCGCGGTGAACCTCAACTACCGCTACGGCCCGGACGAGCTGCGGTACGTGCTCGAGGACAGTGCCTCCCGGGCGGTCGTGTACCACGGCTGCTTCGGCAACACGTTGGCGGCGGCACTGGGCGATCGCCGGCCCGAGCTGCTCGTGCGGGTGGAGGACGGTTCCGGGGTGGCGCCGGTCCCCGGCTCGGTCGACTACGAGGAAGCACTCGCCGCGTCGTCGCCCGACCTGCCCTCCGAGCTCCGCGGCTCGTGGTCTCCCGACGACCTGTACCTCTGCTACACGGGCGGCACCACGGGCCTCCCGAAGGGGGTGCTGTGGCGCCAGGCCGACTTCTTGGTCTCGGCGCTCGGCATCCGGCGACGTGACGGCTCCGACTTCGAGTCGCTCGACGAGCTGGCACAGGCCGCCGAGCGCGGGGCCAGCCTCCGCGCCCTCCCTGCGCCGCCGCTGATGCACGGTGCCGCGCACTGGAACGCGATCAGCGCCTGGACGTCCGGGGGAACCGTGGTGATCCAGGACGACCCGACCCGACTGGACCCGGCGGACATCTGGCGCAGCGTGGAACGTGAGCGGGTCACGTCACTCCTGATCGTGGGCGACCCGTTCGCACGGCCGCTGATCGAGGAGTGGGACCGGGCCGTGGCCGACGGGCGGCCCTACGACGCGTCGACCCTGCGGCACCTCCTCTCCGGGGGTGCCGTCCTCTCCCCTGCCACCAAGCGGGAGCTGCTCGAGCGCCTGGCGGGCGTCGTGATCGTGGACGTGCTGGGCAGCACCGAGTCGGGACGCCAGGGCATCAGCCGCGCCGGCTCGCCCGACGACGCCGAGCGCGGCTTCGACTCGGGACCCACGGCGGTGGTGCTCGACGAGCGACGCGAGCGGGTGCTCGATCCGGGCACCGACCAGATCGGCTGGCTCGCCCAGGGAGGGCGTGTGCCGCTGGGCTACCTCGGCGACCCGGGCAAGACGAACGCCACGTTCCCTGTGATCGACGGGCGCCGGTGGTCGGTCGCCGGCGACCGGGCCCGCCTCGACGCGGACGGCCGCATCGTGCTGCTGGGCCGCGACTCGGTGACGATCAACACGGGCGGCGAGAAGGTGTTCGCCGAGGAGGTCGAGACCGCGCTGAAGGAGCATCCCGCGGTGCACGACGCGGTGGTGTGCGGCCGGCCGTCGGAGCGATGGGGCGAGGAGATCGTGGCGATCGTGTCGCTGCGGGAGGGAGCCGGGGTGGCTGCCGGGCGCGACCTGGTCGAGGGGCTGCGGGCACACGTCCGGGAACGGCTCGCCGGCTTCAAGGTGCCGAAGGACGTGCTGGTGGTCGACCGCGTCGAGCGGAGCCCCTCGGGGAAGGCCGACTACCGCTGGGCCAGGGAGCAGGCGGCCGCGTCCGTCCACAGCTGAACGCCTCTGCGCACAGCTCGGCCACAGGATGACCACAGCGAGATCACAGGGTTGTTGCCCT
>JBIQID010000116.1:0-9964 GCA_044508215.1 Actinomycetota bacterium | reverse complement strand
TGTCCGGATCCCGCTCCGGCAACTTGTCCGGATTGGGCCGCGGGGGTTGCCCGAATCGGGACAGGTTGGGCGCGTCAGCTGGCGTCGAGCGCCTCGAGGACGGCCTCGGCCACCTCGTCGGGGGCCTCGAGCGGCGGCCAGTGGCCGACGTCGGCGAGGCGCACCACCATGGCGTCGGGGACCTTCGCCTCGACCTCCTCGATCATCGGCGTGCCGGAGACCGGGTCCATGTCGCCCCACACGAACCAGGAGGGCAGCTCCGCCTGCTCGAGGGCGGTCTGCCAGCGCTGGCAAAACCGCTCGCGCTCCCCGACGTAGTGCAGCAGCTGGTCGGCGATGCGGGTGCCGCCGTTGTGGACCATCGAGCACCACATCTCGTGGGACTCCTCGCGGCGCATCGGACGGCGCGCCCCCCACGTCCCGCGGATCGCCTCCGTGAAGGCGCCCTCGTCGATCTGGGCGGCGAAGCGTGGGCCTTCGACCGGGTCGAGGAGGAGGCGTTGCCCCGCGGTCGGCCGGTGCAGGTGGTGGTACAGCCCGCCGTTGTGCCACACCACGGCGTCGATCCCCACCACCAGCGTGTTCTCGAGGTGCCGTGCCAGCAGCTCCTGCGCCACCGTCGCGCCGTAGTCGTGCGCCCAGAGGACCGTCGACGTCACGCCGAGCTCCTCCCACATGACCTCCACCGCGTCCGCTGCGGCGTGGATCGAGTACGGGTGGCCGGTCGGCTTGTCGGAGGCGCCGAAGCCGGGGAAGTCGATCGCCACGGGGCGTGCCGCTGTGCCGAGCCGACCCACCACCGGGACCATGTCGAGCGCGGACGACGGGAACCCGTGCAGGAACGTGAGCGGGGCGTCGCCCCCGGTGGCGGGGCCGAAGTCGTAGGCGGCGACGTCGAGGTCCCCGGACTCGAGCATCGTGGCCCGTCGGCGCATCGCGTCGAACGACGTCACCCAGCCGACGCTATCGCCGACCCCCTGCGGACCGGTCCGGAAAGCGGAGCGTCAGTGCTTCACGAAGCGGCCCACGACGGGGAGCTCGTGCCCGTGGTTCCGCCAGGTCGTCCGGGTGGCCGCCGGCAGCGCGGCGAAGTTCGCCTTCGCCGTCTTGACCCACGGCCGCAGGGCGATCGGCGGCTGGATGACGCACTCGACGAGCACGGGGTGCACCGCGCGGAGCGGCATGCGCGGGCCCCGAGCCTGGTCCGGGAGCAGACCGGGACGGGCGAAGATCGCGCTGTTCTGGGAGTAGAAGTACGCGATGTCGTGCTCCCAGAACACGGGGCGGATGCAGTCGATCAGCTCGTAGCCCTGTGCCTCGAACAGGTCCACCCAGTAGTCGAGGTACTGCTCGTTGATGTGGTCGGTCCCGCCCTGGTGGGGCTGCGCCGCACCGAAGAACACGATCGGGGCCAGCGCGCACAGGTCCTCCACGAAGGACGCCGCCCGCTCGGGCGGGAGGTGCTCGGCGACCTCCAGCGACATCGAGAGGTCGAACTGCTCGTCGACCCGGACCGGCTTCGTCAGGTCGCGCGGCTGGAACTCGCTCGGATCGATCCGCAGCCAGCGCTGGTCCACGTAGTCGCCGTCCATGCCGAGCACCCGCGTCGCGCCGTGCTCCTTGGCCGAGGCGAGCCAGCCGCCGACGCCACAACCGAGGTCGGCCACGGAGCGAGCGCCGGTGAGCTCGAGCACGAACGGCATGAGCACGTCGGCCGAGAGCTTCGAGGAATCGCGCTGCCCGTCGTAGAAGCGCTCGTCGTAAGGGGACTTCATGAGCGGACGATAACCGCCGTCGGCGATGCCGCGTCGGGCGAAGCGGACGGGCGGGGAGGGGCCGTCCGCTCAGCCCAGCTGCAGTGCCCCGTGCACCTTGCAGCGGGCGCTCACACCCGTGGGCACGATGGTCACCACCAGCTTCCGGGCGCACACCGGACAGTGGTGCGGAGCCTCCAACGGGCCCGAGCAGCTGCCGTCGCACTCGTCGGTCGTCCGGCCGCACCCGGTGCAGTGGCTCGGCAGCACCTCGGTCGTGAGGAGCTGGGCCGCCTCGTCCACCGAGGTGAGGAACGGGACCTCCGACAGCCGCCGGAGCAAGTCGAGGTTCGCGACGTGCAGCGCGGCCTCGCCGTCGAAGCGGTTGAGCAGCACGGCGGTGCGATGTCCGGCCAGCGCATCCAGGCTCAACAGCACCGAGTTGATGGTCCCGAGCCCCGCGTCGGCCACGAGCAGGACCAGGTCCGGCGCCAGCCGATCGATGAGGTCCACCCCGTCCCCGTCGTGCGCCATGGGCGATCGCAGCCCTCCGGCGAGCTCGACCAGGCCGACGTCGGGCGCGCGGCCCGGCCACGAGCCACCCACCTCGGCGGCGAGGTCGGCGACCGAGATCACGTCACGCCCCAGGGCGTCGGCCGCCATCGGCGGTGCCATCGGCACCGGGTACCAGCGGTGCTCGGGGCACACGACGTCGGGTGCCTCGCCGGTCCCTGCCGCCAGCTCGGCCGCGTCCGTGGTGGGGTCGTCGGGCGAGAACGACTGCGCCGGCTTGCGGGCGGCGACCACGAGGCCCCCCTCCACCAGCGCGGCTGCGAGGCGTCGGCCCGCCCACGTCTTGCCCACCTCGGTGCCCGTGCCGGCCAGGACGACGAGGGTGCCCGGACGTGGCGCGTCAGCCATCGGCCGGGACCCCGAGGTCGGCGAGCGCGTCGACGAGGCGCTGGATCATCGCCGGAGTGTGCGCAGCGGAGAGGGCGACCCGCAAACGGCTGCTCCCCGGCGGCACGGTGGGCGGGCGGATCGCCGGGATGAGGAGCCCCCGCTCGAGCAGCGCCGCCGACAGTTCCACCGCCCGCCGCTCGTCGCCCACCACCACGGGGACGATCGGCGACGGGTGTCCCGGGAGCACCTCGTCGACGTTCTGGCGGAGCCGTGCCAGCAGCGCCTCGCCCTCCTCCGAGCGGAGCACGCCGAGGGCAGCGGTGGCGGCCGCCGCGTCGGCGGGCGGGCCGGCCGTGGTGAAGATGAACGACCGGGCCACGTTCCGGCAGAGGTCCGTGACCGCCGCCGGACCCGCGACGAAGCCGCCGACCGAACCGAGCGTCTTCGACAGCGTGCCGACGACCACGACGTCGGGCCCGACCGGCGCCGGCGGACCCAGCACGGAGTGCGCCTCGTCGACCACGAGCAGGGCGCCGTGGCGGCGACAGGCCGCAGCGAGCGCATCGAGGGGTGCCCGATCACCATCCATCGAGAAGACGGCGTCGGTGACGACCACGACGGGTCGACCTCCGGCCGCGGCGAGGCGCCGCTCCACGTCCTCGACGTCCGAGTGCGCGTAGATCCCCACCTCCGCCCTCGCCAGCCGGCACCCGTCGATGATCGACGCGTGGTTCAGCTCGTCGGAGAGCACCAGCACGTCGTCGTCGACCGCCGCGAGGGCCCCGAGGAGGCCCACGTTCGCCTGGTAGCCGGTGGTGAACAGAAGGGCGGCCTCGCGGCCGGTCCACGCAGCCAGCTCCTCCTCCAACCGGTCGTGCGGAGGTCGGCTGCCCACGATGAGCCGGGCGGCGCCGCTCCCGGCCCCGTATCGGTCGAGCGCGTCGTGGGCTGCTGCCACGACGGCCGGGTGGTGGCTGAGGCCGAGGTAGTCGTTCGACGCGAAGGACACGACGTCCTCCCGAGCGCCTGGGAGTCGCCCGAGCACCGGGCCGTCGGAGATCGTGCGCACCGTCCGCCACCGGCCCGAGGCGCGGATCGCGTCGAGGCGCCCCTCGATGCGCTCGGGCCAGCCGGTCACCGCCGGACCGCCTGCCTCACCGGGCGTCGACGGTCGATGGGAGGTCGGCCGAGGCGACCTCGGTGACCGACGCGGCGACCACGTCCACGATCCGGTCGATCTCGTCGGCCGTGGTGGTGAGCGGCGGCATGAGCACCACCACGTCGCCCAGCGGCCGGATCAGCACGCCGCGCTCCACGCAGGCGGAGGAGACCCGGCGCCCCCAGCGCAGGCCGTCGGCCGGCGGCGCCAGCTCGATCCCGACCATCAGGCCCTTCCGCCGGACCTCTCGCACGCCCGCCAAGCGGGCGACGTCGGCGTCGAGCCTGGTGCCGAGGTGCTCGGCGACGGCCCTGACGTTCGCGAGCACGTCCCACTCGTCGATCAGTTCGAGGTGGCGCAGCGCGACCGCCGCAGCGAGGGCGTTCCCGCTGTAGGAGTGCCCGTGGTACAGCGTCTCCGGCCCGAGGTCCTCCCCGAGGAACGCCCGGTGGACCCGATCGCTCGCCACCGTGGCGGACATCGGCAGGTAGCCGCCGGTGAGGCCCTTGCCGATCACCATCACGTCGGGTCGCAGACCGCACGCCTCGCTCGCGAACAGCGTGCCGGTGCGACCGAACCCGACGGCGACCTCGTCGCAGATCAGGAGCACGTCGTTGCGGCGGCAGGCCTCGCCGAGCGCCGCGAACTCCTCGGCCGGCCGCATCTGCATCCCGGACGCGCCCTGCACCAGCGGTTCGACGACCACCGCGGCGAGCTGCGACGCGTGGCGGTCGACCATCTCGCACGCCGTGGCGATGCAGCCCGGGTCGTCGAAGCCGGGTGCCCGGACGACGGGGAAGCGGAGCGGATCGAAGATGTCGGTGCCGAACCCGCCGGCCCCCACCGAGAGCGACCCGATCGTGTCGCCGTGGTAGGCGCCGCCGAAGGCGAGGTAGGTCGTGCGATCCGTGACGCCCTGGTTCGTCCAGTACTGGAACGCGACCTTCAGCGCCTGCTCGACGGCCGCAGCGCCGTCGGAGGCGAAGAGGAAGTGCGGCTGGTCCACGGGGACGACCCGCGCCAGCGCCTCGGCCAGCTCGATCACCACCCGGTTGCCGTTGCCGAGCAGGGTCGAGTGGGCGACGCGGTCGATCTGGTCACGGAGCGCGTCGTCCAGCTCGGGCACCCGGTGGCCCAGCGTGGTGACCCACAGCGAGCTGATCGCGTCGAGGTACCGGCGGCCCTCCGTGTCGATCAGTTCGCGCCCCTCCGCGCGCTCCACGATCACCGGCGAGTTGTCGGCGTAGGCGGCCATCTGGGTGAAGCCGTGCCACACCACGGCGGCGTCGCGCGCCACCCAGTCGGATGGTGCTGCTTCGTCCCTCATGGCGTCCTCCCGGTATCGTGGGGCCGCCCGGCCCGGCCACCACGCTATTGCGGTCGCGGTCGCGCCACGATCCGGCCGTCGCTCCGGCGGCGGCCCTGCGAGGACCAGATGAGCCAGACCACGCCCCCCATCTCCGAACGAGTGGTCGAGGAGCCGGCCGCCCTCCAGGACGCCCGTCGGGCCCTGCTCGAGGAGCGCCGCCGCCTCACCGCCCCCGAGCTCGCCGCCGTCGCCGGCCTACCCGCGGCCCACCTGGGCGCCCTCTGCGACCTGGCGCACGAGGTGCGCCTCGCCTGGTGCGGCGACACCGTGGAGGTGGAGGGCATCATCTCCGCCAAGACGGGCGGCTGCCCCGAGGACTGCCACTTCTGCTCGCAGTCGTCGAAGTTCGACACGCCGGTGCAGGCCACCCCGTTCCTCGACACGGACGAGGTCCTCGCCGCTGCTCGTGAGACCGCCGAGCTGGGCGCCAGCGAGTTCTGCATCGTGCTCGCCGTCCGCGGCCCCGACGAGCGCACCATGGACCGCATCCTCGAGCTGGTCCCCCTGATCAACGACGAGACCGGGCTCGACGTGGCGGTGTCCGCCGGCATCTTGGACCGCGACCAGGCCCGCCGCTTCGCCGAGGGTGGGGTCCACCGCTACAACCACAACCTCGAGACGGCACGGTCGTACTTCCCGAACATCGTCACCACCCACTCGTGGGAGGAGCGGCGCGAGACCTGCGAGCTGGTCAACGAGTACGGCATGGAGCTGTGCTGCGGCGTCCTGTTGGGCATGGGCGAGACCGACGAGCAGCGGCTCGAGCTGATCGGTCAGCTCCAGGAGCTCGGACCGGCCGAGGTCCCGGTGAACTTCTTGAACCCGCGCCCGGGCACGCCGCTCGAGCTGCGTCCGCTCACGCCGGCGAAGGAGGCGCTGAAGTGGATCGCGATGTTCCGCCTCGGCCTGCCCGACGTGATCCTGCGGTTCGCTGGCGGCCGTGAGCTGACGCTCGACGAGCTGCAGTCCGCGGGCCTCACCAGCGGCATCAACGCGCTGATCATCGGCAACTACCTGACCACCCTGGGCCGCACCCCGCAGCAGGACCTCGACATGCTGGCGGACCTGCGGATGCCGATCGGGAGCCTTTCGAAGGTCCTCTGACCGGCACGGTCGGGCGTTCGATCCAGATGGGCCGGGTCTACATCCACGAGCTCGTCGACATCACCGGCCCGAACCGCGCCCGCTACTTCCACCACGTCACCGCGAACTGGGGCCCAATCGGGCGGGAGCAGCGCCGCCAGCTGTGCTTCGGCGTGTGGGGCGTCGTCGGCTCCACGGGTCGGTGGCCACAGGTCGTGAACCTGTGGGAGTACGCGTCGTGGGGCGACCTGGCGGCGAACTTCGACCTGGAGGTCTCCGGCGAGGGCCTCTACGACGAGTCGCTCCGAGGCTGGTGGGAGGCGGCGTCCGACCTGCGCTCCGGCGGGTTCGACCGGATCTGCGTGGCCCCCGACTGGTCTCCGTCGATCGAGGAGATCTGCGCCGAGGACCGGCCGCCGGCCGCGGGCTACGTGCACGAGCGCCTCGCGTGCCGTCCCGGGACCGCCCGGACGGTGCTCGACGCCGTCGAGGCCGACGGCCTGACCCGCGACGCCGAGGTCGGCCTCCATCTGACCGTGGCGCTGCGACGGGCGATGGTCGACGACGACGAGGTCCTACTCGTCTGGTCGTTCCCCGACTGGGAGACGTGGGGGAGGGCGGAGGAGGCGATCGACGACCCCTCCCGCTCGCCCCGACGCTGGCGTGCAGGGCTCACCGAGCAGGTGCGCGGGTGGGAGCGGATGCTCTTGGTGGACGCCCCGCTCTCGCCGCTCCGCACCCGTCGCCAGCCCAGGGTCGAGGACCGCGAAGCGGCCGATCCGGGCTGATCCGGGCTGCTCGGGGCTGCTCGGGCTGATCCGGCCCGGCGGAGACCGGGTGTACGATCCCGCGCCGGGTACCAGGGGGCAGGGTGGTTCGATGAAGCTGAGGGCCAGTGTTCTGGCGGCGCTGCTGTTCGTGGCTGCCTGCAGCAGCGACGGGACCGCCGACCGAGACGGCGGCGACGACGTCGCCGTGGCGGAGGACGAGGTCGCCCTCGTCGCGCTCTCGACCCGCCCGGAGGCCGTGAGCGGCGACGGCGTGCTGGTCGGCCTGACGGGCGTGGACTCCACCGAGGACCTCACGTTCACCGTCGACGACAGCGACGTCACCGACGTGTTCGTCGAGGAGATCGAGGCCGCCGACGTGGTCGTCGCCGGGATGGTCCAGGGCCTCCAGCCGGGGGAGCACGAGATCGAGGTGCTGCGCGACGGCGAAGTGCTCGCCTCGCTGACCGTGACGGCGCACCCGTCCACCGGCCCGATCTTCTCGGGTCCCCACCAGACGCCGTTCGTGTGCACCACCGAGGCGAACGGGCTGGGACCGGCCGTCGACGACGACTGCTCGGCCCTGACCTCGATCAGCTGGGTGTACTTCACCGACGACGAGGAGGCCGACCCCCTCCCGCTCGAGGACCCGGCACAGCTGCCAGCGGACGTCGCGACGGTCGAGCTCGACGGGGCCGACGTTCCGCTCGTGGTCCGGGTGGAGCGCGGTGTGATCAACCGCTCGATCTACGAGATCGCCGCGTTGGAGCCGGCACCCGACCGGAGCGCGCCGCCTCGCACGTGGGACGACTCGGTGTGGAACCAGCGGCTCGTCTACGAGTTCGGTGGTGGTTGCGGCACCGGCTACCACCAGGGCCGCTTCCTGGGGCACGACCTGAACCGCGACGTCCTCGGCCGGGGCTACGCGGTGGCGACGTCCACCCTCAACGTGTTCCAGACCGCCTGCAACGACGTGCTCTCCGCCGAGACCGCGCTGATGGTCAAGGAGCACTTCATCGAGAACTACGGCTACCCGGTGCACACCATCGGCGTGGGCGGCTCCGGCGGCGCGATCCAGCAGCACCTGATCGCGCAGAACTACCCGGGCATCCTCGACGCGATCTCGCCGGCGGTGCCCTTCCCGGACGCGATCACGATCGCCCCGGGCGTGTCCGACTGCGGTCTGCTCGCCGAGCTCTGGGCCACGCCGGAGGGCCGCTCATTCACCGACGAGCAGCGGCTGGCCGTCCAGGGCCACGGCACCCTCGCGTTCTGCGACACCTGGAGGCGCACGTTCCTCGATGCGGTGGACCCGTCGAAGGGGTGCAAGGGGTCGATCCCCGACGAGCTGGTGTACGACCCCGAGGAGAACCCGACGGGGGCCCGCTGCACGCTGCAGGACTCCGGCGCCAACCTCTTCCCGAAGGATCCCGAGACCGGCTTCGCCCAGCGTCCGCTCGACAACGTGGGCGTGCAGTACGGCCTCGAGGCGCTCCTCGCCGGGACGATCACGGTGGACCAGTTCCTCGACCTGAACGAGGACATCGGCTCCTACGACATCGACGGCAACCTCGTGCCCGAGCGGGTCCCTGCTCCCGTCGAGGCGATCGAAGCGGCGTACGCGAGGGGCCGCGTCCTGCACGGCGACGGGAACCTCCTGCGCATCCCGATCCTCTCGGCGAACGCCTACACCGACCTGAGCGTCGACATCCACGACCGGTTCCGGGCGTTCTCCACCCGGGACCGCATGGCCGAGGCGTTGGGCGAGCGGCCCACGAACTTCGTGCTGTGGACCCGGCAGGGGACGTCGATCGCCGAGCTGGTCTCGCCCGAGTCCCTCCCGATCGGCGAGATGGTGGCGCACCTCGATGCCTGGCTCGACGCCATTGCCGACGAGGACGAGCTGCCGGACGAGGACGACGTCGAAGGCTGGCAGGAACTGCTCGGCCGGACGCGACCCGACGGCCTGACCGACGACTGCATCACGCCGGACGGGGAGCGGATCGCGGCGGACGACGTGTACGACGGCGACAACGCGTGCACCGAGGCGTACCCGATCCACGGGGACCCCCGGACCGCCGCCGGCGCGCCACGCCGGAACGACATCGTGAAGTGCGCGCTCCAGCCGGCCGATCCGACCCTCTACGAGGGGGTCACCTTCACCGACGAGCAGGCCGCCCGCCTGGAGGCGGTCTTCCCCGACGGCGTGTGCGACTACAGCAAGCCCGGCATCGGCCAGGTCCCGCTCGAGGGCACCTGGCTCTCCTTCGGCAGCTGACCGCTCACGCCCGCCCGGTCACGACCGATCGGGTGGGACGGAAGCGCGCACGACACCGAGCCGGTACCGGTCGGCCCAAGCGGCCCGGGTAGTCCTGCCCACTGGCCGCGCACGGACCGTGGTGGTACCACCACCAGAGGGCGGATGTGCCGGGGAGGGATCGGCGATCCGGTGGCGCAAGCGGGGGGAACCGTGATGGGATCGTGTGCCGTGAGGGATGGTCAGTCGACCCGAGCCGCTGAGGCCGACGCGCCTGCGGAGGCGGGCCGGGACGAGGAGCGGACGCTCGTCGAGATGGTGCTCGACGCCTACGGCCCGAAGCCGCAGTGGCGGGGCATCCTCCACGCCATCGCGTTCTTCGTCACCCTTCCGGCGGGCTTCTTCCTGCTCGCGGCGGCAGCGACGCCCGGGGCACGCGTCGCCGTGGCGGTCTACTGGGCCAGCCTCGCAGGCCTGTTCGGCACGTCGGCCTCGTACCACCGGTTCGCCCGCACCGAGCGGGCCGTGAAGTGGATGCGGCGCCTCGACCACTCGATGATCTTCGTGCTGATCGCCGGCACGTACACGCCGATCTGCCTCCTCGTCCTGCCGAGGACGTGGGGCATCCCGATGCTCGTCGTGGCGTGGGTGACCGCGCTCGCCGGGATCATC
>JBIQID010000115.1:2455-10412 GCA_044508215.1 Actinomycetota bacterium | reverse complement strand
GAGGCGGCTGCGTGCCCGGGGCGCCCGCTCCCTACGATGGGTCCCCGTGAACCCTCCCGCCGGCGCCACGTGGCTCGACCTGGTCGAAGGCCCCCTCCCGGTGGAGGCGGCCATCTCCTGGGCATCGCTGCCGTCGTGCGGCGCGGTCGTGACGTTCTGCGGCAACGCGCGCGACCACTCGCCGGGGCGCCCCGGTGTCGAACAGCTCTCCTACGAGGCGTACCGCGACGGTGCCCTGGCCCGCATGGACGACCTTGCGGTCGAGGCGTCCCGCCGGTGGCCCGCCGTCGAGCGCCTGGCGATCCTGCACCGCGTGGGTGATGTCCCGATCGGTGAGTCGGCCGTGGTGGTGGTCGCGTCGTCGCCCCACCGCGACGAGGCCTTCGATGCAGCACGGTTCGGCATTGACGCCCTGAAGCGGACCGTCCCGATCTGGAAGCGGGAGCGTTGGGAGGGTGGCGAGAGCTGGGGGCTCGAGCCGCAGCACCTCGTGGAGGTCGACGACGTGGAGCGTGGCGACGTGGAGGTCGCAGGATGAACGCACTGGTCTTCCTGGGGATCGCAGTGGTGCTGAGCCTCGTCGGTTCGCTGGTCGTGGCGATCAGGCACCGGCCGAAGACCTCGCCGCACCAGTCGATCGACGACTTCGCCGCACACCTCCGAGCACTGGCGCCACAAGAGCGCGACCCGCAGCACCGGGCCTGACGTGGCGCGCGACCTCGCCATCGACCTGGGCACCGCGAACACCCTGGTCTACGCGCGCGGCGAGGGCATCGTCCTCAACGAGCCGACGGTCATCGCGCTGAACAGCCGCAACAAGGAAGTGCTCGCGATGGGCCGCGACGCGTGGCACATGATCGGCCGCACGCCGGGGCACATCGTGGCGGTCCGTCCCCTGCGGAAGGGCGCGATCACCGACTTCGAGGTCACCCAGGAGATGATCCGCCTGCTGCTCAAGCGTGTGGGCGTGAGCAGGTTCAACCGTCCCCGCGTGGTGATCTGCGTGCCGTCGGCCATCACCGCGGTCGAGCGACGGGCGGTGATCGAGGCCACCAAGCGGGCCGGCGCTGCCGACGCCCACCTCATCGAGCAGCCGATGGCGGCGGCGATCGGTGCCGGGCTGCCGATCAACGAGCCGATCGCCAACATGGTCGTCGACATCGGCGGCGGCACGTCCGAGACGGCGCTCATCTCGCTCGGCGGCATCGTGGCGCTCGAGGCGGTGCGCGTCGGGTCGTTCGACCTCGACGCGGCGATCATCAACTACATCCGCCGCGAGCACGGGATCGCCATCGGCGAGCAGACCGCGGAGGAGATCAAGGTCGCGATCGGCTCGGCGCACGAGACCCCCGACGAGTTCCGCGCCGAGGTGCGGGGCCGCGAGCTGATCACCGGGCTCCCACGGGTGGTGGTGCTCACGCCCGAAGAGGTGCGGTACGCGATCGCCGAGCCGGTGAGCACCATCGTCGACTCGGTGCTCGCCTGCCTCGGGGAGGCGCCGCCCGAGCTGGCCCAGGACGTGATCATCCAGGGCATCCACCTGGTGGGCGGCGGCGCGATGCTCCGGGGCCTCGACATCCGGCTGTCGAAGGCCACCGGCGTCGACGTGCGCCTGGTGCGGCAGCCACTCGAGTCCGTCGTGCTGGGTGCCGGGCGGGTCGTGGAGTCCTACGAGTCGCTGCGCGTGATGTTCATGGACACGCGCCGCTGAGGCGGCGCGACGACGCCGGCTCGGCAGCCAGGAGGACGGTTCCGCTTGGCGGTCCCGCCGCGCGGGTAGCTTTCCCGTACCGATCCGAGCCCCGGGGCTTCGCGCCACGGGTTCGGTCAGGGATGCTGTCGGAGAACCGGGTCGAAGGGGGAGGTGTCGTTGGCGCTGTTGGAGGTGCGTGACGTCGGCGTCCGCTTCGGCGGCGTCGTGGCGCTCGACTCGCTCAGCTTCGACCTCCAGGCGGGTGAGATCAGCGCGCTCATCGGGCCGAACGGGGCCGGCAAGACCACGCTCTTCAACGTGGTGAGCCGCCTCTACGAGCCGACGCACGGCACGGTGCGCTTCGACGGACAGGACCTCCTCTCCCTGCCCGCCCACAAGATCGCCTCGGCGGGCATCGCCCGGACGTTCCAGAACCTGGCGCTGGTGCCGGGCCTCTCCGTGATCGACAACGTCGTGATCGGTGCCTACAGCCGGACCCGCGGCGGGTTCTGGGCGGGGGCGCTCGGCCTCCCCAACCCGTCGCAGCGGGCGGCACGGGCACGGGGGCTCGAGCTGCTCGAGCTGCTCGACCTCGCCTCGGTCGCGCACGCTCCGTGCCACGGCCTTCCGTACGGGACGCTGAAGCGGATCGAGCTGGTCCGCGGCCTCATGAGCGAGCCGAAGCTGCTGATGCTCGACGAGCCCGCCAGCGGCCTCACCCACAGCGAGGTCGACGCGCTCGGTGAGATGATCCGCCGCCTGCGCGACGAGTTCTCGCTCTCCGTCCTCCTGGTCGAGCACCACATGGCGATGGTGATGTCGATCTCCGACCACGTGGTCGTGATGGAGTTCGGCCAGAAGATCGCCGAAGGACCGCCCGAGGTGGTCCGCCAGGACCCAGCGGTGATCAGCGCGTACCTGGGCGGGCCGGCATGAGCCTCCTCGAGGTCTCCGACCTGCAGGCCGGCTACGGCATCGTCGACGTCCTCCGGGGCGTGTCGCTGACCGTCGACGAGGGCGAGGCCGTGGTGGTGCTCGGCGCCAACGGTGCGGGCAAGACCACCACCCTCCGAGCGATCTCCGGGATGATCCCCCGAACCGGCACCATCGAGTTCGCCGGCCGCTCCATCGTGAAGAGCCGTCCCGACGCGCTGGTGCGGGCCGGCATGGCGCACGTGCCCCAGGGCCGCGGGACGATCACCGAGCTGACGGTGCGCGAGAACCTCCAGGTGGGCGCCTACACCCGCCGCGACCGCGACGTCGACAACGACATCGACCGGTGGTTCGAGGTGTTCCCCCGCCTGGGCGAGCGGAGCGACCAGACCGCCGGGTCCATGAGCGGCGGCGAGCAGCAGATGCTCGCGATCGCCCGGGCGTTCATGAGCCGTCCGAAGCTGGTGCTCCTCGACGAGCCCTCCCTCGGGTTGGCGCCGCTGGTCACCCGCGAGGTCTTCGACCGGGTGGCCGAGCTGGTGCGCGACACCGGCACCGCCGTGCTGGTGGTGGAGCAGAACGCCAACCTCGCGCTCGACTTCGCGTCGCGGGGCTACGTGCTCGAATCCGGCTCGATCGTCACGCAGGGCACTGCGGAGGAGCTGGCCGCCGACACCTCGATCAGAGACGCCTACCTGGGCGGTGCCTCGTGAGCAACTTCCTCCAGTACTGCGTGATCGGCATCGCGAACGGCTCGATCATCGCGATGGTCGCCATGAGCCTCGTGATCATCTACCGGTCGACCGGGCTCCTGAACTTCGCCCAGGGCGAGATCGCGATGCTCGCCACCTTCGTGGTGTGGCAGTGCCACGAGGTCGGGATCCCGCTCCTCGTCGCGCTCCTCATCGGCATGGTCTCGGGGTTCCTGTTCGGCGCCATCCTCCAACGGATCGCGGTGCAACCGGTGGGCGACCCGGCCACGGTCCCGCTGCAGCTCGTGATCGTCACGATCGGCCTGCTCCTGGTGCTGAACAACACCGCCGGGCTGATCTGGGGCGCCGAGACGAAGGTGTTCGACCGCTTCTTCGGCAGCTCGTCGTTCTCGGTGGGCGACGTCGCCGTGCGGTGGCAGCAGCTGGGCGTGGTGGGGGTGCTGCTCCTCGAGGCCGCCGTGCTGGTCGCCGTGTTCCGCTACACGAAGATCGGGCTCGCCATGCGGGCCGTCGCCTCGAACCCCGAGTCGTCCGGGCTGGCCGGCGTGCCGGTGGCTCGGGTGCTGGTGATCAGCTGGGGCCTCGCCGGAGCGATCGGCGCGATCGCCGGCACGTTCGCCGCCCCCGAGTCGGCGATGAGCGCCGACCTCTTCCTCCCGATCCTGATCTCCGCCTTCGCCGCGATGACGATCGGCGGCTTCGACTCGCTCGGCGGGGCGATCGTCGGCGGCATCAGTGTGGGCATCCTCACCGAGGTGGTCCCGCGCTACGTCGACGCCCTGAAGGAGATGCGGTTGGCCCCGGCGGTGATCCTCATCCTCGTGGTGCTGATGTTCCGCCCGCAGGGCCTCTTCGGCTCGAAGCAGGTGAGGCGGGCATGAGCGCGGCGCCGGCACACGAGACCAGCCCCTGGTGGCGCCGCGGCGGTTGGATCGTCGGGATCCTCATCGTCGCCGTCCTCCCTCTGGTGCTCGGTGACCTCGACACCACCCAGGTGACGCGGTGGATCCCGCTCGCCGTCGCGGCGATCGGGCTCAACCTGCTGGTGGGCTACAACGGCCAGATCTCCGTCGGCCACGGCGCGCTGTTCGGCCTGGGGGCGTACGCGTGCGGCATCTGGGTGGACCGGACCGACGGGGGCTACCTCGTGGGCATCGCCATCGCCATGGTCGTGGCCTTCGCCGCCGGCATCGTGATCGGGCTCCCGGCGCTGCGGGTGCGTGGCGTGGCGCTCGCCCTGCTCACCATCGCGGTGGGTGCGCTGTTCCCCGACCTGGTGCTGCAGCTGCAGTCGCTCACGGGCGGCACCAGCGGCCTCTTCATGGAGGAGTCGGTGGTGAACCGGCGCGGCGCCACGGTGACCCGCGCACTGCGCTGGGAGGCACCCGAGTGGACCGGCCTCTCGAGCGACGAGTGGCGGTTCTACGTCTTCGCGGTGATCGCCATGCTGTGCCTCGCGGTGGTGGCGGCGCTCGTCCGTTCCCGCACCGGTCGGGCGCTCGTGGCCGTGCGCGACAACGAGATCGCGGCCGAGGTGAACGGCATCGCCGTCGAGCGGGTGAAGCTCATCACCTTCGGCATCTCCGGCGCGCTGGCCGGGATCGGCGGTGCGCTCTTCGCCCTGATCGACTTCAGCCTCACGCCCGACTCGTTCCGGCTGACGCTCTCGCTCAACCTGCTCGTGATCGTGGTGCTCGGCGGCTCGGGCACGGCCCTGGGACCGATCGCGGGCGCGGTCGGGTACGGCCTGTTCCAGGACGTGATCGCCGAGAACGTGCTGCCGTCGAACGCCGGGCTGTGGACGCCGTTCGTGCTCGGCATCGGCCTGATCATCGCCATGCAGGTCGCCCCCGGCGGCACCGTGGGCTCCATCGCCCACACGGTGGAGGAGCGCCGGGTGAAGAAGGCGCAGCGAGCTGTGGCCCAAGAGGCCGCCGCGAGCCCACCTGGGTGACGCCGCCGGACAAGATTCGCGGACGACCAGCCATCCGACACCGACCGACCATCGAAAGGGAGCACAACATGCGCCATCACCGAAAGAGCAGGCTGCTTGCCGTCCTGCTCGCCGGAGCCCTCGTGGCCGCCGCCTGCGGCGGGGACGACGACTCGTCCAACGGAAGCGACAACGGCACCGACAACGGCGGCAACGGGGGCGAGACCGCCGGCGCCTTCATCGACCCGGAGCAGGACTGCGCCGAGGACTGGGACGGCACCACCGGCGTCGAGGGCGACACCATCCGCCTCGGCACCATCAGCCCCAAGACGGGCGCCATCACGGCCACCATCTACGACCTGGTCACCCAGGGCATGAAGGCCAAGTTCCGCTACATCAACGAGCAGGAGGGTGGCGTCAAGGCTGGCGACGGCAAGACGTACAAGATCGAGCTCGAAGAGGGCGACGACTCCTACGACGCGTCGAAGACGCCGCAGGTCGCTCGTGACCTCGTCGAGAACAAGAAGATCTTCGCCATGGTCGGCGAGATCGGCACCGAGACCGGCCTGGCCGTGCGCAGCTACATGAACGAGCAGTGTGTGCCGTCGATCGCGCTGGGCACCGGCTCGCCCGAGTGGGGCAAGAACGACGCGTACCCCTGGTACGTGGGCGGCCTCCCGTCGTACGCGATGGAGGCGGTCTCGTTCCTCGAGTACTACAAGACGGTCAAGCCCGAGGCGACGATCGCGATCCTCTACCAGAACGACGACTTCGGCACGTCGTACCTCAACGCGATGAAGAAGTGGATCGAGGACAACGACTCCGGGATGTCGGTCGTTGCCGAGGAGCCGTTCGACATCAAGTCGGGCCAGAACCCCGAGTCGGCGATCACGTCGCTCGCCGAGTCGAGGGCGGACCTCCTGTTCATCGGCATCTCGGGCAGCTCGTGCGCCCAGTCGCTGACCTTCGTGCCGGCCGGCTGGACCCCGGACCGCTACCTGGGCATCACCTGCTCGGTGAAGACCGCGCTGGCCTTCGGCGGTGACTCGGTGGAGGGCGTGTACGTCCCGCAGGCCACGCTCGACCCGTCGTCGCCGACGGACCAGCAGCACCCCCGCATGCAGGAGTACTTCACCCAGGGTGCGGCCGCCGGCCTCAGCCAGGACCAGCTGGAGGACGGCATCCACGCCGCCGGTTGGGGCTTCGCCTCGATCTTCATCCACGCTCTCGAGAACACCCCCGAGGTGACCCGTGACGCGCTGATGAACACCATCTGGAGCATCGAGGCCGAGGCGATCGGCCTCCTGCGCGACGGTCAGGTCATCAAGACCGACGAGACCGACGACCCCTGGATCATCGAGGGCACCCGCATCGTCCAGCGCCAGGGTGGCGACTGGGTCGAGGTGCACCCGCTGACCGACTACAACGGCCGGTCGAACGAGTTCGCCGGGAACTGACCCGAGCGGTCTAGGCGAAGGGGGTCGGGCCCGAGGGTCCGGCCCCCTCGTCGCGTCCGGGCTCGTGGTCCCGGCCGGCGTGCCCGCCGATCTCGTGCCCCTCGACGATCTCGAGGAGGTCCTCGGCGCTCTGCCGCACCTGGAGGTCGCGATCCGACGTGAGGCGGCGCAGCGCCTCGACGACGTCGGGACCGTCGAACTGGGAGAGGGCGAGCACGGCGCGCCGACGGACCGGGGCGATGTCGCCGGTGGCGGCGAGCACCGCCTCCCGACCTTCCGGGCGGCCCCACGACCCGAGTGCTGCGACGGCCGACTCCCGGCAGAGCGAGTCGGTGTGCGACCCGGCGATCGCCACGACGGCCGCCACCGTGCGTGGCGACGGATCGGCCAGCTCGCCCGCTGCGAAGCAGGCCATCTCGGTGACGCGGTCATCCACGTCGGGGAGCAGCGGCGTGAGGCCGGGCGGTTCCACGCCGCGCGCAGCCGCTCGCGGCACCAGCTCAGCTGCCCGCCTCCGCACCCACGGATCGCCGTCGGCGAGTGCCGCGGTCAGGTCCTCCGACGTGACGGCACCGGCCCGTACGAGCGCCGAGAGCGCGGAGCGCCTGGTGCGGGCGTCGGGGTGGTCGAGCAGCTCCCGCGCGCCCGCTGCGTCGCCCGCATGGCCGGCGAGGACCGCGCGGACGTGGGGGTCGGGGAGCTCCGGTTCGGGATCGGGGGTTTCAGGCACGGTTCGCGCGTCGTCGCTGTCCGTGGCGGTTCCATCGTGCAAGGTGACGATCGAGGCGTAGACTCCACCGCGTTCGCTCGAGGAAGGACGCGACGTGTCGCACATGGTGATCTTCCAGACGCCCGACGGCAACCCTGGCTACAACCAGTTCGAGACGATCGAGGAGGCCGTCCGCTTCGTCGAGGTCCTGAGGAACGAACAGGGCGTGGAGAACGCCCGGATGTTCGCCCTCGAAGAGGTCCAGTTCGACTTCAAACCGTACTACCGCGTCGAGCTCGACCCGCCGATGCTCAACGCCGGTCCTCCTCAGGGTTCGTCCCAGCCGGCCTCGTCCGCGCCGACCGCCCAGCAGCAGCCGCCGTCGTCTCCGCAGTCGCCGCCCGCCCCGCAGGCACCCCTCTCGCAGGGCCCCGGCCCCGAGTCGGCCCCGCCGGCGCCTCGTCCACCGGCCCAGCCCTCCTCCGAGGGTCCGGGCAACGGCTTCAGGCCCACGGAGGG
>JBIQID010000115.1:0-2355 GCA_044508215.1 Actinomycetota bacterium | reverse complement strand
CACCGGCCCAGCCCTCCTCCGAGGGTCCGGGCAACGGCTTCAGGCCCACGGAGGGAGCTGCTCCCAGCTCACCTCCGCCCGCACCGAGCGCGCCCTCACCTCAGGAGAGCTCGCCGGTGGGCAGCGAGGCACCCGTGAGCACGGTGCCGCCCCCCACGTTCATGGCGGGTGCCTCCGAGCGCGAGGAGCAGCCGGCCACCACGCGCCGGGGCCTCTTCGGCCGCTGAGCCCGGCCGCTCGGACGAGGGCGAAACGGAGCGGAGCGACCGAGACCGTGTAGGTCAGTCGACCGAGACCGTGTAGGTACGTCAGCTCTGGAGGGCGAGGCCCAGCACGAACACCGCGGCGCCGAGCACCACGGCGATCGCGGCGCCGATCCCGGCGCACAGCCCGACCAGGCCCAGCGCGCCTCGCAGGCGAACCCACAGCGAGACGTGCGTGGAGTCCTCCTGAGGCTGCACCCTGTGGGGTGCCTGCCTGCGCCCCGCGCGCAGCGGAACGGTGGCAGGCTCCGGTCGGTCGCCGAACAGCAGCGGCCAGAACGCCGCAGCGGACACGAGGACGACGACCAGACCGATGACGAGTGACCACGACATGACGGCGGACAGCGTACCGGTCCACGAGCCGGTCGCGCCGCGCCGTCGGCGTCGGATCCGCGTCCGGCTGATCGTCACGGTGGTGCTCCTGATCTCGATCACGATCGGCGGCCTGACGATCCCCACGCCGTACCTCCTCTACTCCCCGGGTGCCGCCCGTGAGGTGGAGCCCCGCATCGACGTCCACGGTCACCGGTCGTTCCCGACGGAGGAGGGGCGGATCCTCTTCTTGACGGTCAGCGAGGTGGAGGCCCGTCCCTTCACCCTCGTGCGCGCGTGGCTCGACGACACGATCGACGTGCTGCGCAAGGACGACGTGTACCCGTCGGGTGGGCGGCGCGAGGACCGCATCATCAACCAGCAGCGGATGGACGACTCGAAGTTCGTCGCGACCTCCGTGGCGCTCCGTGCCGTCGGCTACCCGGTGGTCGAGCTGGGCACCGGTGCGTTCGTCGAGGCGGTCGACGAGGAGAGCCCTGCGGACGGGAAGATCCGGCAGGGCGAGGTGATCGTCGCGATCGAGGACGAGGAGATCACGACCAGGGACGAGGCGTCGAAGGCGTTGCGGTCGTTCGCCCCCGGCACCGAGGCGACCATCTCGGTGCGGACCCCGGAGGGTGAGCGCCGCGACGGGATCGTCGTGACGCTGGCAGCACGGGAGGACGACCCCACGCAGGGCCTCCTCGGCGTGGTCCTGTCCACCGCCGAGCGCGACCTGCAGATGCCGTTCCCGATCGACATCGAGTCGGGTCGGGTCACCGGGCCCTCGGCGGGCCTGGCGTTCGCGCTCGGGGTGATCGACCGGCTGACGCCCGGCGACCTCGTCGGCGACGTGACCGTGGCGGTCACGGGCACGATCGACGAGTCCGGCGAGGTGGGGCCGGTGGGTGGCGTGCCGCAGAAGGCGGTGGCCGCGATGGACGCCGGCGCCACGATGATGCTCTACCCGGAGGAGACGAAGCCCGAGCACGTGCGACGGATGCGCGAGCTGGTGGGATCGCGGATGCGCCTGGTCCCCGTGGCGACCATCGAGGAGGCGCTCGAGGTGCTCGCTCCTGAGGGCGTGCCGGCCCCTCCGGACCTCGACGCGGAGGGCCGCTAGCCGGGTTCCGGCCGCGTCCGGCGTCCACCACCAGGGGCCTTTTCGCACCTAGCCTCCGTCGGATGGCGCCGACCCCAGCCTCGATCCAGGACGCGGATCCCGACGACCTCGGGCGCCGCGAGTTCACCAAGCAGCGCAAGGGGTGGGATCCCGTGGAGGTGCGTGCCCACCTCCTGTCGCTCTCCGCCGAGATCAAGCGGCTCCGGACGCTCGCCGAGGAGCAGCGCCGGACCGTCGAGCGGTTGGAGGCCGACCTCTCGAACCAGCGCGAGCTGGACGAGTCGCGCCTGACCCAGATGCTGGGCGAGGAGACGGCGCGCGTGCTCGAAGCGGCTCGCACCGCCGCCGCGGAGATCCGCGAGAAGGCCGAGGACAAGGCCGCCCGCATGGTCCGCGAGGCGCAGGAGCGCTCGGAGGAGCTGCTCGCCGAGGCCACGACCACGCGCGACGAGGCCCGCCAGGAGGCCGAGGAGCTCCGTTCCCAGGCCGAGTCCGAGGCCGCCGAGCTGCGGGAGTCCGCCCGGGCCGAGGGCGAGCGGGTCCGCGAGGAAGCACAGCGCGAAGCCGACGAGCTGCGGCAGGAGGCCTCCACGGTGCTCGAGGAGCGCCGGGCCGAGGCCGAGGAGGCCGCCGAGGCGATCAGGGCCGAGGCCGCCG
>JBIQID010000237.1:0-1511 GCA_044508215.1 Actinomycetota bacterium | reverse complement strand
GCTCCACCTGGGACTCCATCCGCGTGCAGAACGCCTCGACGTCGTCCGAGGTCCACCGATCCGACACCTGCCCGAGCGGGTCGATCGCTGCGCCGTTGGGCACGTGGGTGTACGCCCACGCCACCTCGGTGCCCTCAGGGCAGCGCGTCGGGTCGGCCACGCCCATCTGGCCGAGCACCAGGAACGGCCGAGCGGGGATCCGGCCCATGGTGATCTGCAGCGCCGCCTCGCTCATTTCGTCGATGGTGTCCGCGACGTGCACCGTCCCTGCGCGTCCCGCCTCGGGGTCCTGCCACGGGATGGGTCGGTCGAGCGCCCAGTCGATCTTCACGGTGCCGGGACCGGGCTCGAACGTGTGGATGCGGCCGAGCACCGAATCGGGGAGGTGCTCGGCTCCCACGAGGTCGAGGTAGAGCGAGGGAGCGATCACGTCGGCGAGCACCGCACGTCGCGCTCTCACGGCATCGCCGCCGGCGGTGGTGACACCCACGGCGCGGCCGCCGTCCACCTGGACCTCTGCCACCCGCTGGCCGCAGTGGAGGCTGCCGCCCCGGGACTCGAGGCGGGAGACCAGCGAGTCGATGAACACCCCGGCACCGCCTTCCGGCACGGGGAACCCGACGTCCTGGGCGAGCATCGCGAGCAGCCACCCGAAGAACCCGCTGCCCGCGCCCTCGGGCGGGATGTCGGCGTGCTGGGCGCATCCGGTCAGGAGGAGGCCTCCGCCGGCGCCGGAGAACTCCTCCTGCGCCAGCCGCCGGACGGGCAGGATGCCGAGGCGGGCGAGGTCGAGCAGCCCCGTCGGGCCGAACTGCGCGGCCATCCGCAGCGCGGTCCGAACCGGCGGGAACGGCGTGAACAGCGCGTCGAGGATCTGCGCCTGCGTCTCGTCCCAGTGGGCGTAGAGGTCGCGCCACCCGTCACCGTCGCCCGGGGCGAAGCGGTCGAGGGACTCGGTGGTCTCGGCGAGGTCGCCTGCGATGACGGCGGTGGGTCCATCGGGCGTCGGGTGCGCAAGGGCGTAGGGGGAGCGGCACCACCGGAGCCCGTGGTCCTCGAGGTGCAGCGAGGCGATCACCGGCGAGGCGGCCGACAGCGGATAGAACGCGCTGAACAGGTCGTTGCGGTAGCCGGGGGCGGTCACCTCGGCGGTCCGCACGGCTCCGCCGGGCACGTGGTTCGCCTCCAGCACCACGACGTCCCAGCCGGCGTCCGCCAGGAGGTTCGCGGCGACGAGGCCGTTGTGGCCGGCGCCGACGACCACGGCGTCGGCCACGTCGGGCGGGCTCTCGTGGTGCCGGTGCGGTGAGCGGGGATCGGAGGTCACCGGAGCGGGCCGACGCCTCGGACGCGTGCGAGCATGCGCACCACGTTGCCACCACGAGCGGCGGCCGACCCGACTGCCGAGACGCCCAGGTTGGCGAGGGTCATCGGAAGGGTCCGCAGGAAGCCAGGGTCGAGCATCCCTGACGACCGATCGCCGAACGAGCCGTGCGCACCGTGGTCGGTGG
>JBIQID010000114.1:3824-10463 GCA_044508215.1 Actinomycetota bacterium | reverse complement strand
TGTTGGTGAGGATGATGTCGACGAGGTTCTTGCCGATGTCGTGGACGTCGCCCTTCACCGTGCCGAGCACCAGCCGGCCCTTCGACCCGCCGTCGTCGACCTTCTCCATGTGCGGCTCGAGGTGCGCCACCGACATCTTCATGGTCTCCGCGGACTGCAGGACGAACGGCAGCTGCATCTCGCCGCGTCCGAACAGCTCGCCGACCACCTTCATGCCGTCGAGCAGCACGTCGTTCACGATCGAGAGCGCCGACCGGCCACCGGCGAGCGCTTCGTCGAGGTCGTCGATGAGGCCCTCGCGGTCACCGTCGATGATCCGCTGCTTCAGGCGATCCTCGACCGGCCAACCGGAGCGGTCCTCCTTCTCCGCCTTCACCTCCTGCACGTCGGCGAAGACGTCGAGCAGCTTGGCGAGCGGGTCGTAGGACTCGTCGCCCTCCGAGAGCACGCCGGCGGAGCCGCGCCGGTCGAAGATGAGGTCGAGGCACACGTCGCGCTGCTCGTCGGGGATCCGCGACAGCGGGATGATCTTGCTGGCGTGGACGATCGCCGCGTCGAGCCCGGCCTTCACGCACTCGTCGAGGAAGACGCTGTTGAGCACGTGGCGCGCCGCCGGGGAGAGCCCGAAGCTCACGTTCGACAGCCCGAGCACGGTGTGGACGCCGGGCAGCTCGGCCTTGATGCGGCGGATGGCCTCGATGGTGGCCATGGCGTCGCCGCGGAGGTCGTCGTCGCCGGTGGACAGCGGGAACGTGAGCGGGTCGAAGACCAGGTCGCCCGGTTCCAGCCCGTACCGCTCGATGGCGAGGTCGTGGATGCGCTTGGCGATCCTCATCTTCCACTCGACGTCGCGGGCCTGGCCCTCCTCGTCGATGAGCAGGCAGATGACGCCGGCGCCGTACTCGCGGGCCATCGAGCAGACCCGGTCGAAGCGAGAGCCGGGCGCCTCGCCGTCCTCGAGGTTCGCGGAGTTCAGGATCGAGCGTCCGCCCAGCCACTTGAGGCCCGCCTCGAGCACGGGGGGCTCGGTGGAGTCGAGCACCAGCGGCACGGAGCTCTGGGTGGCGAACCGCTGCGCGACCTCGTCCATGTCGGCTCGGCCGTCGCGGCCCACGTAGTCGACGCACACGTCGAGGAGGTGGCTGCCCTCGGCGACCTGGTCCTTCGCCATCTGCACGCAGGTGTCCCAGTCGCCCGCGAGCATCGCCTCGCGGAACCGCTTCGAGCCGTTCGCGTTCGTCCGCTCGCCGATCATGAGGAACGACGTGGACGCGTTGTCCTCGGCCGACCCGAACGGCTGGAACGAGTAGATCGACGCTGCGCCCACCAGGTGCTCGACGTCGCGCTCGAGGGGGGTCACCGTGGGGACGGCCTCGGCGAGCTGGCGGATGAACTCGGGCGTGGTGCCGCAGCAGCCACCGACCACCCGCACGCCGAACTCGCGGATGAACCGCAGCTGGTGCTCCACGAACTGCTCGGCGGTGAGGTCGTAGTGCATCTTCCCGTCGACCACCGAGGGCAGGCCGGCGTTGGGCAGCACCGAGATCGGCACGCGGCAGTGCTGGGAGAGGTAGCGGAGGTGCTCGCCCATCTCGACCGGCCCGGTGGCGCAGTTGAGGCCGAGCACGTCGGGGCGCATCGGGTCGAGCGCGGCGAGCGCTGCGGAGATCTCGGTGCCCGGCAGCATCCGCCCGGTGAGCTCGATGGTCACCTGCACCTGCAGCGGCACCTCGCGGCCCACCTCGGCCATCGCGTCGCGGCAGCCGCACATGGCGGCCTTCACTCCGAGGAGGTCGAACTGCGTCTCGATCAACAGGACGTCGACACCACCCTCGATGAGGCCCTTCGCCTGGGTGGCGCAGATCGACCGCAGCTCGTCGAACGAGATCTGGCCGAGCGTGGGGAACTTGGTGCCCGGGCCGATCGCCCCGGCGACGAACCGCGGGCGGTCCGGGGTGGACACCTCGTCGGCCACCTCTCGGGCGATCCGCGCGGCGGCGAGGTTGAGCTCGTGCGACCGGTCGAGCAGGTCGTACTCCATGAGCGCCACGCCCGACCCGAAGCTGTTGGTCTCGATGACGTCGGCGCCTGCGTCGAGGTACTCGCGGTGCATCTGCGCCACCAGCTCGGGACGTGTCACGCAGAGCAGCTCGTTGCAGCCCTCGAGCGCCTCGCTCCCGAAGTCCTCGGCCGTGAGGCCCTGTTGCTGCAGCCACGTGCCGGCGGCCCCGTCGTAGACGACCACCCGTTGTGCCACAAGGTCCAGGAACGCGCTCATCGCGACGAGCCTACCGGGGGTCCATGAGGGGGCCGGTTTGGGTTTGCCGTGGCTCATCGCACGGTTCGACGGGAACGTCTTACCATGACCATCGTGCACGGCAGGTCAGGGGGCGCCTTCAGGCGATGTCGCGGGGGAGGGGAGCGACCGTGACCGCGCTCGACCCGCCCTGGGGGCGCGGCGACGACGGCGCCTTCGAGGTGGGTGCCGCAGAGCTGGCCGAGCGGGCCGGGATCACGGTGGCGCTGCTCCGCTCGTACCAGTCGAAGGGCCTGTTGCCGCCCCCGCGCCGGAGCGGTCGCCAGGCCCTCTACGACGACCGGCACCTCGAGCGCCTGCGTGAGATCGCCGAGCTGAAGGAGCGCGGGCACACCCTCCGGGCGATCGCCGAGCACTTCAGCCCTCCGCGCAGTGCGGCGCCGTCGTCGCCCGAGGTGCTCCGCCTCCGCGACGTCGCCGCTCGCAGCGGGGTGCCGGTGGAGATGCTGCGCTCGTGGCAGGCGTCGGGCCTGATACGTCCGAGGGGTGGTCGTGACGGCGGGGAGTACGACCAGGCCGACGTCATGGCAGCCCGCTGCGTGCTGCTGCTGGTGGGCTCGGGCATCCCCTTCGACCGGTTCCTCGAGGTGGGGAAGGTCCAGATCGATGCAGCCAGGGAGCTGGCGGGGGGCGCGCTCGAGCTGTTCGAGGAGCACGTGGCGAGCCGGATAGAGCCGGGGGACGTGACCGCCCGTGAGGCAGCGTTCTCCGAGATGGTCGACACCGTGGCCCGGATGGCGGCCTACGTGGTGATCCGTTCCGTGCAGCACGCCGACGTGGCGCGCAACACTGGCGACGGAACCGACGGCTGAACCCGTCCGCCGACCCCGATCGACTGGAGCCCACCGTGTTGAACGTGACCCTCGCCCGCTCGCTGCCCGCCCGGCCAGGTCTGGCGATCCACCTCGTCGCGTCGGACGCGCTCCGTGACTCGGGGTGGGACGTCCGGCTGCTCGAGCGGATGGGGTTCGGCGGGAAGCTGGGCGAGCGGCTCCTCATGCCCGCCGGTGAGCGTGACGCCGAGCTGCTCGTGGGCGTCGGCGCGCTGGAGGACCTGAGCCCCGACGTGCTGCGCCGGGCCGCCGTGCAGGCGACTCGGGGGGCAGCCGGCAACCGCTCGGCCACGCTCGTGCACGCCCACGTCACCGAGGGGCGGGTCGACCCGGCGTGGGCCACCCAGGCGCTCGTCGAGGGCCTGCTGCTCGGCGCCTACCGCTTCACCACCCACAAGAGCGACGGCAACGGGGCGGCGTCGGCCACCGGCGAGGCGGCCGAGGTGAAGAAGAAGGCCGGGGCGAAGGCGAACGGCAAGGGGCTCGAGCGGGTCGCGATCGTCGCCACCGGCGACCCCGCCGAGCGCGACGCGCTCCGCCGGGGCATCGCGGTGGCGTCCGCCGTGCTGTTCGCACGCGACCTGGTGAACGAGCCGGGCGGCGTGCTCACCCCCACCGAAGCGGCAGAGCGGATCGGCGAGCGCGCCGCCGAGCGGGGCGTCGAGGTCACCGTGCTGGGACCCGACGAGATCCGTGAGGAGCGCCTCGGCGGGTTGATCGCCGTGAACCAGGGCTCGGACGAGGAACCGCGGTTCGTGCGGCTGGAGCACCGTCCCGAAGGGGCCGAGGGACACCTCGCGCTCGTCGGCAAGGGCATCACGTTCGACACCGGCGGGCTCAGCATCAAGCCCGCCGACGGGATGATGACCATGAAGTGCGACATGGGCGGCGCGGCGGCCGTCGCCGCGGCGGTGTGCGCGATCGCCGAGCTGGAGGTCCCCGTCGCCGTCACCGCGTACATGCCCTTCACCGACAACATGAGCGGCGGGTCCGCCCAGCGCCCCGGCGACGTGTACACCGCCCGGAACGGCACGACCGTCGAGGTGCTGAACACCGACGCGGAGGGCCGGCTCGTGCTCGCGGACGCCCTGGCGTGGGCGGCCGAGGAGACGCCCGACGCCATCGTGGACCTCGCCACCCTCACCGGGGCCTGCATGATCGCCCTGGGCGACCGGATCGCCGGGCTCATGGGCACCGACGACGACCTGGTCGCCGAGATCCGCTCTGCTGCCGAGGGGACCGGCGAGAGGGTGTGGCCCCTGCCGCTGCCGGACGACTACCGGCGGATGCTCGACAGCAGCGTGGCCGACCTCAAGAACATCGGGTCCCGCTACGGCGGCACGCTGACGGCCGGCCTGTTCCTCCGCGAGTTCACGGGCGGACTCCCGTGGGCGCACATCGACATCGCCGGGCCCGCGTTCGGCGACTCCGACTGGGACGAGGGTCCGGCGGGCGGCACCGGGTTCGGGGTTCGCACCCTCATCGGGTTCGTCGAGGGCCGGGCGGCTGCGGCTCCCGTCAGCCCGGCGGAGTGAGCACGCCCGGCTGCGACATCACCCGCGGGCCGGTGCCACGGTGCCGTTGCGCGGCGTGGACCAGGAACGGATGGCAGAGGTAGACGTCGCCCGCCGAGCCGGTGGCGAGGCGGAGCGGCAGGTCGTGCACCTCTGAGGGCGGCTGGAACTGGAGCGCCGCCACGCCGTCGTCGCCGAACGGCTCGAGGGCTGCGGGCACCACGTGGTGCGACCCTGCCCGGAGACGGGTGGGGGCATCCGCCTCGCCGGTGTCCGTGAGGAGCACGAGCACCACGAGCAGCCGGCCCCGCGAGCGGTGGTTCACCCAGTAGCCGCCGTCGGGGCCGCTGTAGCTGCCGTCGAGGTGCCAGCCGTCGTCGCCCGGATCCGTGTCGACCGGGAAGCGGACGACGAGCGACCCTCCGATCGACGCGGGCAGCACTGCCTCGGGGCCGACCACCCCGCGGATCGCAGCGACCAGCCGTTCGGACCGCGCCGCTTCGACCATGTCGAGGGTGTGGACCGTGGGCCGGGCGACCGGCCGCGTCCACGTGCTCGGATCGTCCGGCCGTTCGGGCAGCGCCTCGAAGACCGCCGCCGCGCAGCGCTCCGCCACCTCTGACGGGATCGCACCGGGAACGTGGAGGTAGCCGTGCTGCTCGAAGTGGTCCAGGTCGGAGGGCGCCAGCGTCGACATGGCCCCAGGTTGACCGGCCGCCGAGGCGATCCGCACACCGGTTTCGGGGCCTGCGGCGTCGCCGGCCGGCTCGTCTAGGGTCCTCGCCCGGTGCTGGAGCGGGACGACGTCGTGACGGGATCGGGGGCGTGCTCGTGAAGGTCGTCCTCGTGGGCCCCACGTTCCCGTACAAGGGCGGGGTCGCCCAGCACACCACCCAGCTGGCGTTTCGCCTCGACGCCGCGGGCACCGACACCGAGATCCTCTCGTGGAGCTCGCAGTACCCCAAGCGCCTCTACCCGGGCACCCTCGAGGTCTCCGGCGGGGAAGGCGATCCCTACCCGAGGACGCGCCGGGAGCTGGCCTGGTACAGCCCGTGGTCGTGGCTCCGGTCGGCGTGGCGCCTGCGGCGATCCGACACCCTCGTGCTCTTCTGCCTGGTCAACGCGCTGCAGGTCCCGGCCTACCTGCTCATGGCCACGATCGCCCGTCGCGGTGGAGCGCAGGTCGGCCTCGTGTGCCACAACGTGGTGCCCCACGAGGCGCCGGGCTGGCAGCTGCGCCTGGTCCGCATCCTGATCCGCTGGGTCGGTCGGGTGATCGTGCACTCCGACGCCGAGGCCGAGGCCGCCCGGAGCTTCGGTGCCTCCCGGGTGGAGGTCGCCGCGCTGCCCTTCTTCCTCCCCGTGCGTCCCCAGGCCGCCGAGGAGCACTCGACCAGCCACCGTCTGCTGTTCTTCGGCTTCGTCCGCCCGTACAAGGGCCTGGACGTCCTCGTGGAGGCGTTGGCCCGCTGCTCGGCGCCGGTCAGCCTGCGGGCGGTCGGGGAGTTCTGGGAGCCGGCCGACGAGCTGCGCGAGCGAGCCGAGCGCCTGGGCCTGGGTGACCGTGTCCGCCTCGAGGACCGGTACCTGCCGTCGGAGGAGCTGATCGAGCTGTTCGACGGCGTCGACGCGCTCGTCGTCCCCTACCGGTCGGGCACGGGGTCGCAGCACCCGCGGTTGGGTCACCTCGCCGGGGTGCCGGTCATCGCCACGAAGGTGGGCGACCTGGTCGACCAGGTCGACGACGGGGTCGACGGCTTCCTCTGCGAGCCCGACGACGTCGACTCGCTGGCCGCGGCGATCGACCGTCTCTACGAGCCGGGCGTGATCGCCGCGATGCGGGCGCACATCGCGGAGAACCCGCCGCCCGACGACTGGGAGCCCTACCTCGAGGCGGTCCGGCGGCTCGCTCCTCGGTGACCGGCCGGCCGGGCGGTCGGTGACGCTCAGCCGGGCGGTCGGTGACGCTCAGCCG
>JBIQID010000114.1:1972-3724 GCA_044508215.1 Actinomycetota bacterium | reverse complement strand
ACCGCGCTCGGCACGCCGAACGCCCCGGCGAGCAGGAGCTCGGTGAGTATGAGCACCAGGCGTGACAGGAGGCTGACGGTGACGCCCGTGCCCTCGCCGAGCGACGGGGCCAGCGTCAGCACGAGCACGGCCTCGCGCACCCCGGCCCCCGCCGGCAGCGGCACCATCACCAGGCCGGCGACGAACGCGAGCGCGAAGGCGCCGGTCGTCGGCAGGAGCAGGTCCAGCCCGGCTCCGAGCGGGCGTGCGAGGAACCATGCGTGGAGGCCGAAGCACAGCCACGCCGCGAGGGTGAGTCCGATGGCGGCGACGACCTGGCTCCCGGCCTTCGGGAGGGTCGGCACCTCCCGTCCGGTGCGCTTCGACACCCACCGAGCGAACGCGTTCAGGATGCGCGCGTCGTAGAGGAGGATCGCCACCGCCACGGCTCCGATCCCCGAGACGAGCGCGAGGAGCCAGGTGGAGTCGGCGGCGTCGCCGGTGAGGACGAGCAGGCCCGTCAGCCCCCCGCACCCGAGGGAGATCAGCAGCCCGAGGAAGTAGCTCGTCCCCATCGTCACCCGGGGCACCTTGCTGCGCTTGCCCAGTTCGGTCTGGATGACGACCGGCCAGAGCGAGCCGGGCACGTACTTCCCGAGCTGCCCTGCGAAGTAGATCGTGGCGGCGTCGTGCACGGGCAGCGTGTGGCCGAGGGAACGCAGCGCCCGCCGCCACCCCTCGCCGGCGAACGCCAGCGCGGCGACCCCTGCGACGAGTGAGGCGAGGAGGTCGACCGGCGACAGGCGCCCCAGGTCCTCGCGGACCGCGGCCCAGTTCCGCTGGACCGCGATGACCACGAACACCACCACGATGGCGAGCAGCACGAGGGTCACGAGCGAGCGCCAGGAGCGGCGCGGCGCGACAGGGGGAGGTGGCTCGGGGTCCACCCGCCAACGGTAGTCCCCGGTTCGCGGGTGGTTCGCTCGTGGTCCCGGGCCGCGACAAGCTGTCGCGGTGACCAGCGAACCCACCGCGGACGTCGCCGACGGCGGCTGGAGGCAGCGCTACCCGGAGGACCCGCCGTCCCGCCGCCGCAAGGCAGCCAACATCGTTCGGGTGCTGCAGCGCTCGGGCGACCTCGACGGGCTCCGCCTCTGCGAGGTGGGTGCCGGCTCGGGCCACATGACCTCGGTCTTCATGGACGCGGTCGGACCCGACGGCTCGGTCATCTCGACCGACGTCGTCGACACGCGCCGTGAGGATCCGGGCAACGACTTCCGCCTCATCGTGGGGGAGGGGCTCCCCCTCGAGACCGGCTCCGTCGACGTCGTGGTCAGCAACCACGTGATCGAGCACGTGGGCGATCGGTCCGACCAGCTCCGCCACCTCCAGGAGATCCGGCGGGTGCTCGTGCCCGGAGGGCGCGCCTACCTGTCGACGCCGAACCGGTGGGCGCCGGTGGAGAACCACTTCAAGCTGCCGCTCCTGGGCTGGCTGCCGCCGTCGCAGCGCGACCGCTACGTGCGCCTCGCTCGCCGCGGTGACGTGTTCGACGTGGTGCCGCTCTCGCCGTCCGATCTCGACGGGCTGTGCTCCGAGGCCGGGCTCCGCTGCGAGGACGTCACCTCGCAGGTCGTCGACGGCATCGTCGAGGCGGCCCCGGATGCGGCCTCGTCGAAGCTGCTGTCGCGAGCGCCGATCCATCGGTCCCGGCTGGTCTCGCGGGCCATGCCCACCCAGGTCCGGCTCTGCCGCCCCGGCTGAACGCAGGAG
>JBIQID010000114.1:0-1872 GCA_044508215.1 Actinomycetota bacterium | reverse complement strand
GCTGCTGGAGGCACGCGGCGTGGAGGTCACGTCGGGCGAACCGCTCGAGGGGTACGAGCGGTGCCACATCGCCGATCCGTTCGGCAACCGGATCGAACTGATGCAGCGCCGCTGAGCTCGCCCAGCGGGGATCAGCCCGCCGTGACCCCGATCGGCACGAGGGTGGATCGGAGCTGCTCGAGGCGTTCGGGCACCAAGCGGTACCAGGCCCAACGCCCGCGCTTCTCACGGGTGAGCAACCCTGCATCCACGAGCAGTGCGAGGTGGTGCGACACGGTGGCCTGCGAGCGGCCCAGGGGAGCGATCAGGTCGCACACGCAGGCCTCGCCGCCCGGCGCGTTGGCGATCAGCGACAGCAGGCGGACCCGGGCCGGGTCGGCCAACGCCTTGAAGCGCTCGGCGAGCTCTGCCGCCTCGGGCTCACCCATGCCCGCGGCGGTGAGCGGCGTGCAGCATCCCGACTGGTCAGCGATCTCGATCTCCACGAGCTGCTCCTTCCGGCGCGGGTTTCTCCGCCAACCTATCGACAAACGTCGATATATCGGTAGGATGGGACCCATCGACGAACGTCGATGGTAGCCACCGGAGGTCGCCATGTCCCGTGTCCAGCTCGCCCTCGACGTCACCGACGTCGACGCTGCAGTGGAGTTCTACGAGAAGCTCTTCGCCACGCCGGTGGCCAAGCGGAAGCCCGGGTACGCCAACTTCGAGATCGCGGACCCGCCGCTCAAGCTCGTGCTCATCGAGAGCCCTGAGGGCGGCACGCTGAACCACCTCGGGGTCGAGGCGACGGACGCCGCAGAGGTGCTCGCCGCCGAGGCTCGTCTGTCGGACACCGGCCTCGAGACCACCGGCGTGGACGACACGACCTGTTGCTACGCCAACAAGACCGAGACGTGGGTGACCGACCCCGACGGCGCCAAGTGGGAGTGGTACGTGAAGACGGGCGACGCCGAGGAGATGGACGGCGTCGCGAGCCCCGACGAGGGCTCGACCTGCTGCGCTCCGGCGGCAGAGGCCGAGCCGGTCGTGCTCCGGAGCTGACGCCCGCCGTCAGCCAGCCGGCTCAGCCCGGCGCGGTCCACTTCGGGTCGCGGCCGCTCCACGCGAGGAGCGCCTCCCATCGATCGGCACCTGCGGGCGCTTCGACCTCTGGCCCGAACACGCGGCTGCTCCTCACCATCTCGGACGGGATGGGATCGATGACGGAGTGGGCGAAGTCGGCCACCTCGCCGACCTCGGGCGGCTCGAAGCGCAGCCCAGCTGCGGCGGCGAGGTCCCACGCGTGGACGAACAGGTCGACCGCTGGGAACGACAGCCCCTCGCGGATCGTGCGCTTACCCCTGGGGGAGTCGATCTGCCGGTCGAGGTCCACCCCCTGGGTGGACTGGCGGCCTTCCGCGGCGAGCTGCGACCACCACTCGGCCGGATCGCCGACCACCGCTGCTCCTGGCGGCTCGGGAGGGTCGAACGAGAGGTCGGCACCGCGCAGGATCCGCACGCCCATCTCGGTGGCGATCCCCACGTGGCCCAGCACGTCGAGGGCGCGCCAGTCGGCGCAGGGCGACGGGCGCTCCCAGCCATCTCGAGGCACGCGCTGCACCACGTTGGACATCACGTCGAGGCCTCGTAGGTAGGCGCAGGGCGACGGGCGCTCCCAGCCATCTCGAGGCACGCGCTGCACCACGTTGGACATCACGTCGAGGCCTCGTAGGTAGGCGACGTCACTGGACCAGGTCATGGCGGTGCTCCCTCCGGTCGGCGGTGACCTCCAGTCTCCACCTCCCCTGTGACACGCGCTCGCCGGGGGTGGGCGGCCGGATGTGGACAGGTTGTACTTGTCCGGTTGTGGGCGCGGGGGTTGCCCGGATC
>JBIQID010000113.1:4396-10496 GCA_044508215.1 Actinomycetota bacterium | reverse complement strand
GCCGATTCCGCCGCCTCCTCCTCCCCCGCCACCGCCTCCCCCTCCGCCGCGCCCGCCGGCCCCTCCTGCGCCGCCGGCGTGGGGGGCCCAGCCGCCCCCGCACCGCGACGGAGCCCGTCGCTTCTGGCGGATCGCCGGTTCGGTGGTCGCTGTGCTCGCCATCGCCTACGGCGCGCTGCTCGTGACGTCACTCATCTCGAAGGGAGACCGCACCCGCACCGACCGGTTCGCCGCCGAAGGGATCCGGACGGTCGACGCCCGCATCGCGAACGGCAGCGTCAGGGTCACCGGCTCCGACACGAACGAGGTGGTGGTCCGCGCCGACATCACCGAGGGCCTGTTCCGGATGCGGTACTCCACGGAGACCCGGGGCAACCGCCTCGAGGTCAGGGCCCACTGCCCGCCGGTCGTCTCCACCTGGTGCACCGCCGACCTGACGATCGAGGTGCCGCGCTCGATGGTCGTCGAGCTGCACAGCAGCAACGGGTCGATCGGGGTCGACGAGGTCGACGGTCGGGTGCTCGTGTCGAGCGACAACGGCGACATCCGCCTCTCCGCGCTGACCGGTGACGTCGACGTCGACACCGACAACGGGACCGTCACCGGCACCCGGCTGGCCCCCGTCTCGCTGAAGGGCCACTCGGACAACGGGGATCTCCGGCTGGACTTCTCCCGGCCGCCCCGGCTCGTCGACGTCACCACCGACAACGGGACCGTCGAGCTCGGCCTCCCCGACACCGCCTACGCGCTGGCGGTGACGACCGACAACGGGTCCGTCCGGACGCCGATCCGGACCGACCCGGCCAGCCGGTACTCGGTGACCGTGCACTCCGACAACGGCGACGTGACGGTCCGCTACTCGGGCGACCGGTGACCCAGCGCCGGGCGCCGCAGTGGACGCCGACGAACGGGATCGGGTGAGGGCCACCCTGGCCGTGCTGCCCGACCGCCAGGCCACCGCGCTGCTGCTCCGCCACGCCGGGCACAGCTACCGCGAGATCGCCGCCGCCCTCGGCGTGGCCGAAGGGTCGGTCGGGGTGCTGCTGGCGCGCGGCGAGCACGGCTGGTGGGCCTCGCCGGGCGTGGCGGCGACCGGGTGGCCGGCTACTCGAAGGGCATGCAGCAGCGGCTCGGGCTGGCCACCGCGGTCCTCGGTCGCCCCTCGCTCGTGATCCTGGACGAGCCGACCTCCGCCCTCGACCCGATCGGCCGGCGCGAGGTGCGGGACCTCATCAGGGCGCTGCGCGACCGGGGCACGGCGGTGCTCCTCAACTCCCACCTCCTCGGCGAGGTGGAGCAGGTGTGCGACCACGTCGTGATCCTCCAACCACGGCCAGGTCCTCCGCTCGGGCCCCCTCGACGGCCTCGACGCTGGGGCTGAGGTGCGGGTCGGTCTGGTCCGGATGGACGAGGAGGCCATCGCGGTGCTGGGGGGGGTTCGGCCGCATCGCCGCACGCGACGGCGACACGGCGCTCGTCGCCCTCGACGACGTGACCGCGGTGCCCGCCCTTGCGGCTGCGCTGGTCACCCGTGGGCACGAGCTGCGGTCGCTCGTGCCGTTGCAGCGCTCGCTGGAGGACGTCTTCGTCGACCTCGTCGGCTCGACCGTGGAAGGCGAGGACCGGTGACGATCGTCCGGCTGACGCTGCGGGAGGCGGCCAACCGCAAGGTGCTCCTCGTCGGGGCGATCATCAGCGTGGCGTTCCTGGGCCTCTTCTGGGTGGGGTTCTCCGTGGGCTTCGACGAAGCCGCGAACGACACGGCCGACCCCACCGTCACCGTCGCCGCCGGAACGGTGATGACCGTCCTCGGTCTGTACGCGGTGCAGTTCCTCGCCGCGTTCATGGCGGTGCTCCTCGCGAGCGGCGCCGTCGCCCCGGAGCTCGACAGCGGGCGCCTCCACGCCATCCTCGCCCGACCGCTGTCGCGGACCTCCTGGCTGGCCCAGCGCGCCGCCACCTTCGCCGGCCTCAGCGGCCTCTACATCGCCGTGATGTCGGGCGCCGTCCTCGCCATCGCGTCCGGCGTGGCGGGCTACCACGCGGTGGCGCCCTGGCGGGCGATCGCGCTCCTGGTGCTCGAGGTGGTGGTCCTCGTGGCCCTCGGCACCGCGCTGTCGGTCCGCCTGTCCGCCATCGCCGCCGGCGTGGTCGTGATCGCCCTGTACGGAGCGGCGTGGATCGCCGGGATCATGGAGCTGATCGGCGGGATGGTCGGCAACGACACCCTCGAGCGGATCGGCGTCGGCGTCAGCCTGGTGATCCCTTCCGACGGCCTGTGGCGGGCAGCGTCGTACTACCTCCAGTCGCCCGCCTACCTGGCGATCACGGGCGTCGGCGACATCGAGGCCGTCCCGTTCGCCGGCAGCGCGGGGCCCAGCCCGCTGTTCGTGTGCTGGTCGGTGGCCTACGTCGCTGTGTGGTGGCTGCTCGCCGACCGCTGGTTCCGCCGCAGGGACCTCTGACCGCCATCCCTCTCCGCCCGCCGACGGTGTCGCCGGTGGCCGAGCGGGCCAGCCGGGTTCGGGCAGACCGCACCGAGGGGGTGGGGCTGTCCCCCCTGCCGAGACGCCGGTCGCCCGGATTCAAGCCGGACCCTGCGATCCGTACGTTCGACCCATGGCTTCCCCAACGCCCGCACAGACCCTCGACCGGGAGAGGAACATGACGCTCCTGACCAGTACGAACAGCTCCCGTCGACCGCACGCGGTGGACGCTGCGGCACGCTGCGATGCGGCCACGAAGGTGTACGGCTCGGGCGACACCGCCGTCCGGGCCCTCGACGGGGTCACCGTCGAGCTGCCGCGTGGCCGCTTCACCGCGATCATGGGGCCGTCGGGCTCCGGCAAGTCGACGCTGATGCACTGCCTCGCCGGCCTCGACCAGCTCACCTCGGGCACGGTCCACATCGGCGACGTCGAGCTCGGCTCGCTGTCGGACAAGGAGCTGACCACCCTGCGACGCCAGCGCATCGGGTTCGTGTTCCAGGCGTTCAACCTGATCCCGACGCTGACCGCGCTGGAGAACATCACGCTCCCGATGGACCTCGCGGGCACCAAGGCCGATCCCGCCTGGCTGGACCTGGTGATCCGCACCGTGGGCCTCACCGAGCGGCTGCGCCATCGGCCGGCCGAGCTCTCCGGGGGCCAGCAGCAGCGCGTGGCCGTGGCCCGGGCGCTCGCCAGCCGGCCCGAGGTGATCTTCGCCGACGAGCCCACGGGCAACCTCGACAGCCGCACCGGGGCGGAGATCCTGCGCTTCCTGCGCGCCGCCACCGACGACATGGGCCAGACCATCGCGATGGTCACCCACGACCCGGTCGCCGCCAGCTGGTCGGACGAGGTCCTGTTCCTGGCCGACGGCCGCATCGTGGACCGCCTCGGCGAACCCAGCCCCGAGGCGGTGCTCGATCGCCTCGCCGCCATCACGCCGCGCTCGGCGGCACCACAGGAGGCCTGACGTGCTCACACTCGTACGGAGGACCGTCGGCTCCAACACCCGACGGCTGCTCGGCACCTGCACCGCCGTGCTCATCGGCGTGGCGTTCCTCTCCGGGACGCTGATGCTGAGCGACACGCTCCGCGCCACCTTCGACGACGTCTTCTCGTCGGCCAACGCCGGCACCGACGTGGTGGTCAGGGGCGCCACGAAGATCGGCAGCAACGACTTCGAGCAGCGCTCGACGCTCGACGCGTCGATCCTCGACGACATCCGCGCGGTCGACGGCGTGGCCGACGCCCAACCTCTGGTCGCCGGCGCGATCCAGGTGATGGGCTCCGACGGCGAGCCGATCGGGGGCAACGGACCGCCGACGCTCGGCGGGTCGTGGATCGACGACGAGGCGATCACCCCCTACGAGCTGGCCACCGGCAGGGCCCCCGAGGCGCCCGGCGAGGTCGTCCTCAACCGAGGAGCCGCCAACGACGGTGACATCGAGGTGGGCGACACCATCCTCATCCGCGTCCCGCAGCCGCTCGAGGTGGAGGTCGTGGGCCTCATGACCTTCGACGGGCAGGACTCCCTCGGTGGCGCCACCTACACCGCGATGCACCCGGCCGACGCCCAGCAGCACCTCGCCGCTGATCCCACGAAGGTGGACCAGGTGCTCGTCCGGGGGACCGACGGCGTCGGACCCGACGAGCTGGCCGCGCGAGTTCGGGCCGTCCTCGACGACGACGCCGACGTGGTCACCGGAGCGGAGCTGACCGACGAGCAGATCGCTGCGATCGGCGACGACTTCCTCGACTTCTTCGAGATCTTCCTCCTGGTGTTCGCCGGCGTGGCCCTGCTCGTCGCGACCTTCAGCATCAACAACACGTTCACCGTGGTCCTCGCCCAGCGGTCGCGGGAGTCCGCGCTGCTGCGGGCGATCGGCGCGACGCGGTCCCAGGTGCTCCGTTCCGTGGGCCTCGAGGCGCTCCTCGTCGGCACGGCCGCCTCCCTCGTGGGCCTGGCGGCCGGCGCCGGCCTGGCGGTCGGCCTCCTCGCCTTCATGAGGGCCGCCGGCTTCGACCTCCCCGCCGGCCAACTGGTCATCGAGCCGTCGAGCCTGGTGACCGCCGCCATCGTGGGGATCGCCGTGACGCTGATCGCGGCGCTGGTCCCCGCCATCCGGGCCTCGAAGGTGCCGCCCCTCGCCGCGCTGCGCGACGTCGCCATCGAGCGGGTGGAGGCCGGGCGTGTGCGCACGGTCCTCGCTGCGCTGCTCGCCGTCCCCGGCATCGCGCTCGTGGCCACCGGCACCTTGGGCGACGAGGGCTCGGCGCTCGCTCGTGCCGGCATCGGTGCCCTGCTGACGCTGCTCGCGATGGTCACGGCCGGCCCGGTGGTGGCGAGGAGCGCGGCCGCTGCGCTGGGTTCCCCCGTCGCTGCGATCCGCGGACGCACCGGCTCACTCGCCCGGCGGAACGCGATGCGTTCGCCCCGCCGCACGGCGGCGACGGCCTCCGCCCTGATGGTGGGCGTCGGCGTGGTCACCCTCTTCATCGTCTTCGGCGCTTCGATCAAGGCGTCGATCGACGACTCGGTCCGCGGCGCCTTCCGGGGTGACTTCGTCATCGCGCTGTCGGAGTTCAGCGGCGTCGGCATCGCTCCCGAGGTCGCCGAGGAGATCGCCGCCGTCGACGAGGTCGACGCGGTGACCCCCATCGGTTCGGCGATCGTGCGCCTGGGCGACGAGGACGAGCTCATCACGGTGGTGGACCCCGCGACCGTGGAACCGCTGCTCGAGCTCGACGTGGCCGAGGGCTCCTTCGGGGCGCTCGGCGACGAGGGCCTCGCCGTCTCGGCGAGGCAGGCCGAGGACAACGGCTGGGCGCTGGGCGACACCGTGGAGATGTCGTTCGCCGACGGCGACACCGCCTCCCTGGAGGTCGCTGCCATCTACCGGGTCGAGGACATGATGGGCGGCATCATCGTGCCCGAGGCGGTGTGGGCGCCCCACGCCACCCAGCGCACGTTGGACGCCGTGCTGATCGGCGTGCGGGACGGGGCCGACCTCGTGGCGGTCGAGCGGACGCTCGACGGGATCGCCGAGAGCTACGGCGCACCCGACGTGGCGGACCGTGAGACCTTCGTGGGTGAGGTGGCCGGGCAGGTCGACCAGATGCTGGGCCTCGTGTACGCCCTCCTTGCGCTGTCGATCGTCATCGCCCTCATGGGCATCGGCAACACGCTCTCGCTCGCCATCTACGAGCGGACCCGTGAGCTGGGCCTCCTCCGGGCGGTCGGCCTGACCCGTTCGCAGACCCGCTCGATGGTCCGCTGGGAGTCGGTGATCGTGGCGGTGTTCGGCACGATCGGCGGCATCGCACTCGGGACGTTCCTGGGCTGGGGGCTCGTCCGTGCCCTCGCCGTCCAGGAGGGCTTCGGCACGCTCGCCATCCCGTCGAGCCAGCTGCTGGTGGTCGTGGCCATCGGTGCCCTCGCCGGCATCATGGCGGGGCTCCGACCCGCACGACGGGCGGCCCGCCTCGACGTCCTCGACGCCCTGGCGGCCTGAGGCCCAGCACCTCCGCCTGTCCTGGAGCAGGTCCCCCCTCCCGTTCTCGGGCAGGAACCGACGCGATCCGCGTCGGTTCCTGCCCGGGTTCGTCGCGTT
>JBIQID010000113.1:0-4296 GCA_044508215.1 Actinomycetota bacterium | reverse complement strand
CGCGCCGGAGGTCGACGGCGGTCACCATCCGCTCCACGACCTCCGAGAGGATGGCGGGACCGGTGGCGAAGTTGAGCCGCACGTGGCCGACGCCGCCCGGTCCGAAGTCGCGCCCACACGACAGCGCCACGAGCGCGCGCTCCAGGAAGAACTCGGCGGGGTCCTCGCCCAGACCGAGCGCTGAGCAGTCGAGCCACGCCAGCGACGTCGCCTCGGGCGGCACCCACCTGATCTCCGGCAGGTGCTCCGCGAGCATCTCGGCGAGCTCGTCCCGGCGGCGGACCAGGCCGCTGCGGTAGCCCTCGAGCCACTCGTCGCCGTCACGCCAGACCGCCAGCGTCGCGGCGATGCCGGGGTTGCCCACCGTCCCGATCTGCGTCCGGCGGATCCTCCGCACCGGTTCGAGCGCCGGACCGTCGCCGAGGTGCATCACCGCCGTGCGGAGACCCGGCAGGTTGAAGCTCTTCGACGTGGAGGTGAGGGTGATCGTCCGTTCCGCGATCTCCGGCGAGAGCGATGCGAACGGGATGTGCTGGTGGTGGTCGAGCACCAGCTCGGCGTGGATCTCGTCGCTGACCACCACGAGGCCGTGGTCGAGTGCCAGCCCGGCGAGGGCCTCCAGCTCGTCGCGGCGCCACACCCGACCGGTGGGGTTGTGCGGGTTCACCAGCAGCACCACGCCGCCCGGCCGGCGCTGCGCGAACTCGGCGAGGTGGTCGAGGTCGGGCTCCCAGCCGTGCTCGGTGCGGATCCAGGCGCTCGGGATCACCTGGCGCTCCAGCGCTGCGACCTCCTCGAGGAACGGCGGGTAGCACGGGGTCTGGATCGCGATCCCGTCCCCCGGCTCGGACAGGTGGTCGAGCACGAGCGACACGGCCTGGACGAGGTCGGTCACGAGGACCACCCCGGCCGGGTCGGGTGACCACCCGTAGCGGTCGCGCATCCGGCCGGCGAACGCGTCGGCGACACGGCCGGTCACCGCGTCGTGCGGGTAGGTCACGTCGCCGCGATCGAGCAGCTCCTCGATCGCGGCCCGGGCGGCCGGTGGCGGATCGCAGTCGGCGTCGGCGATCCAGGCCGGGATCACGTCGGGCCCGTACCGCGACCACTTCTTGCCGGTCCGTCGGCGGAGCTGCTCGACGGTGAGGCCCTCGAGGGGGTCGAGCACGCCGGCGTCAGCGCCCGGCGACTCGCTCAACGGGACCGGAACGGTTGGTTGCCGAACGAGTCGACGTGCACGACGTCACCCACCGGCCGACGCGTCGTGGGCCCGTAGCGACCCCTGGGCCAGCCCAGGGGGACGATGCACGCAGGGGTGACCGAGATCGGGAGGTCGAGGATCCGCCGCGCGCTCTGCAGCGACCAGAGGGGCAGGGTGATGAGCGACGCCCCCAGCCCGAAGCCGCGGGCGGCCAGCAGCAGGTTCTGCACGCTCGGGTAGATCGAGCCGTAGAAGCTCGACTGCACGATCGCCGGGCCGCCCACGAGCGGCACCCGCTGACCGGCGAGCGGGCTCGACCGGAGGCAGGGGACGACCAGCACCGGGATCTCCTCGAAGTGGTCCACCTGCCACTGCACGGCGTCGAGGACCTTGGCCATCGAAGGGTCGGAGGCCTTGCCGCTCCGCTCTCCCGCGGCCCTGTACCAGCGCCAGATCTGCCGGTACCGCTTCGCGAAGGCAGCCTTCCGCTCGGCGTCCTTCACGATCACGAACTCCCACGACTGGCCGTTCGAGCCGGTGGGTGCCCGCAGTGCCAGCTCGATGCAGCGGACCACGATCTCGTCGTCCACGGGATCGGGCAGCACGCGGCGGACGGCACGCTGCGTCTCCATCGCCTCGACGAGCGGCATCTGGAGGCGGTCGCGGACGGCCTCGTAGGAGCGGTCGCCCTCCGGGGCCCGCTCGTTCGTGGTCACGACGGGTCCCCGGAGTCGAGGCGGCCCTGGACGGCCTCGCCGTAGAGCATGCGTGCGAACTCGCCGTAGTCGGGACCGCCACGCAGGTGGTGCCCGCCGTCGACCGGGACGATCGTTCCCGTCACGTGGCCCGACTCGGGCCCGGCGAGGAACCGCACCACCGGCGCCACGTCCTCGACCTTGCCGAACCGGCTGATGGGTGACTCGCGGAGGTAGCTCTGGCCCACCTCCGTGTCGGGCGTGACCATCGAGACGAGGTCGGTCTCGATGATCCCGGGCGCCACGGCGTTCACCCGGATGCCCACGGTCCCCATCTCGTCAGCGCAGACCCGGACCATCATGTCGACGCCCGCCTTGGCCACGCAGTACGGGCCCATCCAGCGGTGGGTCGTGGAGCCTGCGATCGACGAGACCGCCACGATGCTGCCGGGGATGCCGGCGCGCATCATCGTGGCGGCAGCCGCCCGGATCGTGAAGAAGACGCCGGTCAGCGACACGTCGAGGATCCGGTTCCACTCCGACGTGGGCATCACCGCCATCGGGCCCACCGTGCCGTCGCCCGCCGCAGCCACGCAGATGTGGAGCTGGCCCTCCGGCCCGGCGGCAGCGGCCACCGCAGCCTCCACCGATCCCTCGTTCGTGACGTCGCCCGGGAACACCTCCACCTCGGCCCCCTCGGGAGCGGCGGCTCGCAGCTCGCTGGCAGCGGCGTCGAGCTTCTCCTTGGTGCGGCCCATGATCGTGACCGACGCCCCGTCCGCCAGGAGCGCCGCGGCAGACGCGAGCCCGATGCCGCTCCCTCCCCCGGTGACCAGGGCTCGTTGACCGGCAAGCGGACGTTCCATGCGTGCTCCTCGGACGGCGACGGGCCACACACTACGGCGGTGGGGTCCGCCCCCACAGGGGCAGCGCGGCATGCTGGACCGGATGCTGCGGCTCTCGTCGTCCACCCGTGCCCGCCTCGGCGGGATGGCGCACGTCGCAGCGGACGGGTGGGCGCTGCTCAAGTTCGTGCTCGCCTGCCTCGCGGCTCCGCTGGCGGTCCCGGTCGTGGCGTGGAGGGCGGCGCGGAACCACGCGCTCGCCAAGGAGCGGATCCGAGCGGTGCCCGCGCAGATCGCAGCGCTCGAACGGGGGGAGGGCGTGCCGTGGCCCGGCGACCGGGTGCGTCGCGTTCCCGACCACAGGCCGCTCTTCGTGTCGTCCGACCTCCACCGCTGCTACCCGGGACGTCGTGACGTCTGCGAGCGGCAGGACGTGAAGCTCCTCTACGCCGCGCTGGTGGACCACTACGACGCCGCCGGATGGGACGTGGTCGAGAACGGCGACGTCGAGGACCACTGGATGGTCGGCGGCTCCCCCTACGGGCAGTGGTACGACGCGGCGTGGCTCGTGAGCCGGTTGCTCCCCGGTGCGCTCGGGCGAAGCGCCCGCCGGGCGATCGGCCGGCGACACGTACGCCTCATCATGGAGAACAACGTGGCGGTGGCGCGACGGCTGGCGCGCCTCGGACGGGCCGGTCGCTACCACCGCACCGTGGGCAACCACGACGACGCCTACCTCGACCGGAAGCTCTCCGACGACCTGGCGGCACGCAGCGGCGGCTCGCAGCCGGTCGACGTGCTGGTGCTCGAGCGCCCCGACGGCTCGGCCTCGGCGATCATCACCCACGGGCACCAGACCGACGGGTGGAACGCCGCGGAGCGCGCCGGGCTGGGTCGCCTCGCCACGTGGTTCGGCTGCACCATCGCCGACGTGCCGGGGCTGGAGTCACCCGACTCGGTGCTCCCGATGTCGGCCACGCTCGACCTCCTCGAGGGCCGTCTCCCCAACCGCCTCCTCCAGGTGCACCGGCGGTTCGGCGCGAACACGAAGTACGACAGCGTGGACGAGGAGCTGCTCTTCGACTCGTTCGGTGGCGCTACGTCGACCGGTCCGTGGTTCCTCCTCGGCCACACCCACCTGCCCGTCATGCAGCCGCTGTCGCGGACCGGGGTGCCCTGGCGGCGCTACGTGAACGGCGGCAGCGGCACCTGGGCGGGGATGGTGACCGGCATCGAGTGGACCGGCGGCGACGCTCCCGAGCCCCGCCTGGTGGCGTGGGTGTGGGCGGACATCCCCGGCGGCGCCGACCTGCTGCCCACCGACGCGGTGCGGATGCCCGTCGGGGCGCGCGAGGTCGTCCGCGTGGTGCTCCGTCGAACCGGCGACGGCCGACACGTGCTCATCGACCCAGCCGCGAGCGCGGCGGCCGCGTCCGATCGTTCGGCGGTCGCTGCCAGGTAGATCGGAGGCAGGGCGGCACCGGGGCGCGGTGCTCGGGGTCGAGCCGCTACCGACCGGTGTGGCCGAAGCCGCCTGCGCCCCGATCGGACTCGT
>JBIQID010000112.1:0-10503 GCA_044508215.1 Actinomycetota bacterium | reverse complement strand
TCAGCCCTTCTTCTTCTCGGGGAGCCCCAGGCGCACCGTCTGCTCGGCCGTCGTCGGCCAGCGGCTGCGGCTCTTCTCCGCCAGCTTCCGCATGAGCGCGATCGCGCCCGGGTCCTCGTCGCCGGGACGGGCCTCGATCGAGCCGTCGGCGATCATGCGCGAGATGATCTCGCGGCCCAGGTCGGTGCGGACGATCGTGAGCGTCCAGTCGGAGTTCTCACCGATCCCGCCGCACGAGATGTCGGCGTGCTCGGCCGCGAAGTCGGGGCAGTGCAGGCAGCCCTCGCGCGTCCAGGCGTGGCACTCCTTGAGGTTGATCTCGTGGTACGAGCCGTCGCGCATCCAGATCTGGAAGACGCCCTTGATGTTCATCTTCACCATGTCCGCCTTCGCGAGGCGGTACTTGGCCCAGAACAGCTCCTCGAAGATCGAGTCGTCGAAGGTCTTCGAGCAGAGGAGGCCGAGGTTGAAGACGAACGGCTTCGAGATCTTCCCGACCTTGCGGCTCCACATGACGGGCGGCACCGAGCTCTGGCAGCTCATGCCCACGAGGGCGAGGCGCTGGTGGCCCTTCTCGATCGCCTCGTCGATGGCGAGCGTGTTCGCCGAGTAGGTGTACCGGCTGCCCGCAGCGGCGAGCACCTCGTCCTTGGTGGCGGCCACCCCGGGCACGGCCTTCCAGCTGCCGCTGTCGGCGCCGCCCTCGAGGTAGCTGACCAGGCTGGCGTCGATGTAGTCGTGCTCGAGCGCCCAGATGAGGATCGCGGACACGAGGCCACCGTCCTGGCCCATCTTGTGGACCATGTCGTCCGACGCCCGCGTCAGCATGATGTCCTTGTAGATGCCGGCGACCTCGTCCATGTGACGGGTCCGGGCGAACAGGTGGTCGTCGGCCTGGGCCTCCCACAGGCGGAACCGCGGGCACGCCCGGGTGCAGGAGGTGCAGCCCTTCTGCCCGTGGATGCAGTCGTCGGGGCCCAGCTCCTCCTCGAGGTGGAACGGCCGGTACTCGCCCTGGCTGTGGTGGTAGCCCAGAACGTCGTGCGGGCAGGCGATGACGCACCCTGCGCACCCGGTGCAGAGGCCGGTGTCGACGACCTCGGCCTTCAGCTCCTTCCACTGGTTGGTCCATCGACCGGCGGTGGCTTCGGCGAGCTGCTCGTCGGTGATCACGGGGTCGGACATGCGGTCGAGACTACGCGACCCGCCCATGGAGGGCCTCCTGGCACCTCTCTTGACCGGGGAGTCAAGATGTGGGCATGGACCTGACGTATCCCCCGGAAGCCGAGTCGTTCCGCACCGAGATCCGCGCCTGGTTGGAGGCGAACCTGCCCGAGGGATGGTTCGACGAGGGCTTCGAGATGACGCCCGACGAGAAGAAGAAGTTCAACGACGAGTGGACCGCCAAGCTCTTCGAGGGCGGCTGGATCTGCGCCACCTGGCCGAAGGAGTACGGCGGCAAGGGCCTGTCGACGATCGAGGGCGTGGTGCTCGCCGAGGAGTTCGCCCGGGCGAAGGCGCCGATGCGGGCCGACTTCTTCGGCGACACCCTCGTGGGCCCCACCATCCTCATGAACGGCACGGAGGAGCAGAAGAAGTTCTTCCTGCCGAAGATCCTCAACGGCACGATGCGCTGGTGCCAGGGGTTCTCCGAGCCCGACAGCGGGTCGGACCTCGCGTCGCTCGCCACCACGGCGGTGCTCGACGGTGACGAGTGGGTCATCAACGGCCAGAAGGTGTGGACCACCCAGGCCCAGTTCGCCGACTACTGCTTCGTGCTCGCCCGCACCGACCCCGACGTGAAGAAGCAGGCGGGCATCTCCTACCTCCTGGTGCCGATGGACCAGCCCGGCATCACCGTGCGCGGCATCACCCAGCCCGACGGCACCGCCGAGTTCAACGAGGTCTTCTTCGACAACGCCCGCTGCCCCAAGGAGAACGTGGTGGGCGGCGTGAACAACGGTTGGAAGGTGGCCAACGACACGCTCGGCTTCGAGCGCGGCATGTCGGCCACCACCGGCCACCGCCGCTTCGAGGCCGAGTACCACGCGATGGTGGCGAAGGCCCGCCAGAACGGCCGCATCTCCGACCCGCTGGTCCGCCAGGGCCTCGCCCAGTACTGGACGAAGATCCAGATCCTGCGGGTGAACGGCCTGCGGAACCTCACCGCAGCGCTCACCGGCAAGCGCGACATGGGCGTCGCCGCGCTGGGCGCCACGAACAAGATGTTCTGGTCCGAGATGCACCAGCGGGCCATGGAGCTGGCGCTCGACATCTGGGGCCCCGAGTCGATGCTGATCGACGCCGGACCGGCCGAGGGCGCATGGCCGGGGACGGTCCGCATCGACCGGCGCGAGGGCTACCCGGTGAGCGGGATGATGTCGGCCTTCTTCTTCAGCCGCTCGGAGACGATCTGGGGCGGCACCAGCCAGATCCAGCGCAACATCGTGGGGGAGCGCGTCCTCGGTCTGCCCCGCGAGCCGAAGGCGCCGGCGACGCAGAAGAGCTGACGGAGGCCCGTCGCCCCGCGGTCGTCCGTCACGGGTGCCGCGAGGCGGTGTTGCAGAACCGTTACGATTCCGCTCCGTGCCGGTCGAACCCCCACGCCGGCCCGCGCGGGAAGGTGACGTTCCGAGTGGTGCCGGTCAATCGTCGCGTCGTCCATCCGGCGCGCCGCCGCGCACGCCTCGGCCGCGGCGAGACGGGCCACCGCCCCGCGCGGCGCGTCGACCGGCGGACCCTCGCCGACCTGCCGAGCAGGGTCGTCCCCGGCGCGACCGGGTAGAGGCCGCCACCACCGCCCGCCGCGCCGCGGGCTCGGGCTCGCGCCCGCCCGGCGGTCAGCGAAGCGGATCCGGACCCGCCCGGACCCCAGGACGCGACGCGGGCGACGGTCGCCGGAGCCCGACGAGGAGCCAGCGCCCGGCGGCAGAGCAGCCCCGTGGTCGGCGCCGCAGCGGCGGCAGCCGGGCCCTGCGGATCATCGGCATCGCGGTGGTGCTGATCGTCCTCGCCGTCGGGGGCGTCTTCGCATGGGGCGTCTTCAAGCTCAACAGCCTGGAGCGGGTCGACGTGGCGCTCGCCGCTGCCGGTGGCGACGAGCCGCTGAACTTCCTCCTCGTCGGCAGCGACACCCGCAACATCGCCGACGACACACCCGACGCCGGGGCGATCCACGGCAAGGGAGCACCGAGCGGCCAGCGGGCCGACACCATCGTGATCGCACGGGTCGACCCGAAGAAGACGTCCGTCGAGCTCCTCTCCATCCCCCGCGACCTCTGGGTGACGCGCAAGGGAACCGACGGGCGGACGTTCGAGGGTCGGATCAACGCTGCCTACAACGACGGTGCCCAGGCGCTCATCGACACCGTCGAGGAGAACATCGGGGTCCCCATCAACCACTACGTGGAGGTGGACTTCGCCGGGTTCAAGGGCCTCGTCGACGCGGTCGGCGGGGTACCGATGTACTTCGACCGCCCGGTCTACGACAACAACTCCGGTCTCCGGATCCGGCAGAAGGGCTGCTACAACCTCGACCCCGTGCAGGCGCTGGCGTTCGCGCGCAGCCGGCACCTCTACTACTCGAACGGGCGCAGGTGGGTGCCGGACCCCACCGGTGACATGGGCCGCGTCACCCGCCAGCAGATCTTCCTCCGCCGTGCGATGGCCAAGATCTCCACGCTCGGGCTCGACGACCTCAACACGATGCGCCGGTTGGTGAACGTGGGCGTCGACTCGGTGAAGGTCGACTCGTCCCTGTCGATCGACATGCTGATGGGCCTCGGTCGGAAGTTCCGTTCCTTCGACTCGTCGGCGATGGTGAACCACCGCCTGGCGACGCAGGGCCACCGGACCGACGGCGGCGCCGACGTGCTGCTGCTCGACTCGGAGGCCTCGGCCCACCTGATCGACGTGTTCAACGGGCGTGCCGACGGCGCCACCGTGCCATCCACCCCCGAAGGCGCCGAGGAGGAGGGGGAGGGCGGCGAGGACCTGCCGTCGCCCTCGTCGGCGAGCGTGGACGTGCTCAACGGCGCCGGCACGAAGGGCCTCGCTGCGGAGGTCTCCGGCAAGCTCGTGGACGCCGGCTTCATGGCGGGCGAGGTGGGCAACGCTCCCGAGCGCAGCGCCCGCACGACGATCCGCCACGCCCCGGGCGACGCCGACCTCGCCGCTCTGCTGGCCGACGGCCTCTCGCCCGCCCCCGAACTGATCGAGGACGCATCCCTCACCTCCGGGCGGCTGCAGCTGGTGGTCGGGCGCGACTTCCGCCAGGTGACCCTCGAGGCAGCAGCGCCCACCACGGTGGTCACCACCACGACCGCGGCTCCCGCCGGCGGCGCCACGGCCACCACCACCACGGTCCCGGTGACCGACCAGGACGTGGGCTTCGTGGTGGGCGACCCGCCCCCCGGCGTCCGCTGCGGCTGACCCTTCTGGGCCCGGGCCCGGGCCAGCTGCGGCTCAGGTTCGGCCTCGTTCCTCGGCCTTCTTCGTCCTCCGCTACCCGGGTCGCTTACCGCACGCGGTCATAGGGTGGGGCCATGGCGCAGCCGACGAGGTGGGTGACCGACACGGGCGAGGGGCACTCGCAGTGGTACATCGAGCGGTTCCGGAAGATGGCCCAGGAGGGTGCCGACCTCGCCGGTGAGGCTCGCCTCGTCGATGCGATGGTGCAGCGGAGCGCCCGGATCCTCGACGGAGGCTGCGGCCCGGGTCGAGTGGGGGCGGAGCTGCACGCCCGCGGTCACCGCGTGGTGGGCGTCGACGCGGACCCCGAGCTGATCGCCGCGGCCGAGGAGGACCATCCGGGTCCGCGCTGGCTGGTCGCCGACCTCTCCGAGCTGGACCTCGCTGCGCAGGGCGAGGCGGAGCCGTTCGACGCCGCCGTGCTGGCCGGCAACGTGATCCCGTTCCTCGCGCCCGGCACGCAGCAGGAGGTGCTGCGGCGGCTCGCGGCCCACGTGCAGCCCGACGGCTTCGTGATCGTGGGCTTCCACATCGACCGGGTCGACATGGGTGAGTTCGACGCCGACGTGGAGGCCGCCGGCCTGCGGATCGAGCACCGGTTCGCCACGTGGGACGTGAAGGCTTGGCACGACGAGGCCGACTTCGCGGTCACCGTGCTCCGCCACGCCCGCTGACTCCCGGCCACTGGCTGCTGCGCGGTCAGGGGGCGTCGTCGGTGTCGACGGGGCGGAGGGTGGCCCCTGCCGAAGGCCCAGCGGCAGGCCGGCCAGTCCGTGGCACTGCGAGCAGCCAGGTGAGGGGCACGCTCAACACCTCGGGCAGGTGCCGTGCCTCCGACACGAGCGGCACGCGGCCCTGCACGAGGTCGACCACCGCGGTGATCACGAGCGCGGCGGCGAGGACGATCGAGACCGGCAGCATCGTGCGGGCCCGTGCCGGGCGCGCCACCACCACGAGCAGCCCCACCGCGTAGGCCGCGGAGAACGCGCCGAGGTGTCGCGCGTCGTGCGCCGCGCCGCCCTCGGCCGACACGGCGAGGAGCGAGGGGACCGAGACCACGAGGATCTCGATCGCGACGACCGCCAGGATCGGCCGCACCCACCAGGTGCGCGAGTCGCGATCAGCTCTTCGGGCGCTCCGGACCACGCCGCGCGACACGTCGGGCATCTCCGGCGCAGCCCCCACCAGCCCGCGGCCGCTGCGGCAACGCTCCTCGAAGGCAGCGCAGGGCGCGCACCGTTCCACGTGCGCGGCGACGAGGCGTGCGTCGATGCCGGCATCCTCGCCGTCCGCCAGCGCGGAGATCGCTTCCTGCCACCGCTCGCAGGAGGTGCCGGTCGGCGATCCGACGCTCACGTCGCGCTCGCCCCGGCCGGCGTGGATTTGAGGTCGCGCAGGTACATCGAGATCATGCTCGCATGTCCGATCGCGCCGATCCGCTGCGCGCCTACGCCGCTGCAGCGGCCGAGGGCGACGACGTGGCACTGGCCGAACTGGTGCGGCGGACGCAGCCGGCGGTCTGGCGCCTCTGCCACCACCTGGGCACCCCGGGCCACGTGGAGGACCTGGTGCAGGACACGTACCTGCGGGCCCTCTCCGCACTCCCGCGGTACCGGGGGGAGGCTCCCGTGCAGGTGTGGCTGCTCTCGATCGCCCGCCGGGTGTGCGCCGACCACGTGCGGCGGCGCCAACGGGAGCGACGGCTGATGGAACGGGTGAGGGCGGTCGTCCCGCGCGAGGACGCGCCGGCGCCTGCGGTCACGTCCGATGTGCTGGACGTGCTGGATCCCGACCGTCGCGCAGCCTTCGTGCTCACACAGCTGCTGGGGCTCCGCTACGAGGAGGCCGCGACAGTGCTCGACTGCCCGATCGGCACCGTCCGCTCCCGCGTCGCCCGCGCTCGCGCCGTGCTGGCCGAGCAGGAGCGGGCCGAGCAGGAGTCCGCCGAGCGGGCCGTCTGACGCGACGGGAACCAGAACGGGGGTCCCGAGCGACCCCGTCATCGAGGCGCGGTCCGCCGTCGGGTGGGCCACCCCTCCGGTCCGGCGCCGCCGCTGGCCGAGCAACCCCCCGTCGACCAGGAGGTCGAGAATGAGAACCTGCCCTGCTCCCCGTCCCGCTGCGCGCTCGGCCATCGTCGTGCTGCTGGTGGCAGCACTCGCTGCCTGTGGTGGCGACCCAGCCGCCGACGGTCCCGAGGTGTCGGGGGCGTGGGCCCGCTCGACGCGCGGAGCGGTCACGACCGGTGCGGCGTACATGACCATCGAGAGCGATGCCGACGACGTGCTGGTGGGCGTGGACGTGGCAGGCGAGGTGGCGGGCAGCGCATCCATCCACGAGACGGTGGTGGGCGAGGGGCACGACGACGACCACGAGTCGCACGACCACGACCACGGTGGCCACGACATGACCTCGATGCGGCCCGTCGACCAGGTGCCGCTCCCATCTGGTGAGGTGGTGCGACTCGAGCCCGGCGGGCTGCACCTCATGCTGGAGGAGCTGGCTGGGCCGCTCGAGGCCGGCAGCAGGTTCGAGGTGACGCTCACGTTCCGGGAAGCGGGGACGAGGTCCGTGGAGGTCGAGGTGCGCGACGAGGCGCCCTGAGCTGCGCGAGGAGGGAGCGCAGCGCCGTCGCCGCGGCGACCGTCGCCACCACCGCCACGGCGGCGGTGACGCTGCGGTCGAGCCAGAAGGGGGCGTCGGTCGGCAGGATCGCAGCGGTGAGGACGCCGCTCCGCTGTGCGACCCACACCAGCAGCTCGATCCCGGCGAGTGCCCTCAGCCCTGGGCCACGCACGTCGATGACCGGCTGTCGGTCGTCGGCCCTGCGGTCACGCCGTTCGAGCACCACCGCAGCGGCCACGGCCACGATCGCGGTGAGCGGCAACAGCCACGCCACGAACGGCGGTCCGGTCTCGGCGGGGACGGAACGGACCTGCACCACACCGACCGCAGCGGCTGCGATGCCAGCGGCGAGCAAGGCGCCGTCGGCGACCCACCCCTGACCCGAGCGCTGCCGGCGCCACAGCACGATCCCGGCGAGGCAGGCACCTGCGACAGCGCCGAGGAGCGGAGGCACCGGCGACGGCGCAGGTAGCCAGAACGACTGCACCATGATCTCGACCGGCTCACCGTCCACCTCCACCGGGATCACGGCCTCGAGGATCTGGTCGCCCGGGGCACGACCCGGCGGCCGGAAGTCGTTCATCCAGTGCGCACGATGGTCGTGCCACGCGTAGCGACCATCCTCCGCCACCGTGGTCCAGCGGGGCTGGCCGTCGTCCTCGACGTGGTCGGGCACGTCGGCGCCGTAGCGCGACCGGCTCGTCCAGTAGGTGATCGACGCGCGGTCCTCCCGCACCTCGCCCGACGGGAGCACCTCCAGGAAGCGCTCGCCCGCGTAGCCGATGACCACCACCCGCTTCCCACGGGGCACGCCCAGCTCGAAGAAGGAGTCGCCGCCGATGATCCGGGCGCGGAGCCCGGGGACCGGCGGGTCGACCGACGAGATCACGGTCCGGTAGTCGGTGGGCCCCGGCGGATCGGCCGACGCCGGCGGCGCCGCGGCCACGAGCAGCACGGCGACCGCTGCCCACACGACGACGGCCCGCCCCCACCGGCGGCGTCCCCACCGGCGCCCGCTCACGGCCGCACCTCGAGGACGAACCGCCCGCTCACGTGCGCTGAGCAGATGCCCTCGAGGCGTCCCGGCGACGCGAACGTCTGGCGGAGCGTCGTGCCTGCCGCCACGAAGAAGGGTCCCACGACGTGGCCCCGGGTGTCCTCGTTCACGATCCGGATGGTCTCCCCGACGCGGGCGTCGAGCCGTTCGGGCAGCACGTCGGTGGCTTCGCCCCGGTCGACGAGCTCCCCGGTGCCACTCGGGATCGTGAAGCTGAAGTCCGGTGCCCGCCCGGCGTCGGCGTCGGCGACCCGGAGGCCGTCGGGCCCACCGCAGGCTGCCAGGGTTGCGACCACGAAGGTGGCGGCGACGAGGGCGATCACCGTCGATGCGACCGGACGACGGACCGTTTGCGGTCCGCGGCCGGCGGCGGAGGAAGGCGCGTGGGTCACCGTGCCGCGGGCGCCGCGAGCAGGCCCAGGTCGGAGCGCATGTCGTCGGGGGTGGTCCCGTACGGCCAGACCACGACGACCTTCCCCTCGTCGTCCAGCACGAAGGTGGAGCCGGTGTGGCCCACCTCGACGGAACCGTCGTCGGCCTCGTTCACCGTGTAGTCGACGCCCAGGCGGTTCGTCACCGCACGCAGCGCCGAGTCGTCCTCGGTCCGGAGCCCGTGCGCAGCGTCGAGGAAGCCCGTCACGTAGCCCCCCAGCACCGTCTCCGTGTCGCGCCCGGGGTCGACGGTGACCATCGCGACCTCGAAGGGGACGCCCACGTCGCCCTTCGCCACGCCGCTGAGGTGCGCCATCGTGAGCGGGCACACGTCGGGGCAGCTCGTGTAGCCGAAGAACACGGCCAGCAGCCCGCCGTCGGACGCACGCAGCGACATCGGCTCGCCGCCAGCGGTGACGTCAGGCAGGTCGAGGTCGCCGACCTCCGGGGCCGGCTCCAGCGTGTAGCCGGCGAGCTCGGACGCTCCCGAGCCGGCGTCGCCGCCGCTCGCCGGGCCACCTCCGCACGCCGCGAGCACCGCGACCGCGGCGCAGGCGGCGACGATCCGCCACCCGGCACGGCGAACGTGCCCACCGCCACCCCGTGACCAACCTTCCTCCACGACACCGACCTCCTGTCTCCCCTACGAGGTCGTCCGACCGGGCATCGGAGTTCCCGGAAGCGAGCAGTCCACCTGTGACCCTGGACACGGCGCCCGGCGAGCGGTCGCCGTCCCGTAGCCTCCCGCCCATGGCTCACGACCTCGTCATCCGCAGCGGCACGGTGGTGGACGGCACCGGTGCGCCGGCACGCACCGCGGACGTCGCGATCGACGGGGACCGGATCACCCAGGTGGGTCGGGTCACCGACAGCGGCGCCCGTGAGGTCGACGCCGACGGCCTGTTGGTCACCCCCGGCTTCGTCGACATCCACACGCACTACGACGCGCAGATCGGCTGGGACCCGCTCGCCACCTCTTCCTGCTGGCACGGCGTGACGTCGATCGTGATGGGCAACTGCGGGATGACCTTCGCCCCCTGCCGCCCGGCCGACCGCGAGCAGCTCGCACGGACCATGGAATCGGTGGAGGACATCCCGGCCGAGGCCATCCTCGACGGCCTCCCGTGGGACTGGGAGACCTACGACCAGTACCTCGACTCGCTGGACCGGACCGCGAAGGGAGTGAACGTCGGAGGGATGGTCGGCCACTCGGCGCTCCGCTACTGGGCGATGGGCGACGCGTCGCTCGACCCGGAGGCCGCTCCGAGCGACGCGCAGCTCGGGGAGATGGCCGAACTGCTCCGTGCCGGCATGGCGGCAGGTGCGCTGGGGTTCTCCACCTCCCGCACCCTGCGGCACACCGCTCCCGACGGGCGGAACGTGCCCGGCACGTTCGCGGATGAGCGTGAGCTGGGGGCGCTCGGCCAGGTCCTCGCCGACCTGGGCCGTGGGGTGATCGAGCTGGCGCCGCGCTTCGACGGCGAGGGCCCGAGCGAGCCGCGCTGCCGTTCCGAGCTGGCCTGGATGCGGGACCTGTCGATCGCGACCGGCCGGCCCATCACCTTCAACCTCACCCACACGTTCGCGAACCCCGAGCACCACCTCCTCGCGATCGAGCTGGCGAAGGACGCGAACGGCGCCGGGGCGCAGATCCGTCCGCAGACCACGAGCCGGGGGATCGGCGTGCTCTTCGCGCTCGGCGGGTCGACGCCGTTCGATCGGCACCCGTCATGGCGGGCGCTCCACGACATCCCCGCGGCGGATCGCGCGCGGGAGCTGGTCGCCCGCCGGGAGCAGCTGCTGGCCGAGGCGGCGGAGGGGCCCGACGGCGAGCAGCTGGCGCGCTTCTTCCTGACCGGCGTCGACTCGTCGACCGCACGGTTCGACTGCGATCCGGCGACCGAGCTGCCCGCGGTGGC
>JBIQID010000111.1:0-10554 GCA_044508215.1 Actinomycetota bacterium | reverse complement strand
CGCCCCACCGGCCGCCCCACCAAACGCCCCCTGTTCTGACCGCCAAGGCTCACAACCAGCAGAGCAGGAGCGCAAGCGACCGAGCCTCACGGTGATGTTCCACGTGGAACATCCACCCGCGCCCCATCACCTAACTCCCCACCCGACGCACCCCGCCACCCCCGCCCCCTCAGCACAACCCCCCCCTACAAACCCCTCGACCCCCGAAACGGCCGCAACGCCGCCGTCAACGAGCATTGCGAACGAACCAGGCCCGGGGCGGGGGAGGAGCCCGGCGAAGCGTGGGCCCTCGCGCCCGAGATGCGCTAGGGAACGCGAAAGGGCGGGGCCGGTACTCGCCGCCCGAGACGTTTGGTTCGAGTCTCGAGTGGCGAGGTACCGGCCCCGCCCGTCAGAAGTACAACGCTACGCGGGTGCGATCACCACGTAGCGATCCGGATCCTCGCCCTTGGAGAGGGTCTGGACGCCCTCGACCTCGTTGACGGCGTCGTGGATGGTCTTGCGGTCGACCGACCCCATGACCTCGAACGCACGGGCGTCACCGGTCTCCCGGACCTGCTGTGCGAGGTCGGTGGCGAACTTGGTCAGCTCTTCCCGGCGCCGCTCCCGGTAGCGGGCCACGTCGAGCTTCATGCGGGGCGCAGAGCCACCCTTGGCCTCCTTCTGGAGGAAGGTGCGGCCGAGGTCCTGCAGGGCGTCGATGACGCCGCCGGCGGGGCCGATCAGCGATCCGAGCTGCTGACCCTCGATCGAGGCGACGAGCTCGTTCTCCTCCGTCACGTCGACGCTGACGCTCCCCTCGAGGCCGGCTGCCTGGAGGATGCCCTCGTAGAAGCCGACCAGCGGGTCGATGAAAGGTGCCGGATCCACTGGTGCCTCATCTCTCGTGCGCTCGGGGCGCTCGTTCCTCTGCCGACCGGCGCCGTCGCCGCGGTTGCGTCCACCGCCACCACGGTTCGAGTCCTGGCCGCCCTTGGCCCGTGCGGGCTGCGGCTTGGGCTCGTCGCCTGGGGCCGCCTCGGCCGTGGTCTGGGAGCCACCGCCGGACTCGGCCTTGCCCTCGTCCTTGCGCTTCGATCCTCCACGGCGCCGGCGACGCTCCTCCTTCGGGCGTGGCGTCTTCGGCGCGATGCGGGCACGGACGCGAGCGACGCCGCGCTGGCGTCCGAACAGCCCGGCCTTCGGCTCCTCGAGGATCTCGAACTCGGCCTCGGCCTCGTCCACCCCGAGCTGATCGAGCAGGAAGTCCTTCGCGTCCTCGACCGTCTTGGCAGTCGTCTCCAACCACTCCACAGCGTGGTCCTTTCTCTCTTCTGCCGTGCGGCGGTCCAGCTGCCGTCACGACCTCATGGAGCGGGACGGTCCCGCTCGCGTGATGGGTCCGAGCCCTACCGCGGCTTCTGCCCGGAACCCTTGCCGCGCGGCTCCCCCGACCGCCGCGCCTGACCGGATCGGCGCGGCGATCCGCCGCTCGATCCGCCCTTCGCACTACGGGCACCGCCCGACGTGCCGGACTGCTTCTTCTTGTGCGCCGCCTGGCTCTTGGCCGAGGTCCCGGGCTTGCGCTCGGGTTGGACGGCCTTCTTGGCAGGTGCGTTCTTCGAGCTCTTCGAACCCTTGCCCTCGGGCACGGCTTCTCGGCTCTTCGCGTCGACGACCGCCGGGGCGTTCTCGCCGTAGTACTTGTGGGTGATGTAGTGCTGCGTGGCGATCCGGCAGAGGCCCTGGGCGAAGTAGTACAGCGACAGGCCGGCGGGGAACCCGAAGCTGAACACCGGCAGGATGAACGGCAGGAACTTCATGATCGCCTGCTGCTGCGGGTTCACGTTCGCGCCCGTGTTGCGGCCCTGGATCTGACGGTTCTGGTACATCTGGCCCAGCAGCATCAGGATGAGCAGCACGAAGAACGGGATCGTGCGGACGAACCCGAACGACGACAGCGCCTCGCTGGGGGAGAGGGACAGATCGATCCCGAGGAACGGCGTCGACGCCTTCTGCGCGAGGTCCTGGAACAGCTGGGTGCCCTCGTCGAGGTGGTTCGGGTGGAACGGCTGGTCGATGAGGCGCCACGGGGTGAAGTCGGTGCCGGAGGCGAGCTGTCCGACGACGTGGCCGGCGCCGCCTCCCAGACCGCCCTTCAGGTCGAGGAGCTCGGTTCCGACGTAGCCACGGCGGGTGATGCCGCGGAGCACCTGGTAGAGCACGATGAAGACCGGCGCCTGGGCGAGCATCGGCAGGCAGCCGCTCAACGGGTTGATCTGGTTCTCCTTGTAGAACCGCATCATCTCCGTGTTGAGCTGCTCGCGATCGCCCTTGTACTGCTCCTGGAGGCGCTTCATCTCCGGCGCGAGCCGTTGCATCTGCAACATCGACCGGGTGCTCTTCAACGTCAGGGGGGTGAGGACCACCATCACGATCAACGTGAGGAGGATGATGGCCACGCCGACGTTCGGGATCAGCGAGTAGAACCAGGCGAGGATCCCGGAGACGAACCGGTAGAAGCCCTCGTACCACGCGGCTGCGAACATCGTCATCCCATCCGGCCGCTGTGGGCCACATCGTGCGCATCGGGCAGGCCGCGCCGCTCACCGGGCAGCGGGACCGGGTCCCATCCATGGCCACCCCAGGGGTGGCACCTCGAGATCCTCCGCAGGGCCAACCAGCTGCCCCGCAGGGAACCGTGTTGCTCCAGGGCCTCCAGCGCGTACGCGGAGCAGGTCGGTTGGTAGCGGCAGGGCGACGGGCGCCCCGCGACAGCGTGCTGGTAGGCCCGGACGAACCACATCAGCGCCCGGACCGGGCGCGATCGCTGCGCTCCAGCGGCCGGCGCGTCGCCGCTCATGGCGTCGGGCTCAGGCATCGGCGGAGCAGGTCCCGCAGACGAGACCAGTCGAGATCCGCTGAACCATCACCGAACGTCACGAGGTACCACCCTTCGGCCAGCTCGCCCTTCGATGCCATCTCCCGGATCACCGCCTTGGCCTGCCGGCGGAGGCGGTTGCGCCGCACTGCTGTCCCCACGCTCCGGCGCGCGGCAAACGCCACGCGCACACCGGAGCCGGGCTCGGCCAGGTGTCGGACGCGCAGCGGGCCCGCTCGTACGACGTCGCCGTGGCGGTGCAGGCGCTGGAAGTCGTCACGCCGCGAGATGGGGAGCAGCACGCACCGACGTCAGGCGCTGAGGCGGTGACGGCCCTTCGCCCGGCGAGCGCGGATGATCCGCCGGCCGGCACGATCGGCCATCCGGTGGCGGAAGCCGTGCTTCTTCGCGCGGCGCCGGTTGTTGGGCTGGAAGGTCCGCTTCATCTGAGATCTCCTGCTGCGGTGAGGTCGGGCTCGGGGGCACCGGATGATCCGGTGGTGACCGTGGGTGGTCGACGCCCCACCGACTGGGACGCCCTTCTGCATGTGACCCGACTCGCTACGGGCTCCGGTACGGGCGCACCTGCACCACAACGTAGAGGCCCGCGCAGCGATGGGGCAAACACGCAGCGTGCCCGCCGGAACGGCCTCGACGACCTGTGGAAACAGCCCGGAACCGGTTGGTAGGGTCCTCGACTCGCCAGGGTCGGACGGCCCGCTGAGCGGCCGGTCCCCACCCAGAGGTCCCAAGCCGGCGCGTTGCTCGTCCTCGGCGGGGGACAGGAAGCCGCCATGCAGATCGCGGGCAAGTTGTCCACACACTGTGGATCGAGTTGTGGAAGGGCGTGAGGACACGACATGGCCGTGGTGAACGACGCTGAGATCCTCTGGGGCGCCACCTCCGAGATCCTGGCACAACAGGTGTCAGAAGCGGTGTGGGCCTCGACCTTCCGGGACGTGCGCGGCCTCTACCTCGACGAGAACACGCTCACGATCGCCGTCCCCAACAGCCTGATCCGCGATCGCATCGACCGCCGCTACCACGACCTGGTGGTGGCCACGCTGGCGGACGTCCACGGCAGCAGCCTCGGCGTCGAGATCCGGGTGGACCTCGACGCACCGACGAGCGACGAGAACGACGACATCTTCATCGACCTCGCCCGCGAGAACACCGGCGACCGGTCCGCTCGGAACAACACGCCGGTCGCCCAGGCCGAGCCGAACCACTCGCAGCCGGCCGAGCGACCCACCAACATCAATCCGAAGTACACCTTCGACTCGTTCGTCACCGGGCCGTCGAACCGCTTCGCCCAAGCGGCAGCGCTCTCGGTGGCCGAGACGCCGGCCCGCGCCTACAACCCGCTGTTCGTCTACGGCGACGCCGGCCTCGGCAAGACCCACCTGCTGCAGGCCATCGCGCACTACGTGGCCGAGATCTATCCGACCTACCGGGTCCGCTACATCTCCACCGAGACGCTGCTGAACGAGTTCATCGACGCGATCCGGAACAACGCGCAGCCCGAGTTCAAGCGTCGCTACCGCGAGATCGACGTGCTGCTCGTCGACGACGTGCAGTTCATGGAGGGCAAGGAGCAGCTCCAGGAGGAGTTCTTCCACACCTTCAACACCCTCCACGAGGCCAACCGGCAGATCGTGCTCAGCTCCGATCGCCCCCCCGACGCCGTGGCGACTCTCGAGGACCGGCTCCGCTCCCGGTTCAAGTGGGGGCTCGTCACCGACATCCAGCCGCCCGACTTCGAGACCCGCCTCGCGATCCTCCGCAAGAAGGCGGCGCTCTCGAACGTGCGCATCCCGAGCGCCGTGCTCGAGTTCATCGTCACCCACATCACGAACAACATCCGTGAGCTGGAAGGCGCCCTCAACCGCGTGACCGCCTACGCGGCGCTCAACCGGGTCGAGGTCACGGTGGAGGACTGCGAGCGGATCCTCGGCGACATCATCAGCGACCGCCAGCCCCGCCAGATCACGCCGCAGCTGATCCTCGAAGCCACCGCCGACAAGTACGGCTTCACCGTCGAGGAGCTGAAGGCGAAGGACCGCCGGCGCCCGCTCGTGACGGCCCGCCAGGTGGGCATGTACCTCTTCCGGGAGCTGACCGACCTCAGCTATCCGCAGATCGCGAAGCAGTTCGGCGGTCGCGACCACACCACGGTGATCCACGCGTACGACAAGATCAGCCGCCTCATGCAGGAGCGGCAGGCGATCTACGACGACGTGCAGGACCTGATCAAGACCGTGAAGGCCGCGTGAAGCGGGTTCTTGGACCCCTCCACGTCCAGGTGCCGGCCCCGGCGCGCCCCCACGACCGGTGGACAACGGGGTGGACATCCTGCGGGCGAGCGGTGGACAACGCCCGACGCTCCACAGACACGCGTGGAACTACACAGCTGTCGTGGGGACGGCTGTGGGCATCCGGTGGACGCGCACACCCGTGCCCCATCGGCAAAGCAGTAGGTTTTCCCCAATCCACAGGGCCTACTACTTCCCCTTCCTGTAGAGATCGACGACGACAGAGAGGTGGTCGCAGTGCGATTCCGATGTGAACGTGACGTGCTGACCGAGGCCCTGGCACTGGTGAGCCGCCCGGCGGCGGGCAGCCGCAGCGCGCACCACGGCGTGGCGTCCGGCGTGAAGGCCGAGCTCGAGGGCGGTCGCCTCCAGCTCATGGGCACCGACCTGGAGCTCACCATCACCGCCGAGCTCGACGTGCGTGGCGACGAGGACGGCCGCATCGTCATCCCGGCGAAGGCGAACGACATCGTGCGGTCGCTCGACTCGGGCGCCGTCGACGTGGTCAGCGACCAGACGGACGTGCGGATCACCTCCGGGCGCTCCGAGTTCTCGCTCAAGCTGATCCCCTCCGAGCAGTGGCCCCAGCTGCCTGAGCCGACCGGCCAGGTGATCGAGCTGGACGCAGCGGCGCTGGCCGACGGCCTGGGCCAGGTGGTGAAGGCCGCGTCTCGTGACGACAGCCGCAGCCTGGCGCTCACCGGCGTGCTGTTCTCGCCCGAGCCCGACGGCCTCCGCCTGGTCGCCACCGACTCGTACCGCCTGGCGATGCGGGACCTCACGGGCACGGCGCCGGGCGGCTTCGACCGTCCGCTGCTGATCCCGTCGCGGGCCCTCACCGAGCTGGGCAGGATGATCGCCGGCCGTGAGAAGGTCACCCTGGTCCTCGGCGAGAGCGAGGCCACGTTCGCAGCGGATTCGGTGCGCCTGACCACCCGGCTGATCGAGCAGTCGTTCCCGAACTACAAGGACCTGATCCCGTCGTCGTACCCGAACAAGCTGGTGATCGGGCGGTCCGAGCTGCTCGACGCGGTGAAGCGCGTCCGCGTGATGGCCGGCGACGGCGAGCTCACGCCGATGCGCCTCGACATCGGGTCCGACTCGTTGGACCTCACGGTGTCCACCCGCGACCTCGGTGACGCCCACGAGGCGCTCGACGCGAAGTACGAGGGTGAGGACATGCGGATCGCCTTCAACGCGAAGTACTTCACCGAGGGCCTCGAGGTCTGCACCGGCGACGAGGTGACGCTCGAGATCATCAGCGCGTCGAAGGCCGCGCTGATGCGCTCGGCCGAGACCAGGGACTTCCTGTACCTGCTGATGCCGGTCAACGCGCTGTGATCCATGGCCTCGGTCACTTCGCGACAGCTTCGCCTCGTACCTCGGTTGTCCTCGATGGCCTCGGTCACTTCGCGGCGGTTTCGCCTCGTTCCTCGGCTTCCTGGCTCGTTCCTCGGCTGGGGCTGATGGTTCGATGAGCACGTGCGCGTCACCCGCACCTGGCTGAAGGACTTCCGCTCGCACGTCGACGCGGAGGTCGAGTGGGCGCCCGGGGTCAACGTGGTCACGGGCGACAACGGCCTCGGCAAGACGAACCTCGTCGAGGCGGTGGTGCTGCTGGCGCGGCTCGAGTCGTTCCGGGGCGCTCCCACCGAGGCGATGGTCCGCATGGGCGCGGACGCCGCGGTGGTCCGGGGTGAGGTGGTCCGCGCCGAGCGCGAGCACCTGATCGAGATCGAGCTGCCGCGCACCGGTCGGTCGCGGGTGCAGGTCGACCGCCAACGTGTGCAACGCCGCTCGGAGGTGGCACGCACGATGGTCACGAGCGTGTTCTCACCCGACGACCTCGAACTGGTGAAGGCCGGGCCGTCCGCACGCCGCGCGTTCCTCGACGAGGTGCTCGTGACCCGATCGGCCCGCCACGAGCAGGGCCGCCTGGAGCTGGACCGCGTGATCCGCCAGCGCAACGCACTCCTGAAGGGCGTCCACGGGCGCCTCGACGACGCCGCTGCGATCACGCTCGACGTGTGGGACCAGCGCCTGGCCGACCTCGGCGAGCGTTGGGCCGCGGCCAGGGACCGGCTCGTGGACGCGATCTCCGCGGACGTCAACCGGGCCTACGAGGAGGTGTCGCGCCAGGCCGGCGCGGTGGGCCTCCAGGTGGTGCACAGCTGGTCGGGGCGGCTGGCGGACGCGCTGGTGGCCTCGCGGAGCGACGACGTCCGGCGTGGCCTGACCTTGACCGGGCCCCACCGAGACGACCTGGTCGTGACGTTGAACGGGATGCCGGCACGCACGCACGCCAGCCAGGGGGAGCAGCGGTGCCTCGCGCTCGCCCTGAAGGTGGCGGCGCACCGGTACCTGGCCGAGGATCTCGGCGTGGTGCCCGTGCTGGTCCTCGACGACGTGTTCAGCGAGCTCGACCCCAGGCGTGCCGCGGCGCTGACCGCTGCGCTGCCGGAGGGGCAGGTCATCGTGACGTCCGCGGTGGGCGTCCCCGAGGGCGCTCAGGCCGAGCGGGTCCTCAGGGTCACGGAGGACGGCGTCGAGGTGGCCTCGTGAGCCCCGGCGGCTGGCGGCGGGGAGAGGGCCGCGGGCAGGGCGGTCCGGTGCCGATCTCGTCTGCGCTCGAGCGCCTCCGAAAGGACCTCGGCGTGCCGGCCGCGGACGCTTCCGCGCGCCTGAACTCCGGCCTCCGTGAGGCGCTCGGCCCGCTCGTCGACCACCTGGTCTCGGCGCAGCTCCGCCGCGACGTGGTGACCCTCGTGGTCAACGATCCGAGCATCGCCCAGGCGGTACGGCTGCGGGTCGGGAGGGTGGTGGAGGAGCTGGCTCGCGCCGAGCCTCCGCTGGTGGTCTCCGACGTGCGGGTGAAGGTGGATCGGCGGGGTCGCGGCACGTCGCGCTGAGGCCTGCAGAAGGACCGGCGAGAGGGCTCCGGATGGTAGGATGGGACCCTGGTCTCGCAGCCCCCGAACGGGCCGCCTCGAGTCTCCATCCACATTTTGTCCACACGATCTTCCACATGTTGTCCACAGGCTGGAACCCCCCGGCCGGGACGGACGGATCGTGTCGTGGCCTCGTTGCCAGACGGAGCCACCTGCCCGGATTCGCGTCCGGAGAGAGGCCGCCGTGAGCGACACGACAGCTGAAACCGCCCGAGACGACGCCTACAGCGCAGAGCAGATCCAGGTCCTCGAGGGCCTCGAGGCGGTGCGGAAGCGCCCGGGCATGTACATCGGTTCCACCGGGCCGGCGGGCCTGCACCACATGGTGTACGAGGTGGTCGACAACTCCGTCGACGAGGCGATGGCCGGCCACTGCGACCGCATCGACGTGCGCCTGCTCGCCGACGGCGGTTGCGAGGTGGTCGACAACGGCCGCGGCATCCCCGTCGGGCCCTACCCGAAGTACCCCGGCATGTCGGCGGCCGAGGTGGTGCTCACCGTGCTGCACGCCGGCGGCAAGTTCGGGGGTGGTGGCTACAAGGTCTCCGGTGGCCTCCACGGCGTGGGCGTGTCGGTGGTGAACGCCCTCAGCACGCAGGTGGAGGTCGAGATCGACCGCGACGGCGAGCGGCACTCGATGACGTTCGTCGACGGCGGCCAGATCAAGGAGAAGCTGCACGTCGTGGGGCCGTCGCCGCTCCTCGACGACGGCACCCCGCGCACCGGGACCACCGTGCGCTTCTGGCCCGACCCGCAGATCTTCGACGACGTCGACTTCCGGGCGCAGACGCTGCTCGAGCGCTTCCAGATGATGGCGTTCCTCAACGCCGGCCTGGCGATCTCGTTCACCGACGAGCGCTCACCCGACGCCGACGAGGTCCTCTACCGCTACGAGGGCGGCGTCCGCGACTTCGTCCGCCACGTGAACGCCACCAAGGACTCGCTCTTCGAGGAGGTCGGCTACTACCGGGTCTCCGAGGAGAGCGAAGAGGACGCGATGGAGGTCGAGATCGCGTTCCAGTGGAACACCGGCTACAACGCGGACGGCATCCACAGCTTCGCCAACGGCATCACCACCATCGAGGGCGGGATGCACGAGGAGGGCTTCAAGAAGTCCCTCACGAACACGGTGAACCGCTACGCGCGGGAGAAGGGCCTCCTCAAGGAGAAGGACTCGAACCTGCAGGGCGAGGACATCCGCGAGGGCCTCACCGCGATCGTCGCGGTGAAGCTGTCGAACCCGCAGTTCGAGGGCCAGACGAAGGGCAAGCTGGGCAACGTCCCGATGCGCTCCCTCGTCGAGCGCGCCACGAACGAGCGCCTCGCCGAGTGGCTCGAGGAGCACCCCTCCGAGGCCAAGGCCGTGGTCGGGAAATCGCTCCAGGCCGCCCGCGCCCGTGAAGCGGCCCGCAGCGCCCGTGAGGCCACCCGCCGCAAGTCGGCGCTCGACGGCGCCGGCCTGCCCGGCAAGCTCGCCGACTGCTCCTCGAACCGCCCCGAGGAGTGCGAGATCTACATCGTGGAGGGCAACTCGGCCGGCGGCTCCGCCAAGGAGGCCCGCGACCCCGCCACCATGGCCATCCTCCCGATCCGCGGGAAGATCCTGAACGTCGAGCGGGTGCGGGTGGACCGCATGCTGAAGAACGCCGAGGTCACGTCGCTGATCCAGGCGATCGGCGCCGGCGTCGGCGACGAGTTCGACCTCGAGAAGATCCGCTACCACAAGGTCGTCATCCTCTGTGACGCGGACGTCGACGGCAGCCACATCCGCACGCTGCTGCTCACGTTCTTCTTCCGGCAGATGAAGCCGCTCGTCGAGGCGGGGATGGTGTACATCGCCCAGCCGCCGCTGTACTCGACGAAGGTCGGCAAGGACACGATCTACCTCAAGGACGACGTGGCGAAGGAGCAGTTCCTCCGGGAGCGCCCGAACCACAAGGAGGAGTTCGCTCGGCTGAAGGGCCTGGGCGAGATGGACGCCGAGGAGCTGTGGAGCACCACGATGGACCCGGCGCGCCGGACCCTCCTGCAGGTCTCCGTCGAGCAGGCCGTCATCGCGGACGAGGTCACCTCGATCCTGATGGGCGAGGACGTGGAGAGCCGCAAGCAGTTCATCCAGACGAACGCGAAGGACGTCCGCTTCCTCGACATCTGACCGCCCGGACGCAGCACCGCCACCGGACACCCCTGCCGAGACCCGCCCAGCCGAACCCCAACGAGGCCCCCGCACCATGACCGACACGCCCGACGACCGTCCCGTCTCCGACCCCGACGTGCCCGGAGACGACACCGGCGGATCCGCGTCCCTGGCGCTGGGCTCGATCGACCCGATCGAGATCCAGACCGAGATGGAGCAGTCGTTCCTCGACTACGCCATGTCGGTCATCGTCAGCCGGGCGCTGCCCGACGTGCGCGACGGCCTGAAGCCGGTGCA
>JBIQID010000110.1:0-10603 GCA_044508215.1 Actinomycetota bacterium | reverse complement strand
GGGGGATGACCCCGGCGGGCGGCCTCTGTACCCTTCGGCGAGGGCGGGGCGAGGGAGACGCTCCGGCGAGGAGGAGCAGGGACGATGCGACGATCGAGCACGCCGGACGAGGCGGGGCGCAACCACACGCTGCTCCGGCGCGCACGGCTGGTGGTGCCGGCGATCGCCGTGGGCCTCCTGAGCGCGTGCACCACTCCCCCGGCCGGGCCCGCTCCCGACCCGGCGCCACCGGTCATCCGCTCGTTCACCGCGCACGTCAACCGCTCGGCCGCACCCGTGACCGCCACCTTCGGCTGGTCGATCAGCGACCCGAACTTCGACCAGCTGTCGTGCCGGCTCGACGTGGACGGCGACGGCACGTGGGACCACGTCATCGATCGCTGCAACTCGTCCACCCGGCGCCTCGGCAACTTCACGACGGCGGGCAACCGCACGGCGATCCTCGAGGTGACCGACGGTGAGCACGACCCCGTGACCGCCACCGTGGACGTCGCCGTGGCGGACGGCCCGAGCGAGTCGTTCGAGATCACCCTGCGGACCACGAACATGCGCCCCGAGCTGGCCGACGCCTTCGAGCGGGCTGCCGCACGCTGGTCCGAGGTCATCACGGCCGGTCTCAGCGACGTCCCCTTCACCCTGTCCAACGTCCTCGTGCCGTGGGCACCACCGTTCAGCGGCGTCATCGACGACCTGCTGATCGACGCCAACGCGGTCGTCATCGACGGTCCGGGAGGCACGCTCGGCCAGGCCACCCCGCTCGCGTTCCGGGGTGACGGCAGCCCGTACTACGGGATCATGCAGTTCGACGTCGACGACCTCGACCGCATGGAGGCGCAGGGCCGCCTGGACGACCTGATCATCCACGAGATGGGCCACGTCCTCGGGATGGGCCTCATCTGGGCGCTCCGGGGGCTGATGACCGACCTGCTCACCGACCCCCGCTACACCGGCCCGGCAGCGAACGCGGCCTACCAGCAGCTGGGCGGGCAGGGCCTGATCCCGATCGAGTCCGAGGGCGGCTTCGGCACGGCGCTCGCCCACTGGAGCGAGAGCGTCTTCGACCGGGAGGTGATGACGGGCTACTCCGACCCGCCGCCGAGCCCGCTCAGCATCATGACGGTGGGAGCGCTGGCGGACCTCGGCTACGGCGTCGACCTCGACGCGGCGGACCCCTACGAGCTGCCGTCGGCAGCCGCCCTGCGGGCCCAGGCGCAGCAGCCGGAGAGCGACCACCTGCACTCGACCCCGCACGCGATCGATCGCTGAACGGCTTTCACGTAGGTTCTGCGCATGGCAGATTCTCCGTGGCTCGGTGACACCGTCTCGCTCGTCGAGGCATTCCGGAAGGGCGAGCGCTCGCCCGTGGAGGAGCTCGAGGCGACCCTCGCTGCGATCGAGCGCAGCGAGCTGAACGCCTTCACCCACCTCGACCCGGAACGGGCACAGGCCGCCGCTGAGAAGGCCGACGTCTCCCAGCCGTTCGGTGGCGTGCCCATCGGCATCAAGTCGCTGGACTCGGTCGAGGGCTGGCCCGCCGACCACTGCTCGCTCGTCTTCGGCGACCGCACCGCCGACTTCACCTCCACGTTCGTCCAGCGGCTCCTCGCCGCCGGCGTGGTCCCGGTCGGCCAGACGAACGCCAGCGAGTTCGGCGGCCTCAACGTCAGCATCAACAAGAAGTACGGGATCACCCACAACCCGTGGCAGCACGGCCGCACCGCCGGCGGCTCGTCGGGCGGTTCCGCGTCGGCGGTCGCCGGGGGCCTCGTGACCATCGCGACGGGCGGCGACGGCGGTGGCTCGATCCGCATCCCGGCCGGCTTCAACGGCAACCTCGGGCTGAAGGCCACCGCCGGGCGGATCCCCCGGGGTCCGCACGCCGAGATCCACCCGATGACGGTGGTCGTGGGCTGCCAGGCCCGGTCGGTGCGCGACGTGGCCCGCTGGTTCGACGTCGCCAACGGCTACGACCTCCACGACCCCTACTCGCTCCCCCGGGTGGAGGGCTGGGAGGTGGGACTCGGCCAGCAAGACCTCCGCGGCCGCAAGGCGGTGATCGCCCCCGACCTGGGCTGTGCGGTGGTGAACCCCGATGTGGCGGAGCGGATCGTCGCCGCGGGTGAAGCCCTCGCCCGCGACGTCGGCCTCGAGCTGGTCGACGTGCCGGTGAAGCTGCCCGGCCTCGGCATGGAGTGGGCGATGAACAACCTGAGCCAGCTCAAGCGGGCGCTCGGTGACCTCTGGCCTGACTGCCGCGACGACCTGACCCTCGAGATCGCGTTCGGCCTCACCGTCGCCGAGAAGCAGGTGAGCCTCGACACGATGGCCGCCAGCGAGGAGGCCCGCACCCAGGCCAACGAGGCGATGGCCGACCTGTTCGAACAGGTCGACTTCGTGATCTCGGCCACGAACCCCGACGTGGCGTTCGGCGCGGACGTGTACCTCAACCAGAAGGTGGGTGGCCGGACCGCATCGCCGGAGAACAACGGTGCGCTGACCATCCCGGCGAACATCGTCGGCAACCCGTCGATCTCGATCCCGGTCGAGCAGCTCGACGGCCTCCCCGTGGGCATGCAGATCATGGCGGCGCACCACCGCGAGCAACTGCTCCTGGACCTCGCGCTGGCCGTCGAACGTGAGCGGCCGTGGCCGCTCGTCGCACCAGGAGCACCGCTCTGATCGACGTGGAGCAGTGGCGCGGCCGCCTCGGTCGGCTGGGCGTGTGGGCACCCACCGACGCCATGGGAACCGCCGAGGCGGACGAGCTCGCCCTGCTGCTCGAGGAGCTCGGCTACGGGGTGCTCTGGGTGCCCGAGACGACCGGGCGGGACCCCTTCACCCACATCGCGCACATGGCCACAGGTGCCGAGAGGCTCGTCTTCGCCACCGGCATCGCGAACATCCACCACCGGCACCCGGGCCCGATGCGGCAGGCCGCCGACACGCTCGCCGAGATGACCGGCGGGCGCTTCGTGCTGGGCATCGGTGTGAGCCACGCACCGCTGGTCGAGGGCATCCGGGGCCTCGACTACTCGAAGCCGGTCGCCACGATGCGGAAGTACCTGCAGGCGATGGACGCATCCCCCTTCGTGGCGCCGGCCCCGACAGAACCGGCCCCGCGGCTGGTGGGTGCGCTCGGCCCGAAGATGCTGGCCCTCTCGGCGGAGCTGGCCGACGGGGCGCACCCGTACTGGACCACTCCCGAGCACACTGCGTCGGCGAGGGAGGTCCTGGGGCCCGACAAGCTGCTCTGCGTGGAGCAGAAGGTGGTGTGCACCACCGACGCAGAGGTCGCCCGGCACACGGCGAGGCGGTCGCTCTCCATCTACGTGGGGTTGCCCAACTACCGCAACAACTGGCTGCGCCTCGGGTTCACCGAGGCGGAGGTCGACGAGATGGCCGACCGGTTCGTCGACGCGGTGGTTGCCTGGGGCGAGCCGGAGGTGGTGAGGGAGCGCCTCGACGCCCACCTGGCGGCTGGTGCCGACCACGTCTGCATCCAGGCGATGGTGCCGGGGCGGGCCTTCCGGGTCGACACCGAGGCGCTTCGGGCGCTGGCGCCGTAGGGCCGTCGCCCGAAGGCGTTCCGGGGCGTGAGACCTGGCACACCCCTCGGTGTCTCCCTGGATCTCCACCGGGGAACACAGGTTCGTGAGCGAGGAAACGGGCCTCGGAGAGGTTGTGTCACACCCCTCGTTCACACTGGAACCATGAACTCGCAGCCCCACTTCATCCTCGTCGTCGACGACGATCCCACGGCCCCGCCGGTGTGGTCGATCGACGAGCGGACGCGTGAGATCGGTCGCCGCCGGGTGGCCGAGGCACGTGAGCTGCTGCGTCGCCGCCACGCCGAGGCCAACCCGGTCGAGGGCGAGGACCACCCCGCACCTCACGCCGCCTGACCCCGTCTCCGCTGCGCCGCACCGGCCGTAGAGTGACGCCATGGCAGCCACCTCGAACCCCAGCTCGGACGTCGTGATCATCGAGGCCGTCCGCACGCCCATCGGGCGGCGCAACGGCGGCCTGTCCACCGTCCACCCAGCCGACCTCTTGGGCCTCGTCCAGCGCGAGGTGCTGGCACGGGCCGACGTCGACCCTGCAGCGGTCGGCCAGGTCACCACGGGCTGCGTCAGCCAGGTGGGCGAGCAGTCCTTCGACATCGGCCGCACCGCGTGGCTGGCTGCAGGACTGCCCGAGTCGGTCGCCGCCACCACGGTCGACACCCAGTGCGGGTCCTCCCAGCAGGCCGTGAACCTCGCCACCGCGCTCATCAGGGCCGGCGTGGTCGACGTGGCGGTGGCCTGCGGCGTCGAGTCGATGAGCCGCATCCCGATCGGCTCCAACTCGTCGAAGAAGCTCGGCCTGGGCGTGCCGATCCCGAAGAGCTACTTCTCCCGCTGGGAGTTCACGTCGCAGTTCGAAGGCGCCGAGCGGATCGCCGAGAAGTGGGGCGTCACCCGTGACGACACCGACCAGTTCGCCCTCCGCTCCCAGCAGCTGGCCGCTGCTGCGTGGGCAGAGGACCGCTTCGGCAGCCAGGTGCTGCCCGTCGACGCTCCCGACGTCGACGACGACGGAAAGCCCACTGGCACCACGCACCGCGTCGAGCGCGACGAGGGCCTGCGCGACACCACGCTCGAAGCGCTGTCGGGCCTCAAGCCGGTGGCTCGTGAGGACGGCGTCCACACCGCTGGGTCGTCGTCGCAGATCTCCGACGGCGCGGCCGCCGTGCTCCTGATGTCGGCCGAGCGCGCCGAGCAGCTGGGTGCACGGCCGAGGGCCCGCGTCGTGGACACGTGCCTGGTGGGGGTCGACCCGGTGCTCATGCTCACCGGACCGATCGACGCCACCGGGCACATGCTGTCCCGCACGGGCATGGGGATCGACGACTTCGACCTCTTCGAGATCAACGAGGCCTTCGCGTCGGTGGTGCTCGCATGGGCCCGCGAGACCGGCGCCGACCTCGACCGCACCAACCCCAACGGCGGAGCCATCGCGCTCGGCCATCCGCTCGGAGGCACCGGTGCCTTCCTCGTGACCAAGGCAGTCCACGAACTGGAGCGGACCGGTGGGACGAACGCGCTCGTCTCGATGTGCTGCGGCGGCGGCCTCGGCACGGGGACCATCATCCAGCGCATCTGACGCACGGCCGGCCCTCCAGGGCCGAACAGCACCGCTGGTAGCACTGCTGGGGCTACTGATCGCCCTGTGCGCGCTCGTCGGTTGCCGAACGGGTGGCGACCGAGCGACCAACGACGTGCTCGAGGCGAACTCCGTGGTCGTCCGCGTCGTCGACGGCGACACGGTGGTGGTACGCCTCGACGGAGCCGAGCAGCCCGTGCGGCTGATCGGCATCGACACACCCGAGACGGTGGACCCTCGCCGACCGGCCGAGTGCTTCGGCGCCGAGGCGTCCGACGCCACGTCGCGCCTGCTCCCCCCGGGGACCCGCATACGGCTCGTCCGCGACGCCGAGGTGCGTGACCGGTACGACCGCTTGCTCGCCTACCTCTACCGGGCGTCGGACGGGCACTTCGTGAACCTGGCGCTGGTCACCGAGGGCTTCGCCACCTCGTCGCCGTACCCGCCGAACACCGCCCTGCAGGCCCGGTTCGACGAGGCGGAGACGCAGGCACGGGAGCGTGGCGCCGGCCTCTGGAGCGCGTGCCGGGACCAGCCCGCATGAGCTCGCCCTCGAGCGCCGGTGAGGCGTTCAGCCGGCGCGCTGTGCTGCCAGCAGCGGTCGCCAACCGATGAGGTGCGCGCCGGCGCGGTCGAGCATCGCCTTCACCCCGTGAGGGGACGTGACGAGGTCGAGGTCGTCCACCCGTGCGGCCCAGTCGGTGCCGATCGCCCGCAGCTCGGGCGTGTCCACGCCCGGGTGCACGTACAGCTCGGTCACACCGGGCCGCAGGTCGAGGACCACCCGCTCGATCACCTTCCGCGACCCCACTCCGCCCACGTAGGCGAAGTGGTCGGGGAAGACCACGCCCTCCTCGGCAGCGAGGTCCCGGAACGGGAACCCGACCAACCGGTGGGCCGAGGCACCCGCCATCCGCAGCGGGAGCCCGAAGTCCACTGCGAGGTCCAGGTACACGTCGAAGAACTCGGGGCGCATCTGCAGCGCCCCCATGTGGCTGTCGAGGTGGGTCACGTCGAACCCCCACAGCACGGCCCGCTCGATCTGGGCCCGGCACTCGCGCCGCACCTCGTCGAGGTCGGCGTGGTCCCACAGGTCGGAGAGCGTGCGGGGGAAGCCGCCGTCGCCGTCGTGCAGCGACGGGGCACGCGTGATCGCCCCCCAGCGGTACACGTCGTACTCGGCGTTCAACGTGAGGTGCACCCCGACGTCTTCGCCCCGGTACTCCGCCGCGGCGTCACGGGACCACGGGCACGGCACCATCAGCGACGCTGAGGTCGCCCAGCCGTTCCGCAGCGCCCGGTACACGCCCTCGTTCGAGGCCTGCGACATCCCCAGGTCGTCGCAGTTCACGATCACGACGCGGTCGTCGTCGGAGAAGCCCAGGCGCCGGGCGAGCTCGGTCACGCCGCCAACCTATCGGCGACCGACCTGCCCGGACCGACCACGGTTTCACGAGCCGCCGTCAACGCAACCCCGCGAAGAGGTCGTCCTCCGGCACCTCGGTGGGCACGTGCGACTTCGCCAGGATGTAGTCGTCCCACGGGTACACCTCGGCCTGCACCTCCGACGAGAGGGCGAACCAGAAGGGCGACTCGGGGTCGACCTGCGTGGCGTGCGCGAGCAGGGCGTTCGTCCGCACCTCGTGGAACTCGGACACGTCGACCCGCGTGGTGATCCGGTGGTCCTGGTCGGCCCGCTCCAGCCAGTCCTTCGGGAACGGCGACTCGATGCCCAGCTCGAGCATCTTGTCGTGGTGGGCCAGCACCCGGCCCTTCGACCACACGCTGTAGTAGAGCTTCGCGGGCTGGTACGGCTCCCCCGCCTCCGGGTACCACGACGGATCGCCGGCCCGGTCGAAGGCCAGGACCGAGATGTCGTGGACCCGCAGGTGGTCCGGATGCGGGTAGTGGCCCTGGTCGTCGGAGTAGGTGATGATCACCTGCGGGCGGTCCCGGCGGATGATCCGCACCAGCCGCTCGGTGGACTCCTCGATCGGCGCGTTCCAGAAGTTCCGTGGGTCGGCGTTCTCCGGCATGTCAGGCATGCCCGAGTCGAGGTAGCCCAGCATCTCGACGCGGTCGAAGCCGATGATCTCGACCGAGGCCGCCAGCTCGGCCAGCCGAACCGCCGGCAGGTCGGCCACCACCTCGGGACGGTCCAGCGCGGGGTTCAGCACCTCGCCGCACTCGCCGCCGGTGCAGCACACGAGCGTGGCGCCGATCCCCTCCGCCCGGTAGCGGGCCACGAGCGACGCACCCTTCGACGCCTCGTCGTCGGGGTGGGCGTGGACGGCCAGCAGGCGCAGGTCACTCATCGCTTCGACCTCAACGGAGAACGTGCACCGGCTGTTCCACGTGGCGATCCGTGGTGGCTCACCCCGCCGCCGACACGAGCGGGATCAGGTCGACCTCGTGGTCGTCCTCGTCCTCCACGAGCTTCCACCCGCACAGCTCGGCGAGTCGGGGGCGACCCTCGTTCGGGCCCGTGGCGATCAGCTCGTCGCCAGCTTCGAACGACACGTAGCTGCGTGGGCGGTAGAGGTAGCGACCCCCGCGACGGATCGCCAGCACCACGAAGCCCGGTTCGATGTCGAGCTGCATCTGGCCGATCGTCGAGCCGTCGGCCATCGAGCCCTCCGCCACCGGCACCCGCATGACGACCACGTCCGCCTCGCCGAGGGCGATGGCGAGGATCGGGTGCATGTCGAGGTCCTCCTCGAGCAGCCACACCATCTGGTTGGCCTGGCTGCCCACCGTCTCGGCGGCGTGCGACAGCTGCAGCAGGCCCCGGAGCGGCGACGGGTCCACGTCGTGGGCACCGGCACGGAGCACCCACAGCTGCAGGTGGTCGCGCATCTCGGCCAGCCGGTCGGCGAGGTGACCGACCTCCGCGGCGAGGCCGTGGTCCCGCAGCGTGAGCGCCGAGTAGGCGAGCCCCACCGCCGCCTCGGACATGTTCTTCATCTCGACCAGCACGCTCACCGCACGGTCGAGGTCGGTGATCGCGTCAGGAGGCGCCGACTGCGGCGGCTCCCAGCGCGGCGCGGCGGCCAGCTCGTGGAGCCGCGTGATGCCTGCCGGCGAGCCCCGGAGGAAGAGGACGTCGTTCGGGAGGATGACGAGGTCGCCGTCGATCTCGGTGATCCACGAGCGATCCCGGCGCACCGCCATGACCCGCATCCCCGTGGCAACGGGAAGCTCCATGGCGGCCAAGGGGCGGTGCGCCAGGTGGGAGCCCTGCCGGACCCACACCCGGTGCGACACCTCCTCGGCGTTCGACAGATCCGCGATCAGCTCGGCCGGGATGCCGAGGCGGTGGGTCACGATCCGGGTGATGTCGATCGCAGCGTTGCCGATCCCCTCGATCGCCGAGATCACCGCGAGCACGGAGGCCATCGCCTCGGCTTCCTTGGGGCGGCGGACCGCCAGGATGCAGACCGCTCGCATGTCCTGGACGAGGTCGTTGAGGCGCTCCTCGAGCTGGGCCACCTCCTCCGCCATGCCCGGATCGTTGAAGTACACGGCGGCGTAGGCCAGATCGGTCATCAGCTCGGAGGTGTCCTTCGCCTCGGCGAGCATGACCCTGAGACTTCGAGGGCGTTCGTCCATATGTCGTTGCCCAGGATAGGCGGCTGCGCCCGGGGCCCACCGCGAGGTACGGCCCCTCGGGCTGGCCCTCAGACCAGCACGGCGAGCTGGCGGCTCTCGGCGAGGAGGCGCCCGCCCCGGCTCCAGAGACGCCCGTCCTCGATCGTGTACCCGTCGGCCGCGTAGGGCGACGTGAACTCACCGAGGACGTGGTCGGTGGGATCGTCGGGAAGGGCGCGGATGTGGACCGTGAGGTCGACGGTGGGGAGCGCCATCGGTTCGTCCATCACCTCGAACAGCGGCGGCCACCAGGCGTCCGCCAGCGCCAGCAGCGCGATCTCGTCCACGGGCGTCTCTTCCGCGAAGCGCATCCACCCACCGGTCCGAGCGACGTGGGTCGGGTCCTCACCGCCGAGGCGGTTCCCGAAGACCGGCCGGTTGTCGAAGTGCTGCGCCATCTCGATCCCCGGCGCGTGCGCGGGCGGGGGGAGGTCCTCGGGGAACGGCACCACCGGTCGTTCGAGCTGGTCGATCTCCACCGAGTCGCGCCGGGTCGCCAGGGCTGCGAGCCCGACCACGATCGGCCGCCCCTCCTGGTGCATCCGCAGGGTCAGCGTGGTGAGCCCCCGACCGATGCGCTCCACGTCGACGGTGACCTCGCAGGGACCCTCGACCGGGGGTCGCAGGTAGTGGAGGGTGATGGAGTGCAGGCGCCGGTCGGGGTCCGCGACCGCGTCCACGGCGGCGCGGGCGATGATCGCTGCGACGTACCCACCGTTGGGGCCCATGACGATCCACCAGGACCGGTGGATCCGCGCCCGGTACGTGGCGCGCTCGCCGACGCCGACCTCTGCGGGCCCGCCGATCCGCTCCACCGCGGTGTCCGTCAGGAAGCTGCTCATGGCGAGCGATCCTCCCAGGTGCGCGGCCGGTCGGGCGAGCCCGCACCTATCCTGGCCCCACCGCCACCCGGCGGCCGGAGGTGCGTGATGTCGAACCCGATGTTCAAGGAGAGCCTGTTCGAGCCCCAGCGGGGCGGGCAGACGACGCTCACCCCGCCGGCACCGGGCGCCGCCGCGCCGTGGAGCCCTCCGCCCCTCGGCCAGCCGCCCACCCAGTGGTACACCCCCGAACCCGGCAGCATCGCCCCCGGTGGCCCCGTGGTCTCGGCGCCGCGCGCCATGACGATCGGCGGCACCGCATCGGTCGGGTTCCTGATGCTGGCCGTGCTCGCGGTGGGCGCCTGGCTCGGCTGGCGCCAGGTCAGCACCACGCCCGCTCCCACGGCCATCGACCCCGACGCCGTCTCCGCGTCGATCACCTCCGCGGCCTGGCTGTGGGTGCCGCTCATCATCGGGTTCGGCCTCGCGATCGCCACGGCGTTCATGCCCCGCATCGCCCGCTTCACCGCTCTCCCCTACGCCTTCGCCGAGGGCGTGGTGCTGGGCCTGATCTCGCACCTCTACGACTCGCAGAGCGAAGGCATCGCCGTGCAGGCGCTGCTCGCCACGGCGGGCGTGTTCCTCGCCATGCTCGCCCTCTACGGCCTGCGGATCCTGCGGGCGACCCCCCGGTTCGTGAAGGGCGTGATCGCCGCCACGATGGGCATCGCAGCGATGTACCTGGTGGGCTGGATCGCCTCCATGTTCGGCGCGGACCTCCGCTTCTGGCACTCGTCCTCGCCGCTCGGGATCGGCATCTCCGTGGTGATCGTGCTCGTCGCAGCGTTCAACCTGATCATCGACTTCGACTTCATCGAGCGCGGCGCCCAGAACCGTGCGCCCGCCTACCTCGAGTGGTACGGCGCGTTCAGCCTCATGGTCACCCTCGTGTGGCTGTACCTCGAGATCCTGCGCCTGCTCTCCAAGCTCCG
>JBIQID010000109.1:0-10613 GCA_044508215.1 Actinomycetota bacterium | reverse complement strand
ACGGTCGACAGCACGAACTTGCGGATCTCGGCGGCCTCGGCCTCGTCGGGGCGCCGGCCGTGCTCCTCCTCGAACGCGTCGAGCCGCTGGTCGATCGCCGTGTTGAGGAACATGGCGAGGATCGTGGGGGCCGGTCCGTTGATCGTCATCGACACCGACGTGGTCGGATCCGACAGGTCGAAGCCCGAGTAGAGGACCTTCATGTCGTCGAGCGTGGCGATCGAGACACCGGAGGTGCCGATCTTGCCGTAGATGTCGGGACGGCGGTCGGGGTCGTTGCCGTAGAGGGTCACCGAGTCGAACGCCGTGGAGAGGCGGGTGGCCGGCTGGCCCTCGGCCAGGAGGTGGAAGCGCCGGTTGGTCCGGAACGCGTCGCCCTCGCCCGCGAACATCCGCGCCGGGTCCTCGTTCTCACGCTTGAAGGGGAACACGCCGGCGGTGAACGGGAAGCGGCCCGGCAGGTTCTCCCTGCGGAGCCAACGCAACAGGTCGCCGTGATCGCGGTACTTCGGGAGCGACACCCGTGGGACGAGCGTGCCGGAGAGCGACTCGCGGACCAGCGACGTGGTGGAGGTGCCCGTGGTCAGCTCGGTGCCGCTCAACTGCTCGACGGTCTCGGGCCACTCGTCGAGCAGGCGGCGGCTCTCGGCCGTCAACGTCTCGTCGGCTTCCCTGCCGAGCACGTCGATCACGGACGCATCGAGTGAGCGCGCCTCGGCGGCGCTGAGCACCTCGGTCACCTGCTGGCGCCGGCGTGCGGCCTCGGCCTGCTCCTCGGTCTGGCGGTGGTAGATGCGCACCGTCTCGGCGACCTCGGCGAGGTAGCGCACGCGGTCCGGCGGGACCACGGCATCCGAGCGGGTGGAGGTGCGACCCGAGACCGCGGTGAGGACTCCGTCGGTCACCGAGAGGCCCTTCGCGGCGAGCTGGCCACGAAGGTGTTGGTAGAGCGCGGTCGTGCCGTCGTCGTTGAACCGTGCGGCGATGGTGCCGAAGACCGGCGCCTCGTCCGGCGGGGTGGTCCAGTCCTCGTGGTTCCGGGCCCACTGGCGGCGGACGTCCCGCAGTGCGTCCTCTGCGCCTCGGCGCTCGAACTTGTTGATCGCCACGGCGTCGGCGAAGTCCAGCATGTCGATCTTCTCGAGCTGGCTGGGGGCCCCGAACTCGGGGGTCATCACGTAGAGCGACACGTCCACCAGGTCGACCACGGCCGCGTCGCCCTGGCCGATGCCGGGCGTCTCCACCACCACGAGGTCGAAGCCCGCGGCCTTGGCGGCGGTCACCATGGCCGGAATCGAGTCGGGCACCTCGGCGACCGAGCCGCGGGTGGCGATCGAGCGGAAGTACACCTGCGGGCTGTTGATCGAGTTCATGCGGATCCGGTCGCCGAGCAGCGCCCCGCCACCCCGACGACGGGTGGGGTCCACGGCGAGGACCGCGATGCGCAGCTTGTCCTCCTGGTCCATGCGGAACCGATGGATCAGCTCGTCGGTGAGCGACGACTTGCCGGACCCGCCGGTGCCGGTCACGCCGAGCACGGGCACGGTCCGAGCCGCCGCTGCGGCCCGGAGCTCCTCCATCGTGGCGTCGGGGATCGTGCCGCTCTCGATCGCCGTGATCATCCGGGCGAGGACGTTGCGGTCACCGCCGTAGAGGCGCTCGACCGACAGGTCGCCCTCCACCGCGAGGTCCCGGTCGCACTCGGCGATCAGGAGGTTGATCATCCCCGCGAGTCCGAGCCGCGCACCGTCGGCCGGCGAGAAGATGTGCGAGACGCCCGCAGCCTCGAGCTCGGCGATCTCCTCGGGCACGATCACGCCGCCCCCACCGCCGTACACCTTGATGTCGGGGCGACCCTCCTCCGCGAGGCGTGCGAGGAGGTACTTGAAGTACTCCATGTGGCCGCCCTGGTAGGAGCTGACGCACACGCCCTGGACGTCTTCGTCGATGGCGGCGCGGATCACCTCGTCGACGGAGCGGTTGTGGCCCAGGTGGATCACCTCGGCGCCCTGGCTCTGGAGGATGCGCCGCATGATGTTGATCGAGGCGTCGTGCCCGTCGAACAGCGAGGCTGCGGTCACGAACCGCACGGGGTGCTCGGGGACGTGCAGCGGCGTGGGGGTGGTGTCGGTCACCCCTCCAGATTACTAGGACATCCAACTATCTGGCAACGGGCCCCGCCCCGGTTTTGTCCTGCGTGGTGCGACAGATCCGTCGCACCACGCATGACAGAACCAGCCCCAGGAAGGTCGATCATCGACGATCGGCATGGATCAGCGCGACGACGTCCTCGTCGGTGATCGGCGTCTCGGCCACTGCGACCAGCCGACCGTCGCGCTCCTCGATCCGCGCCGTGCGACTCAGCGGCCGGATGAGCAGCCCGTCCCCGTACTCAGTGACATCCACCTTGGTGCCGGGGGTCAGCCGCAACCTCTCGCGCAGGGCCTCGGGCAGCACGATCCGTCCCGCCTCGTCAACGCTGGCGTCCATCGGAGGGACGCTACCGGCGCGTTCTCGGTTGCTCACCCGTACGCCAGCTACTCGATGTCGCCGGCGTTGCGGCGGAACCGCTCGAGCAGGGTCGTCACCTGCTCCACCTCGGCGGGTTCCAGCGGGAGCTGCGTGAACACCTGCTCGTTCACCTCACGCGTGGCCTTCTCCACCACGTTGCGGCCGTCGGGGGTGATCTCCACGAGCGTGGCCCGGCCATCGGTGGGGTGCGGCTTGCGGACCACGAGCCCCTGCCCCTCCAGCCGCCCCACCGCCGAGGTGACGCTGGTGGGGTGGACCTGCAGGCGCTCGCCGACCTTGCCGAGCGGCAGCGCGCCGGTGCGGGTGAAGCTGAGCAGCATGAGCAGCTCGTAGCGGGCGAAGGTCAGCTCGAAGGGAGCGAGGGCCTCGTCCATCCGGGCGAGGAGCATCTGCTGCACCCGGGTGACCGAGGTGACCATGGCCATGCCGGGACTCGCGTCCGTCCACCCGTGGGCGTCCCACTGGCGCCGGGCCTCGGCGATCGGATCCAGCCGCGGTCCACTCCGTCGAGCCATGCCCTGAAGTCTGGCAGGCCCGTCACCGGCCACCCGGCCCGATGGCTCGCGAGGACGACGTCAGCCCACCATCCCCACGTCCACACCGAGCAGTCGGTAGGTGCTCGCGGCGCGACGGCCCCGGCTCGCAAGCGGGAGTCGAGCCGCTCGGGCTCGCCACAAGCGCGTCAGGCGGTCCTGGTCGGTCGGATCAGTTCGACCTCGTAGTGCTGCGACGACGGTGCCTGGCCACGTGCGCCGACGCCGCCGAACGGATCGGCAGCACCGAGGTCCACGCCGTAGCCGATGTCGGCCAGCGAGGCGATCGTGACCGCACTGAGGGGGTTGCTCCCCGAGCCGAGCCAACCGGTCATCAGCTCGTTCCCGAACACCGTCTCGCGCCAGTGGCCGTCCGCGGTGCCCGGCCCGCCGGTTCCCTCCACGGGGACGGAGCCGGTGCCGCCGATGGCCTGCCACGCACCGAGGGCGGTCACACCGGTCCACGTCGGGTTCCCCGTCCCGGCACCGGCCAGCATGGGCGGTTCCCACACGGTCCCGAAGCCGAGCACGTGTCCCATCTCGTGGAGGATGACCGCCTCGAAGGTGCCGGCTGCCTCCAGCTGGGCGACGTCAGCGGAGTCGAACTTCATCACGCCGTAGGCGGGAAGCCCGCTGGCGGTGCGGACCACGCAGGGGCCCGCGCTGCCGAGGATCCCACCAGGGCCGTCGATCGGCACGATGCTGGCGTGGATCACCAGGTCGTCGATCGTCCCGCTGAACGCCGGCGCACCGGTGCCGCACGCGTTCGCGGGGAGGTTGACGCTGACCGTCGGCAGGCCGGTCCGGATCACCTGCGCCCAGCGGTTCGCCGCGTTCGTGAACGCAGCGGTCTGGGTCGACGTCATCGAACCGACCGGCAGCACGACCACCTCGAAGGCGTCGGCCGACGGGGACGTCACGTTCACGACGGCCGTCGCCACCACCGGTGCCGCCTCGCCGTCGCTGACACGCAGCGAGACGGTCCTGCTCCCCGCCGCCGCGAACGTGGCGGAGCGGATCGAGGACGACGAGCAGCTCCCGATCTGGACCTCGAACGTGCCGTTGCCGTCGAGGTCGAGCCCGCACGTCAGGGCGTCGCCGTCGGGGTCGGAGATGTTCCAGCGGAGCGCCGTGGTGAGCGGGGCCGCGCCCGAGGACCGCACCGGCGCGAAGGACGCGATCTGCGGCGCACGGTTCGGCCCGGGGACCGTCGTCGTGGTCGTGGTGGTCGTGGTCGTGGTCGTCGTGGGCGGCGGCCCCGAGGTCGACGCGTCGTAGCGGACGCTGCCACGCAGTGCAGGCACAAGGCCCTCGCAGTGCTGCACGAAGTCGGCCGAGAACCGAGCGACGCTCGAGTCGGCCCGGTAGACCACCTCGTTCACGGTGAACGACCCGGTCAGCGTGTTGCACCCCCGGCCAGAACCTGACACGGACAATCCGGGAACCCCGGCCGCCTGGAACGGGAACCTCGTCGCACCCGTGTAGGTGCCCGCCGAGAGCGGGCCGCTGGGCGAATGGAACCGCAGGTTCCAGTCGGTCGGCCCACCGTCGAAGAGGACCTGCACACCGCCGCCAACGGTGCGCGACGGCGTGAACCTCCCGTCGACGCCGAACCAGACGTCGTTGCGGCCCTGGCCGATGAAGTCGCCCGGGTCGCTCTGGAAGGAGATCCAGGTGTGGTTGTGCTCCGGATCGCACGCGTCCCCCAGCCGGTCGCGGTCAGCGTCGGCCTGAGCAGGGTTCGGAAGGCCCCTGCAGTTGTCGACGGTGTCGGGCACCCCGTCGCCGTCGGCGTCGACCGCCACGGGGTAGGGGTCCGTCGCGTTCCACCGGATCGCGCCGCGCAGCACACCACTGCTGTTGTCGCAGCGCTGCTCGAACTCGGCCGCGAACCGCGTCAGGTTGCCGTTTCCATCCACCTCGACCTGGCGGAGGTCGAAGCGGCCAGTGCTCTGGTTGCACCCCCGGTGCTCCCCGGTGACCGACAGCCCGGGCCGGGTGGGCGACTGGAACGGGAAGCGGGTGGCAGCCTCGAACGGTCCGGGGATGAGCGGATCGCCATCGGGCGCAGCGAACTCGAGCCGCCACGGATCAAGCGACGCAGGGGTCGTCACGAGCACCCGCACGTGGTTCGCCATGAGCGTCACGCTGAACGTCGCCTCCGGCGGCGTGTACGTGGCAGTCCGGCCCTGGCCGATGTAGTCGCCCGGCTCGCTGAGAAGGTGGAGCGACGTCGCCGGGAGCGGTGGGAACGGCGTCGTGGTGGTCGTCGTCGGCCCGGGCTCGGCATCCGGTGGGGTACAGCCCGCGATGGCCAGAGCCACCGCGATGATCGCCACGGCGCTCCGCAACGCGCTCGTCTTCCCGAGCCCGCTCGCCTGGCGCATGTCCCCCTCCGCCCGTTCGCCGAACCGCTCACCGTACGGTAAGCCGCCCGTCCGAACAACAAGATCCGATCGAGCGATGAGTTCCGGCGTTCGGCGCCGTCAGACCGTCGATGAGCACCGCACCCGAAATCCCCCGCAGCGCCCTTCCTGCGCGCAATACGATCGTTCGCCGGGCGCAACCACATCGGCGTGGACCCGCGCCCCCGCCCCGCCCAGCGGGCGCGCCAAGACGCCCCGTCTCCCACAGCCGAGGGTCCCTGGCTCCCTGAGACGAGCCCCCTCCGCCCCACCTGCCCGAACAACCCCACCGACCATCCGCACCGCCGACGCTCCTCGGCGTCCCCCTGCACCAGGAGGCCCCATGTCCCCCATCATCGAGGCCCGTGGCCTCACCAAGCACTACGGCGAGGTCCACGCCCTCGACGGCCTCGACCTCACCGCCGAGTCCGGGCGGGTCACCGCCCTCCTCGGCCCGAACGGCGCCGGCAAGACCACGTTCATCAGCGCCGTCGCCACCCTCCTCCGCCCGGACTCGGGCGAGCTCCGGGTGGCCGGCATCGACGCCATCGCGAACCCGAAGGCGGTGCGGCGGGTGATCGGGTTGGCCGGTCAGTACGCCTCGGTCGAGGAGGCCATGACCGGCCGGGAGAACGTCGAGATGGTCGCCCGCCTGTTCGGCCTCGACCGCAAGGTGTCGAAGCGCTCCACCGAGAAGGTCCTCGAGATCCTGGGCCTCACCGAAGCGGCCGACCGCCTCGTGCGCACCTACTCGGGTGGCATGCGTCGGCGCCTCGACCTGGGTGCCAGCCTGGTCGGCCGCCCCCACCTGCTGCTCCTCGACGAGCCGACCACCGGATTGGACCCCGGCAGCCGCATCGAGCTGTGGGACGCCATCCGGTCGCTCGTCGCCGACGGCACCGACGTGCTCCTCACCACCCAGTACCTGGAGGAGGCCGACCAGCTGGCTCGCGACGTGGTGATCATCGACCACGGCCGGGTGATCGCGTCCGGCACCCCCGACCAGCTGAAGGGCAAGGCCGGCCGGGACGTGATCGAGGTGCGGCCTCAGGACCCCGACCGCCTCGCCGAGGTGAGCGACGTGCTCGCCAGCGTCGCCGCCGAGCCGCCCCGCATCGACCACGACATGCACCGGGTCTCGGCGCCGGTCGACGGCGGAGGCGAGCAGCTCACCGCCGTGGTCCGCCTGCTCGACGAGCGCAGTATCGCCTTCGACGACATCGGCCTCCGCCGCCCAACCCTCGACGAGGTGTTCCTCACGCTCACCGGACGCCCCACCGACTCGACCGACCCCGAGAACGACACCCACCGCACGGCCAGCGCAGCCGCAGCGGTCTGAGAGGAAGCTGACATGACCACCACTTCCCCCACCACCACCATTCCGGCGACCGGCACGGTCGTCGACCGAGCCGGCGAGCGACCCGTCGACGACACGACCGGCGCCGGGTACCTCACCACCGCGGTCGAGACCTCTCGGCGCACCATCCTGCAGTTCTTCCGCACCCCGCAGCTGCTGATGATGGGCACGATCCAGGGGGCGATGTTCCTGCTGATGTTCCGCTACGTGTTCGGTGGCGCCATCTCCACCCGTGGCGACCTCAGCTACGTCGACTTCATGGTCCCGGGCTTCCTCGTGACCACGATCCTCTGGACCGGCATGGGCGCGGCCGCGGGCGTCGCGGAGGACGGGGCCTCCGGCGTGTTCGACCGGTTGCGGTCCCTCCCCATCCCGCGCTCCGCAGTGGTCCTCGGGCGCTCGCTCGCCGACGTCACCCTCATGACCTGGGGCTTCGCCGTGACCAGCGCGATCGGGTTCGCCGTGGGCTTCCGCACCCACGCCAACATCGGCGCAGTGATCCTCGCGTTCCTGCTGATGATCCTCGCCGGCTACGCGTTCACCTGGGTGTTCATCACGATCGGGCTGGTCTCGGGCAGCGCCCAGGCGGCCCAGGGCATGGGCATGCTGGTCGTCCCGTTCTCGTTCATCTCGAGCGCGAACGTGCCGGTGGAGTCGATGCCGGGGTGGCTGCAGCCGTTCGCGGCGAACCAGCCGATGAGCGTCATCATCAACGCCGTCCGAAGCCTGATGTTCGGGGGACCCGAAAAGGTCGGCGGCGGCATCCAGAACCACTCCACCGGCTACTGGGTGGTGCTCAGCCTCGTGTGGTGCACCGCGATCCTGCTGGTGTTCGGGGCCCTCTCGACCGCCCGCTTCTCACGATCCCGCTGAGATCTCCGGCGGCACCGACCCGGCGTCGACACCCTCGTGGTCGTACGACGCCGGGTCGTCGCGCGGCTCGAGGTGCACGAAGGTGACCGCCCCGGGCAGGGCGGCCGCCACCTCGTCCTCCACCCGCTCTGCGAGGTCGTGGCCCCGCTTCACGGTCCACTCGTCGGGGACCAGGAGGTGCACGTAGACGAACCGCTGTCGGCCCGACTCCCGGGTGCGCAGCGCGTGGAAGTCCACCGGTTGCTCGGCCCGGATCGCGTCGATCACCTCGTGGATCCGTTCAGCGTCCTCGGGGGGCAACGCCGCGTCGAGCAGGCCGATCACCGAACGGTGGATCAGCTGCCACCCGGTCCAGAGGATGTTGAGGCCCGCGAGCAGGGCGACGATCGGGTCGAGGATCTCCTCCCCGGTCAGCGCCACGAGCGCCACACCGAGGAGCACGCCCGCTGAGGTCACCACGTCGGTGAGGAGGTGTCGCCCGTCGGCCACGAGCGTCATCGATCGGTGGCGCCGCCCCGCCTGGAGGATCGCCCAGCCGATCGCGAGGTTCACGATCGCGGCCCCCGTCGACAGCGTGAGCCCCAGGCCGGTCTGCTCGAGCGGCTCCGGGTCGATCAGCCGACCGACAGCGGCCCACACGATCGCCCCGGCGGCGACGAAGATCATCCCGCCCTCGACCGCCGCGGAGAGGTACTCCGCCTTCCCGTGCCCGAAGTGGTGGTCGTCGTCCGCAGGGCGAGCGGCGGCCCGTAGCGCGACCAGCGCCACGACCGCCGCCACCAGGTTCACGCCCGACTCCATGGCGTCCGACAGGAACGCCACCGAACCGGTGAGCAGCGCCGCGAGCAGCTTGAGCGCGATGGTCACGACGGCGGCGCCGAGCGACAGGAGGATGTAGCGGACGAGCAGCCGCTGCTGCGCGGGGTCGACGGACGCCACGGCGGTCAGGCGTCGCCTTGGCGGCGGGCGAGGTCGCGCAGTGTCGTCACCCCCTCGATGATGGCCGACGCGAGGGCGTTCACACGTGGTGCAACGTCCGGGCACGAGATGATCCCCACGTGGACCTCGTCCACGTGGGAGAGGATCGAGATGTTGAGCGCCGCCCCCTCCATCAGGGGACCGAACGGGACGATGGCGGCGAGGCGCGCACCGGCGAACCAGAGGGGCACGGGCGAGCCACGCACGTTCGACACCACCAGGTTGTGCACCGGTGGCAGCCGGTCGGCCAGCCGCGCCCGGGAGTAGACCCCGGAGGCCGAGCTCAGCACCGGCGGAGGGATCAGCTCGACGACGTCCGCCAGCATGTCCCCGCCGACGGCGCCCTGCACCTGCTTCGCGTCGACCGACGCCCGATGCACCTCCCGCAGGCGCTCCAGCGGATCGTCGAGGTGGACCGGGAGGTGCACGAACATCGTCGACACCTGGTTGGTCGTGTCGCCTCGGCTCGCGCCGTGCACCGACACGGGCACCGAGCACACGAGCGGCCGATCCGGGAGGTCGTCGTGGGCGGAGAGGTAGCGGCGCAGGCCCTGGGTGACCGCCGCCAGCACCACGTCGTTCACCGTGACGCCGAACGCGGCCCGCACCTCCATGACGTCGTCCAGGGAGGTCGTGGCGATCGCCACCGAGCGGCGCTCGGTGAGCGTGGCGTTGAAGATCGTGCGCGGCGCGTCGAGGGGCCGCGCCGCCTGACGTTGGCCCCGCAGCTGGCGAGCGGCGACGGCACCCGCGATCCGGGCGCCCGACGCGGCGACGCCGACGGCCGACCGGATCGGCCGGGTGGGGGTGGCGACGCGGTGGAGTGCCGCCCCGATCGCCGTCCGCGTCGGTGAGGGGACGGCGCGTGCCGGCGGCGCCTCCGCGGGAGCTGGGGTCTCCGTCCGGTCCTGGTCGTCCGACGGAGCGGTCGTGTCGAGGAGGTCGGCCATGATCGCCACGCCCGACACCCCGTCGACGATGCAGTGGTGCAGCTTGGTGGCGATGGCCACGGTGCCGTCGGCCAGCCCGTCGACGTGGACCATCTCCCACATCGGCCTGTCCCGCGGCAGCTGCCGACCGGCGAACGTTCCGAGGTAGCGCTCGAGGTCCTTCCGGCTCCCCCGGCCGCGGAGGCGGTGGTGTCGCACGTGCCGGTCGAGGTCGAAGTCGGGGTCGTCGATCCACTCGGGGTGGTCGATCCCGAACGGGACCTCCACGAGCCGCCGTCGCAGCACCGGCAGCCGGTCGAGTCGGCCCGCCACGTGGCGGCGGACCACCTCGAAGGAGAAGTCCGGTCGTTCGGAGGGATCGAGGATGAGCACGCCGAGCACGTGCAGGTGCACCGTCGGGTTCTCCAGGTAGAGGAACCAGGCGTCGGCGGCATCCAGACGGTCGGCCACCTCGCCCACCTCGCCCTCCTTCGTCGACCCGCACGGGGACCGTCAGCGACGGACCTGACGAACGTATCGCCCCTCCGTCGGCTCCGGCGAGGGTCAAAGGTCCTCGGGCACCTGCCGCTACCAGATCCGGCCGAACATCAGCGTTCCGGCGGTCTCCGGAGCGGCCTCCACGCAGGTCCGGGCCCGTCCCTCGCGCTTCGCCCGGTAGAGGGCCCGATCGGCGAGTCCGAGCAGCTCCGACATGTCGGGGCGGCGGTTCGGTGAGCAGCGCCGGCTCACGAGGCCCGCAGAGAACGTGCGTCCGGAGGGCGTCGCCTGGCGGAGGCGCTCGATGACGAGGATCGCCTCGGCTTCATCGGTCCCGGGGAGGAGCAGTGCGAACTCCTCGCCGCCCCACCGGGCGAGCACGTCACCGGGACGCAGCACCTCGCTCCACGCGCTCGCTGCGACGCGCAGCAGGTCGTCGCCCGCTGCGTGGCCGTGACGGTCGTTGAACTCCTTGAAGTGGTCGAGGTCGAGCATCGCCACGCTGAGC
>JBIQID010000236.1:0-1534 GCA_044508215.1 Actinomycetota bacterium | reverse complement strand
TCTTTGAGCAGCAACCCGACACCGAGCATGGAACGAACACTAGTTCGATGCTGTGACACTCCCTCTCGGCGCAACTCGCCACATCCGGCCCCGGCGCTTCGATGTCATGCTGTGGCATGTCGCCAGAGAGCGGATGGCCGCCGGCGTGGGTCGGGTCCTGGACCGCCACCGACGGGAAGACGGTCGAGATCCGGCGGTCCGGGCACCGCGTACTGGTGACCGTGTCGCCACAGCCGGAGGCACCGCCCTACACGAGTGCGAAGCTCCTTCGCGGAGGCACCAAGCTGATCCGGGACCTGGAGGCGACCTGCGAGGTCGATGCGAAGGGCCGGAAGTACCTCGCGGTGGAGGCGGGCACCGAAGGGCTCGGCCCCTTGTACCGCCTGTACGCCGGGAGGCCCGTGCCCGAACGCGAGGGGCTTCGACCGGCGGGCGACGACCTGGACCCGGAACAACTGGTGTTGGTCCCGGACTGCCTGGTGGGCCTCTACGACGACTATGAGGACGACCTCGGCGTGCCGTGGGCGTACCCGCTGGAGCCGCTCGAACGGCTCGCTCGCTGATCTGAGCAACGCACTGGCCCGCCTGGGTGCCCGGGGTGGGAGTCGAACCCACACGCCCTTTCGGACAGCGGATTTTGAGTCCGCCGCGTCTGCCATTCCGCCACCCGGGCCGCCGAGGGAGCGTAGCCTCCCGCCCCGTGAGCTCCTCCCCTGCCCGACGCCCGATCGCCCGGTTGGTCTCTCGCCTCCTGGTCGCCGGCCTCGCCATGGCGCTCGTCGCAACGCTGCGAGAGCTGGCGTTCGCCCGGAACCGCACGAAGTACGGCCGGCCCGCCTCGGGAACGAGGGCGACGTGACCGCCATCCCCGCCCGGTTCCTCGGCACCGGCGCCGCCATCGGGCCCGAGACCCAGCGCAACGAGGACGTGGCCGAGCGCCTCAACACCACCCCCGAGTGGATCGAGCGGCGCACCGGCATCGAGTCACGCCGCCGTGGCGGCACCACCTCCTCCCTTGCCACCGAAGCTGCTGTCGCGGCCCTGGAGGACGCCGGGATCGACGGCTCCGAGATCGGCGCCGTCGTCGTGGCCACCATCACGCCCGACCTCGTCTTCCCTTCGGTCGCTTCGGCCGTCGCAGGGGGCACCGGTGCGCGTGGGGCAACCTTCGACGTGAACGGCGCCTGTGCCGGGTTCGTCCACGCCCTCTCGTCCGCCCTCGCCTGGAGCCGCATGGACGGCCGCCCCGCACTGGTCGTCGGCGCCGACACCATCACCCAGCTCGTGGATCCGGACCACCGTGGCACCGCCGTCCTCTTCGGGGACGGCGCGGGGGCCCTCGTGGTGCAGGCGGACGACAGCTCCCCCGGTGGGTTGCTCGCCCTCGAGGGCGCCACCGATCCCACAGCACGCGACATCCTGCGCTGCTCCCCCGGCGAGACCATCCACATGGACGGCCCTGCGGTGTTCGACTTCGCGGTCGAGGCGGGCGCAGCCTCGGTCACCGAGGTCGCCTCCCGAGCCGGCGTCTCGA
>JBIQID010000235.1:0-1551 GCA_044508215.1 Actinomycetota bacterium | reverse complement strand
TCAGCCCCGGTCGATCAGGTCCTCGAAGGTGGCGACGCGACCGTCGTCGTCGAGGTCGACGCCCAGCACGGCCTCGAGCTGGGTGACGACCCGGTCGCGGGTGCACGCCGGGATGGCGAACGACCCCACGATGCCGGCCACGTCGTCGGACGTCAGGGTGACCGCATCGGGGTCGTGGATGACGGAGATGACCGACGAGCTCGGAACGAGCTGGCCCTCGAGCGCGTGGTTCGGGAGCCGGGCGAGCTCCACCCGGGCGCGGTGCTCGGTGGTCGACAGGAAGTCGGGGTCCTGGTCGCGGTCGGCCACGAACAGCTCGACACGCTGCTCGGCGACGTCGATGGTGTCGACCAGCTCGAACGTCACGGTGCCGCTCTTCTCGCCGTCGCTGCCGTAGGAGCTCCAGTCGTAGTCGTGGCGCTTCCACGGCTCGCCCTCCGAGTCGAGCAGCGTGCCGTCGAGGTCGTAGCGGTCGGGGGTGATCTCGATCTTCACGCTGCCGTCGGAGGTCGTGAGCTCGAGGGTGTAGCTGCTGTCGAGCGCTCCGCCGGAGCCGGCCGACCCCACGCCCTTGAGCTCCCAGCTCTCGGGCACTGCAAGGGCGAAGGCGGTCCCTCGCCCGTCCTCGACGTCACATCGCGCCGGGAGCACCTGGTGCCCGGCCGGCGCCACGGGCTCCTCCGGGAGGGCGAACTCCGGCGGGCTCACCTCGCCCCGGTCGGCGGCCTGGTCGTCGGACGGCGGCTTGGTGCTCTGTTCGGTGCGATCCGTGCCGCGGTCGGCATCGGTGTCGCGGGCGTCGTCATCGCCGCCTCCGCAGGCCGTGGCCAAGAGGAGTCCGACAGAGAGGACCGCGCCGAGTCGGCGCAGCCTGTGGGGGGAGGGTGCAGGGCTCATGGCCCGAGGACCATAACGAGGGAAGGCGCGAATCCCACCCGGGCCCGCGGTTCGCGGACCTTTCGTCAACCCGTGGACAGATCCCCAGAGTTGGAGTAGAACCCCTTAACTCAGCGGTTGTTCGGCGAAGGGGAGCACAGTGCGGGAACGAGCAGGCGGCAGCGCCGCGCGTCGGAAGTCCTCGATCGCCCTGCGGCGACGGGTCGGGATCTTCGGCCTGGCCCTCGCAACAGCGATGGTCGCCGGAGCATGCATCACCCCACAGCCCGGGGGAGGAGGGCCGGCGAACGTCGCCCCGGTGGCCGCGGCCAGCGTGGCGGCCTCGGCCGGCGAGGCGCCCTTCACCGCGCAGTTCTCCTCGGAGGGATCCAGCGACCCTGACGGCCAGATCGTCGAGTACCGATGGAACTTCGGCGACGGGTCGACGGCGACCGAGCCGAACCCCACCAAGGTCTACGAGCTGCCGGGCCGCTACGACGTGTCGCTCGAGGTGGTCGACGACGGGGGCCTCGTCGCTGCCGTCTCGACGCTCACCGTCACGGCCTTCGTCCCCGGCGATCCGTCGGCCCTGATCCTGTTCCCCAACCTCTCGCGCTCCGTCTCGATCGGGGAGGACCGCATCGCCGTGTGGAGCTGCCAGGTCACCGGCGAGCC
>JBIQID010000108.1:3971-10974 GCA_044508215.1 Actinomycetota bacterium | reverse complement strand
TCCGGGCGAGCCCTGCGTCTCGATGTGGACAGGTTGTACTGGTCCGGATCCGGGCGAGCCCTGCGTCTCGATGTGGACAGGTTGTAGCTGTCCCGATCTGACTGGGCGGAGCGGCTTCTCGGTCGGGAAGCGGGGGCTGCCAGAATGTTCCCGTGTCGACTGAGCAGGCACCGACGGGTGCTCGTGAACGGAACCGGTTGGTGCGGGCCCGAGCGTTCCTCGCCACCGCGTTTCGGATCGTCACCGAGGAGGGCTTCGACGGCCTCACCATGCAGCGCCTCGCGGATGAGTGCGACGCCGCGATCGGTGCCGTCTATCGGTACTTCCCGTCGAAGGGAGCACTCGTCGCCGAGGTCCAGAAGGAGGCCATCGAGCGGCTCGCCACCAGCTACGAGGTGATCCGCGACCGGGGCGACCGTGAATGGGGCGACCTCGGCGAGGACGAACTGACGCTCACCCGCCTCGTCCTCTTCGGCCGGTTCTTCTGCGCCACCGCCGACACGTTCCCCCAGGAGCTCCGGCTGCTCTACATGCTGATGAACGAGTGGCGTGTCGTGGTGCCGATCGAGGAGGGCATGCGTGTCGTCCCCTCGGCCATGCGCCTGCTCGACCGGATGCGGCAGGGCATCGACGCCGCGGTGGACGCAGGTTCGCTGCAGGGCGACGTCGACTCGATGGGTCGGGTGGTCACCTGGGCCGCGGCGGTCGCCGGGGTGCTGCAGGTGAGCCACCTCGAGGTGTACGACGCCGAGCTGTTCGATGGGCAACGGCTCGCCAAGCAGCTGAGCTACGACCTGCTCGACGCCTGGGGTGCCGAGCCCGAGCAGCTCACCGCCGCCATCGCCCGCGTCGACGGCCTGGCCGAGCGCGGGCCGCTCGCACCGCCGATCCCCGTCGAGGCCTGAACGCCGTCGAGGCCTGCCACGCCGTCGAGGCCTGAACCTCGTCGAGGCCTGCCACGCCGTCGCGGCCTGGACCTCGTCGAGGCCTGAACCTCGTCGAGGTCCGAACCCCGTCGAGGCCCGAGACCCGTCGAGTCCCGAGCGAACCCGGATCGGGGGCAGCGGACTCAAAATCCGCCGCGTTCGAGCGCCCGCCGGCTCGCCGTCCACCAGAAGGGTCAACCGCTCCGCCGGGTAGGCCGATGTCCTCATGGGGTCGGCGTGGAAGCGCCGGCCCGAAGGTCGAACCTCAGGAGGCCGCGCTGTGCGCACCGGATGGAAGCAACGATGCAGGTCGATGGTCGCCGTGGGGGCCGTGTTGGCCGCTGCGACCGCGTGCATCCCCGAGCCGTCGCCGGACGCTTCGGGCTTCACCTTCAACGGCGGTGGCTACGGCCACGGGATCGGCATGAGCCAGTACGGGGCGAAGGGGCGGGCCGACGCCGGCCACTCCGCCGCGCAGATCCTCGCCGCCTACTTCCCGGGCACCCGCATCGCGACGGTCGCCCAGCCCGGCGTCCGGGTGAAGCTCGGGAACACGTCGTCGCTCGTCGTGCAGGGCCCCGAGCTCTACGGCGGCGTGCTCGGCCAGGGCAACTCCCGCCTGCCGGGGACCTCGGTCACCGTGACCGCTGACAACGCCCGCCAGGTGTGGTTCACCCCCGCCGGTGGTGGCGCCACCCGCATCGGCGGACCTGGTCAAGCCGTGGTCGTCGACTGGGTGGACGGCCTGCAGATCAACTCGCCCACGTTCGGGCACCGCTACCGCTACGGGCGGATGGTCGTGTGGCCGTCGGCCGGCAGCCTCGAGGTCGTCATCGACGAGCTGCCCATGCAGCGCTACCTCGACGGCATCGGTGAGGTCCCGTCGAGCTGGCACCACGAGGCGCTCCGCTCGCAGGCCATCGCCGCTCGCACCTTCGCCGCCTACCGCCTCGCCCACCCGCGCAGCGCTCGCTACGACCTCCTCGCCAGCACCGCCGACCAGAACTACATCGGCGACGACAAGCCGAGCGGCGCACAAGGTGAGCGCTGGGTGGCGGCCGTGGCGGCCACGAACAACCAGGTGCTGATGTCCGGCAGCCAGCTGGCGCAGCCGTTCTACTCGTCGTCGAACGGCGGGCACAGCGAGCGGTCCGGCTACGTCTGGGCCTCCGACCTGCCGTACCTCGTCGCCGCGGCCGACCCCTACGACGCCGCGGGCGGCGCGAACCGAAACCACTCGTGGTCCCGCCACTACACGGGGGCCGAGCTGGGGCAGTGGCTCCGTGCAGCGGGTCGTCCCGACATCGGTGCCGTGACCGGGCTCGAGATCACCGGCGGTCAGGGTGCCTCCGGTCGTGTCGACAAGGCCTCGGTCCTCGTCCGAGGTGCGTCCGGGGGCTACTACACGATCACGGGCAACCAGCTGCGGTCTGCCATCAACGCCCGCTCCGGCTCCGCCCGCCAGCTCCTGAGCACGAAGTTCTCGATCACCCCCGTCGCCTGACGCCCCCGTCGCCCTGTCGCCCGGCGAATTCCCCGAACCGTGTCAGAAACCGACCGCATCCGCGTCGTTTCCTGACACGGTTCGGCCGTTCTGGTCGGCGGCGCTCGTCGTCACCGACCCACGTCGATGTGCAAGCGCCTCGCGGACGACGCCACGGCACCAGGCAGGCTCCGAGTCGAGCTGCTCCCACATGAACCGGATCGTGAGGTAGCCCATCGCTGCCGCTTCGGCGTCGCGCCGTCGGTCCTCGGCCATGCGCTGTTGCCGCATGTGCCAGCGGCGGCCATCGGCTTCGACGATGAGCTTCTCGTCGGGATAGATCCGGTCGACGGTGCCGACCCGTCGAAGATCAGCAGCGATGAGGCGCTGTGCCTGTGGGCGCGGACCCGGGATCGCTGCCAGGGCGGCGTCCAGCATCTCCTCGAGGCGCGTCGCGCCGATCGGGTCGCCGGCCAGGTCGTCGAGCAACGCGTCGAGGGCGCTGACGCCTGGCTTCCCGCGTCGACGAACCCGCGCAAGGACCGCTCCCACCTCGGTGAGCGAGCACAAGCGGGCGCCCACTGCGCCCTGGAGGACGTAGCGGAGACGGGCGGGGGACGCGGTCGCAGCCAGATCGACCATCGTGCGAGCCGGGGTCGTGACGGGCAGCCCCTCCAGGCGGACGACGTCGTGTTCGGCGAGATCGACGACCCGGTGGACGTGGACCCCTGGCATCCGCTGCCCCCCGGTCGACCGAGTGATGAGGGCGATGCAGCCGGGCACGACGCCGTCGATCTTCCTCAGCTCGGCGGCCGACTCGTGTGAGACGACGCTCAGCGGTCCGAGCTGGAGGTGTGCCGCCCACAGTGATCCGATCCACGACTCAGGCGTGCCGACGAGGCTCGTCACCCGTGGCCAGGTCCGTTGGAAGACCCCTGTTGTCTCACGTCGGCGGATCAAACGGGTGGAGGCGCCGAGCTCGTGGGCCTGGTCGAGTCCCAGGTGGCCGTGTTGCCGCTGCATCAGCTTCCGCATGGCGTCGTCAACGGCGCGCATGCGGAATGAAATAGCACGAAAGGCGGCGAGAGGCGCTAGGCGCAGCTGCCCTCGGGCGAACTCGGGCGGAAATCGACTCGAATCCGGTCTTTTCCTGCCCGAGTTCGCAGGAGGCGTCGGGCGGGATGGGCGGCACTACAGCTAGAGGACGCGGGCCAGCTGGGCGATGGGGAGGCCGACCACGTTGTGGTAGCTGCCCTCGATCGACTCGACGAAGCGGCCGCCGAGGCCCTGGATGCCGTAGGCGCCGGCCTTGTCGAGGGGCTCGCCGCTGGCGACGTAGTCGTCGACCTCGGCGTCGGTCATCGGGGCGAACCGGACGGAGGTCGCTTCGACGAACGAGGTCACCTCGAGGCGGGATCCCCGCACCACGGCCACGCCGGTGAGCACCTCGTGCGTGCGGCCGCGGAGGCGGCGGAGCGTTGCGGCGGCGTCGGCGGGGTCCACGGGCTTGCCGAGGATCGCGCCGTCGAGGACCACGACCGTGTCGGCGCCGACGACGACCACGTCCACCGCGCCCGGTCCCGACGTCGTCGCCGAACCATGAGCGGCCACCAGCCCCTCTGCGACGGCGAGGGCCTTCTCCCTCGCCAGCCGCTCCACGAGCGCGGCGGGTGACTCGCCTGGGACGGGCGTCTCGTCGATGTCGGCGACCAGCACCTCGAACGGGCGCCCGAGCAGCGCGAGCAGTTCGGCCCGGCGGGGCGACGCCGAAGCGAGGACCAGCCGCCCAGTCGCGCCGGTCCCGCCAGCGTGGACGGTCCCGCCGGCGTCGACGGTCCGGCCAGGCCCGCCAGTGCCGCCGGCGGCGAGGGCCTCGCCGACCGAGCCCTGGTCGCCAGTCCCTCGGGCGTCGCCGTGTTCGTCGGTCATCCGCCGGAGGTCGCCGACTCGGCAGCAGGGTCGAGGGCGTCCTCGGCGTCGGCCAGCTCGTACCAGCGGTCGGGCAGGGCCACCGGCTTCGGCCCGTGGGTGTGGCCGCGTCGGATGCGACGGCCGCCCTCCACCAGCTCCAGGTCGGGGTCGAGGCCGCCCATCACCTCCTCCAGCTGGTCGGCGCTCACGAGGCCCGACAACGTGCGCCGCACCTCCGACCCGACGGGGTAGCCCGTGAGGTACCAGCCGGCATGCTTGCGGAAGTCCCGGGCTGCCCGCTCCGGCCCCATCCACTCGGACAACAGCCGCAGGTGGGTGACCATCGCCCTGGCGACCTCACCGAGGCGGGGCGGGGGCGGGACCGGCCTCCCGGCGAACAGCTCGGCGAGGTCGGCGAACAGCCACGGGCGGCCCAGGCAGCCCCGCCCGACCACCACGCCGTCGCAACCGGTGGCGGCCATCATCTCGGCTGCGTCGGCCGCCTCCCAGATGTCGCCGTTGCCGAACACGGGGATCGACGTGACGGCTTCCTTCAGCTCGCCGATCGCCGCCCAGCGCGCCTCGCCGCTGTACCGCTGCTCGGCCGTCCGGGCGTGCAGGGCGATCGCAGCGCATCCCTCGTCCTCGGCGATCCGGCCCGTGTCGAGGAACGTGAGGTGGTCGTCGTCGACGCCGATGCGGAACTTCGCCGTCACCGGCACGTCACCAGCGCCACGAACGGCGGCCCGCAGCAGCGATGCCATCAGCTTCCGGCGCACGGGCAGCGCGGCGCCGCCTCCCAGCCGGGTGACCTTGGGCGCCGGACAGCCGAAGTTCAGGTCGATGTGATCCACCCGCCCCTCGTCCACGAGGCGTCGGACGGCTTCGCCCAGGTACGTGGGGTCGACGCCGTACAGCTGGAGCGATCGAGGGCTCTCGTCCGGGTCGAAGCTCGCCAGCATCTGCGTCTTGGCGTTGCCCTCGACGAGCGCCCGGGCGGTGATCATCTCGCTCACGTACAGCCCGGCGCCGTAGCTGCGGCACAGCCGGCGGAACGGAGCGTTGGTCACGCCTGCCATCGGCGCGAGCACCACGGGCGGGTCCGCGACGATCGGGCCGATCTTCACCGGCGCGGGAGGGGTCGACACGGGCGGCGGTCCGGCGATCATCAGGGGACCCAGCGTAGGAGGCGGCCTCGATCATCCCGATTCGCGGGCGGCACGGTGCCGTTCCCGGGGATCCGCGGGACGCAGGGCGCGCTCGTCGAAGCGGAAAGCGCGTCCCGCCGTCCCGCGAAACGTCAGTAGTCGATGCCCCGCTTGGCTCGGATCCCGGCGTCGTAGGCGTGCTTCACCTGGCGCATCTCGGTGACGGTGTCGGCCAGCTCGATCAGCGCCTCGGGTGCATCACGGCCCGTCGCCACGATGTTCACGTGCGACGGTCGGGAGCGGATCGTCTCGAGCACCTCGGCCTCGTCGACCCAGCCCCAGGTGAGGAGGTAGGTGATCTCGTCGAGGACCACGAGCTGGTGCTCGCCCGCCTCGATCACGGCCTTCGCCTGCTGCCAGCCGCGCTGGGCGACCTCCCGGTCGTGGTCGGGGTTCGCCGTGTCCCAGGTGAAGCCCTCGCCGAGCGCCCACCAGTCGACGCCCAACTGCCGGCCCACCTTCTCCTCGCCGACCGCCCAGTCGCCCGACTTGATGAACTGCAGCACCGCCACCCGCCAGTCGCGGGCGATCGCCCGGATCATGACCCCGAACGCCGCCGAGCTCTTGCCCTTGCCGTTCCCGGTGTTCACGACCACGAGCGACGGCGCGGAGCGCAAGGCGTCGGGGCGTGGATCTTCGAGGGGTGGTTCGTCGGTCATGGCAGCCAGCTTGCCGCACGGGCTCGGGATGGATGCTCAAGTCGGGGCCGTCCGTGCCGATCCAGAACCGAGACGCCGCTCTGAACCGGGGAGACCCCAGATGAACCGTTGGATCCGAATCGCCGCCGCTCCGGCGCTCGTCGTCGCCCTTGCGTCGTGTGGCGCTGGCCAGGAGACGGCATCAGGCGTGGAGAACGAGAGCGCCGCGGCGCCCCTGGCGGCCCCGGCTGCTCCTGCCGCCCCGTCCCAGGCTGCGGCCCCGAAGGGCACGGCGCTCGGCGACCTGGTCTCCGTGGGTGGGGCCGAGCTGCCGCAGCGAGGCTCGATCAAGATCGACACCAAGGTGCAGGACAACAGCCTCTACGTGGGCTTCGGATGCCGCACCGCCTCCGCCTGGGAGTTCGACCTCAACCGTGAGTACAAGAAGCTCACGGCGACTGCCGGTGTGGACGACTACTCGATCGCCGACGACGAGGTGACCGTGAAGTTCGTCGTGGACGGTCGTGACGCCGGGCAGGCCACCGCCAAGCTGGGCGCCCCGCAGCCGGTCGACGTCGACGTCACGAACGGCCTCCGCCTCCGGGTCGAGGTGAGCCGCAGCAGCGGTGCGTGCGTGCCCTCGACGGGCTACAGCACGACCTTCGCCCTGGCGAGCGCCTCGCTGGCCAAGTGACGGTCGAGTGAGGCCTGCCTCCGCCAGCTGAGCGGAGGGCCAGGCACTGCAGGTGCCGGTCGGGTGCGCCTCTGCCGCCTGACGTTGCAGATCCGATTGCCCGAGGCCGGCCTCAGTGAGGTCGGCCTCGGTCGCGTCCGGGG
>JBIQID010000108.1:1483-3871 GCA_044508215.1 Actinomycetota bacterium | reverse complement strand
CGCCCCGGCTCGAACTCGATCCGCTAGTCGCGGATGTTCACGTGGCGGGCCTCGCAGAACTCGTGGGGCGCGTCCAGGAGCGGGCACCACGACTCGACGCCCTCACGGGTGTCCGCCCACCCGAACACCACGAGGAACTGGTTGGTGTCGAGCGCACCCTGGGGGTCGTCGGCGAGGGCGTTGTCCTTCGAGCCGTCGACCAGCGAGGCGTAGGAGATCCCGGCGTCGCGCTGCTGGAGCACGTACTCCTCGGCCTGCGCCGGCGAGTACTCGTCCTTGTCGAGGACCTGGTAGGCGCCCACCCAGCGCTCACCCTTGGGGACCGACGTCCCGAGCAGCGCAGGGTTCTCCTTGCCGGTGAGGTCGACCGTCGAGTCGTCGTTCGAGATGAGGGCGTCCTCCATCGGCCCCCGGACGGCGAGGCCGACGACGGCGAACGCTGCGAGCGCGGCGCCGTATGCGAAGCGACGAGTGCGGCGAGGGGTCCCGGCGGTGGCGCGGCCTGCCTGGATGAGGAACACGAGGGCACCCACCACGAACACCCCGAGCAGCGCGTTGTAGATGTACACCGGCCAGTTGCGGGCGAGGACGTCGGCTCGATCGACACCGCGGAGGTCGTCGGTGCCTCGGAGGAAGTAGCCGAGCGCGGCGCCGAAGACGATGACCGCGGCCACCGTGAGCCCACGGAGCACCGAGAGGCGGGTGCTCGTGAGCGGCGGCTCGTCGTCCTCCTCGACCCGGCGGGCGGTGAGGACCGCGGCGGGGTCGCCGCCGACCGCGCCCGACGGGAGCGTCACCGCCGGGCGGGGAGCCACCTTGCGGCCGAACTTGCCCTTCTTGCGGGTGGTCGTCTTGCCGGTCTGGGGGAGGGAGACCTCGGGATCCGCTGCTCCGGCGGTGCCCACGGGTGGGGCGTCGCTGAAGTCGAAGAGGCCGCGGGTCTGGCGGAGCTCCTCTTCCGCTCGGCGTGCCGCCTCGGCCTCGTCGTCCTCGTCGAGGGCGTCGGGGTCGTCCTGGCCGTCGGTGGCGTCAGCTGCGTCGAGGGCGTCGGGGTCGTGGGGGTCGTCCTGGCCGTCGGTGGCGTCGGTGGCGTCGACGGTCGGATCGGCGCCCGCAGGGGCGGAGGGCCACACCTCGTCGCTCCCGGCGGTGAGGGCGCGCGGCTCGGTCTCGGGCGGGTGAACGGTGGCGAAGGTCGGGCCCTCGCGCGAGTCGCGGGGCTTCTCGGTGGCGTCCGTGGGCGTCTCGCGCTCGGTTCCGGCCTCTGGCGCGGACTCGCCCGCCTCGGACTCGGACGCGCCGTACTCCGGGCCGGTCTCGCCGGAGCCGGAGGTCGCGGTTCCCGGCTCGTCGTCGTCGGTCGCCACGGTCCCGCTGGGCAGGACACCGCTGGGCGACCACATGGGCGGCACATCGGGCCGGTCGCCCCGATCTGCGTCAGTGGTTCGGTCCTCGGGATCCGTGCTCACGCCGCGACTGTACAGAGCGTCAAGGCGGCGTTGGGAGAGGGGAGATCACCCAAGGGCGCCGTCGAGCACGTCCGAGCGCCGCAGCGACGGGGGTGCAAGTGTGGTCGGATGCCCGACGTCTCACCCTCAGATCAACCGTTGGACCAGGCGGACCAGCCGCGCCTCGAGCCGGTCCCCGAGGACTGGGACCGAGCGCTCGCCGTGGTCGCCCACCCCGACGACCTCGAGTACGGCGCGGCCTCCGCCATCGCCCGGTGGACCGCCCAGGGCAAGGAGGTCTGGTACCTCCTCGTGACGTCGGGGGAGGCGGGGATCGACTCGATGCCGCCCGACCGCTGCGCCGAGGTCCGGCAGGAGGAGCAGCGGCGATCGGCTGCCGCGGTGGGTGCGGCGGGCGTCGAGTTCCTGGCGCACCCGGACGGGATGATCGAGCCCACGCTGGAGCTGCGGCGCGACATCGCTGCGGCGGTGCGACGCCATCGGCCCGAGGTGCTGATCTCGATCAATCGCCGGGAGTTCTTCGCCTTCGGGGGCTTCAACCACATCGACCACCGCGTGGTGGGCACCTCCCTGCTCGACGCAGCACGTGACGCAGGGAACCGGTGGGTGTTCCCCGGTGCCGGCGGCGCGCCGTGGTCGGGGGTGCGCTTCGCGGTGTTCGGTGGCTCGCCGAACGCCACGCACGCTGTCGACGTCACCGGTGCGCCGCTCGACGCGGGTGTGGCGTCGCTCGCCGAGCACGGGGTGTACCTCGACGCGCTTCCCGACGGCACGCTCGGCAAGGATCCGGACGCCTTCCTCCGGGGCAGCGCTCGCCAGGCCGGGCCGCTCCTGGGCGTCGAGGCGGCCGTGCCCTTCGAGCTCGTCCCGCTCTAGCCCGAGCCCCATTCCCGGCTGCCGGCCGAATCCGGACAGCTTG
>JBIQID010000108.1:0-1383 GCA_044508215.1 Actinomycetota bacterium | reverse complement strand
CGACCGGCGTCGGTGTCGCGCTGCATGGCGTCGGTGAAGTAGCGGTCGAACTGGCTCGGGTACCAGAGCCGCCCGACCTTCCCCGCGCCGATCGCCCCGCTCACCGCACGAGGCTCCAGCCGAGGGTCGACCTCCGCAGCGACGGCCGCCACCTCCTCGTCGTCGAGGTAGCAGCCGTACGGACGGTCTTCGTAGAGCGAGAGGCGAGCCTCGGGGACCACAGCGCGGGCCGCCTCACGGACGATCCGGTGGTCGACGTGTCCACCCAGTCCCAGCGGGGCGAACACACGGTCGGCGTCCGCCACCCACGACGCGATCGCCCCGACGACCTCGTCGACGAGCGCCTGCGCCAACGGGAGGGTCGGGTCGAGGTAGCTCGCCGTATCCGAGGAGCCCGTGCGGAGGATCACCTCCTCCAACCCAGCAGTGCGGACCCGATACGAGAAGCGACGGGCCGCCAGAGCCTCCTCGGCCCGCCGGATGACCTGCACGACCGGAGCGCGGCGGCGCGTCGGGTGGAACCACTGCTGCCAGTTCGTGCGGCTGAACACCACGCCCACGGTCACCCGGTCGTCGGCGAGGTCGCCGTCGAGCATCGACTGCCCGAGGCTGAGCGGGGCGTCGTCGAAGTGTGGTGAGAGGACGAGCGTCCTCATGCCGGCAGGGAGGCGGACGTCGGCGGCGTCAGGCGTCCGCGACCGGAGGCAGCGAGCTGGGGCCTTCGCCCTGGACTGCGCCCTCGGGCTCGTCGACCTGCGCCACGAGACCACCCGCACGCTCGATGTGGACGAGCTCCCGGCGGGCGATGTCACGCGCCGACAGCTCCTCGTCGAGGTGCTGCATGCGACGGTCCCACTCGCGGGGGTCGGGACGATCGGGGTCGAGCGCTGCGGCGTCCTCGACCAGGCGGCGCGACACCCGCTCCACCTCGGCGACCTGGTGGCGCAGCGGGACCATCCGAGCCCAACGGTTGCGGCGGTCGGCGAGCGAGACAGCGACGAGCTCGCGCGCGGTGGCGGCGGCCAGAAGCTCGAGCTGCTCGGCGAGCTCCTGCGGACGGCTCGGCTCCTCACGGCGACGAGGCGACGGCACGACCATCCGAACCGATGAGACAGCACGCCGCAGCCGGCGGGTCAGCCGAGCGGCCTCACCCGGGTGCACCACCCAGCGGACGGGGACGCCGGCACGGTGCCGGACGCTCACCTCGACCTGGCGGCGGGCGAAGGTGAGGACCACAAGGCAGACCGCCGAAGCGAGCGCGATGCTTCCAGCCGCGACGATGAGGAAATCGGTGAGCAGCGCCATCTAGAGAACGCTACCGCTGCCCTGTACCCCGTGTACCGCGGGTTCAGACCTCGCAGATGTGACATCTTTCGGGTTGCA
>JBIQID010000234.1:0-1574 GCA_044508215.1 Actinomycetota bacterium | reverse complement strand
CGGGCGCTCTGGTTGTACGGCCGCCCCCGCAACGCCTTCGCCGTGGTGTCGCCCCCCAGGCGGAGGTCGAGGAACGCCACGTCGGCGACCGCTCCGGCCTCGCCGTCGGCCGCCTGCTCGGAGGGCGATGCACATGCCATCCCGACGACGACGGCGATGGCAGCGGTGGCCCACACCAACCAGTTGCGGCCGCGTGGCTCGTGGCCCTCGGGCCGGGCCGGCTGCGTGGAGGCGGAGGCGAGGTCAGCCACCGGTCGCGATCCCGGTGGCCCAGCGGTAGTCGGCCTTGCCGTTCGGCCCGCGGAGCACTCTGTCGACCACCACCACGCTCTTCGGGCACTTGTAGCCGGCGAGGGTCTCGCGGCAGTGGGCGACGAGCGCCGCCTCGTCGATGTGGGCACCGGCAGCGGGCGCGACGACAGCGGTGACCGCCTGGCCCCACTTCTCGTCCGGCACGCCGACCACGTTCGCGTCCTCCACCGACGGGTGCGCCTTGAGCACCTCCTCGACCTCCTCGGGGAAGACCTTCTCGCCCGCGGTGTTGATGCAGACCGAGCCCCTCCCCAGGAGCGTGATGGTGCCATCCGCTTCGACCGTTGCGAAGTCGCCCGGCGTGGACCAGATCCGGCCCTCCACCTCTCGGAACGTGGCGGCGGACTTCGCAGGGTCCTTGTAGTAGCCCACGGGGATCGGCCCGCCGACGGCCAGCACGCCGACCTCGCCCGACCCCGGCTCGACCCTCCGGCCGTCCTCGGTGAACACCGCGGCGTCGGGTCCGAGGCGGAACCGTGCCGTCTTCGCCTTGCGCCCTCGCTTGGCGACCGAGTTGGCGAAGCCGATCGCCTCGGACGACCCCAGCAGGTCGGCGAGCGCAGCATCGAGGTGCCGCAAGAGCGCCTCCTTCACCGGCTCGGACCACATCACACCGGACGACACCACGAGCCGCACGCTCGACAGGTCCCAGCCGCGGCCCTCGGCGGCGGCCTCGTCGAGCACCGACACGATCGGTCGGGCGAACGCGTCGCCCACGATCACCACGTTCGTGAGGCGGTGGCGCTCGATGGTGTCGAGCAGCTCGACCGGGTCGAACGTCCGGCCCTCGAGCGTGGCCACGCAGCCGCCGGCGGTCAGGGCGCCCCACGACGAGATCGCAGAAGTGCCGTGCATCAGCGGAGCTGCGGGCAGCAGGCGCGGCGCGCCACCGCCCTCACGGATGCGGGCCACCGCCTCGCCGAGCGCCCCGGGCGACGCCGGCAGCTGCTCCCGGACGCCCTTGAAGGTGGCGGCGGTGGTCCCGTAGAGCGACCGGTGCGGCCACATCACGCCCTTGGGCAGGCCGGTGGTGCCGCCCGTGTAGAGGAACCAGAGGTCGTCGGGCGACCGGTCGATCCGAGGGGCCGCATCCGCGGCGGCGATCGCGTCCTCGTAGGCGAGCGCCCCGTCGATCAGCGGACCGCCGCCCACCTGCACCACCAGGCGCAGGAGCGGGAGCCGGTCGCGCACCGCGTCGAGCCGCTCTGCCAGCTCGTCGCTCACCACGATGGCCTCGGCGTCGGCGTTCTCGAGGAGCGACT
>JBIQID010000107.1:0-11017 GCA_044508215.1 Actinomycetota bacterium | reverse complement strand
TGCTGTTCTTCTTCCTGGGACCGCTCCTGCTCGGGGTCCTGTTCCTACGGGTGCTTCCCGACAAGCGGTAGTCGGTTCGGAACGCGTCGCCCCGAGGCACTGAGCGCTACGCACACTTCGAGACTCGCCACCCGAGCGGCCTGGCACCACGAGAGCCGCCGCCGACACGGCTACCGTCGACCGCGGGCCGCTAGCTCAACGGGTAGAGCAGGGGACTTTTAATCCTCAGGTACTGGGTTCGAGCCCCAGGCGGCCCACCGCAGCAAGTTCGTGTTGCAGTCGCAGCCCGGGACACGCAGCCGACAGGACCTGTTGAGTCAGCGCACACGCCAGGGGTCACTCCTGATGTCGTGCGCGGAAGGCTCGACGGCCCGAAGACTCCCCGCCCCGCGCCTCAGCGTTTTAGCGACGGGGGCATGGTCTTCAACTGCCCAGGGCGCGCGCCTGCGTCAGGTTGATGTGACGTGGTTCACACTGCGGCGGGGCGCCTTTAGGCGTTTCAGCGCCAGTGAGTGTCACAGGGGCCTCCTAGTGTCGTACGCATGTTCGACACGGCATCTCTCGCGGAGTTGAAGGAGGCCATGGCCAGCGCGGCCACCTCCGACGCTCGCGGACTGACGCCGAACCAGCTCGTCGAGGCGGCCGAGGGCATCGAGCAGCTGCAGCGATTCGTCGACGCAGCCCGTGTGAACGTCCTCGCCCAGATCGACGCCGAAGACGTCACCGACGAACGCTTCGGGCTGCGCACCGCCCGATGGCTCGAACACCACACCGTGGTCCCCAAGACCGCCGCCGACCGACGGGTGCGCGTCGCCCGCCGCCTCCACGAATGGCTCCCCCGCACCCTCGGCGCGCTCCAGGCCGGTGAGATCGGCGAGCCGCACGCGAACGTGATGGCCCACCACGTCGGCAACGAGCGCATCCGCGATCCCTTCCGCGCGCTCGAGAACGAGATCATCGCCTACGCGGAGGGCGTCAGGTTCGAGGCGTGGAAGCGCAAGGTCGACGACATCGCGGCGCGCCTCGACGTCGACGGTCCCAAGCCCGACGACTTCGACCACACCCTCAACCGCCTCACTGCCAGCCGCAACGGCAACCGGCTCTTCGTCCGGGGAGAGTTCATCGGACCGTGGGCGCTCAGCGTCGAAGAGGCCATCTACCAGGGCGCCGACGACCAGTACCGGCGGTTCAAGCTCGACGAGAAGGCGACCAACGGCGAGATCTCGGTCCCGTACCGCACCTGCCTCAACGCACTCGCTCTCGCCGAGCTGATCCGCCAAGGTCACCAAGCGCGGCTGGCAGGCACTGCCACCGAGCCCGCCACCGACATCACGCTCGTGTGCGAGGTCGACGAGATCACCCGTGCCACCAGCCTGTTCGGCACCACCGTCTCCGACCGGATCATGAACTACCTCAGCTGCAACGCCGACTTCTCACTGCTCCTCGTCGACCAGCTCGGCGTGCCGCTCGACCTCGGGCGCTCGGCCCGCTACGCCAACCGCGACCAGCGCCGCGCACTCCTCTACCGCCACAACGGCACCTGCGCCTTCCCGGGCTGCAACGTGCCGCTGCACGGCTGCCACATCCACCACATCATCGAGTGGGACCCCTTCGGCCGCACCGATCTCATCAACTTGGTGCCGCTGTGCCCGTTCCACCACGGGGTCACGCATCGCCAGGGCTGGTCCATGACCGCGAATGCCGACGGCACCCACACGTGGAAAACACCGTTCGGGCAGGAGCTGCACTCCCGACCACCACCGGGAGCACTCCGGGCCTGACGAGGCCAAACGTCTCCACCCCTGCCCCAGAGCTCGAGAGCTCCAGCGGCACCGGCCCCACCCAGCAGGTGATCCGGACAGAACCCGCCACCGCGCCCACGGCACCCCGCGCCGTCGGGCGCTCCTGCGCGGATCAGCACCCCTAGCTGCGCGGGACCGGGAAAGGGGGCCGATCCCGCGCAGCAGGGATGCTGGGGTGGGGGGTTCTTGTGGTGACCTGGGCGGTTGGGTCGGAGAAACCCGACCGCCCGAGCGACGCCCCGCTCAGCGAGACGCCGCCCCGGTCACCAGCGCATCAACGAGCCATCACCGGCCCGTCACCAGAGCGGGGTCGTGGGCCGCGGCAGCAGCTGCGGGAACCAGTGGCCCCGAAGCGGCTCGCCCGGCTTCAGCGTCTCGGCGAGACCGGGGTACGACGGCTCGGCACGACCGGGGAGCTCGCGGTAGGTCACGTCGTCACCGAAGAAGCGGACCGACAACGTGCGCCGCTGCCCCTCCTTGATGGCGCCGCCACCGTGGAGCATCGCCGGGTGGAACATCACCACGTCGCCCGGGGTGATCTCCCACGACACGATGTCGAAGTCGTCGCGGTTCGCCTGGATGTCGGGGATGCGGGGCATGCCCTCGTAGAACGGCTTGGTCTCGTCGTCGGGGTCGAACCCGGCGCCGGCGTACAGCGGTCCCTTGTGCGAGCCACGCACGAACTCGAGCGACTGGTCCTTCGGGACCGGGTCCATGGTGATCCAGAAGCCGGCCAGCTGCGTGCCACCGGTGCACCAGTACGTGAGGTCCTGGTGCCACGGGGTGCGACGCTCGGTGCCGCCCTTCTTCAGGAACACCTGCTCGTAGAAGAGCCAGAGGTTCTCGGTCCCGAGGATGTCGGCCACCACGTCGACGATCGGCGAGTCCCTCAGCAGGATCTGGTACTCGGGGGTCGACGCGTAGTTGCAGTAGTCCTCGTAGAACTCACGGTCGGTGTCCGGGAACAGGCGCTTCGCCATCGGCCCCGGAGAGCCGAGGTTCCGCTTCAAGCCCCACTTCACGAGACCGAGCCACTCGTCGTCGAGGACCTGGGGGAGGTAGACGACACCGTCCTCTTGGAACTGGCGCCGCATCTCGGGGGTCACGTAGTTCGAACGCATTGCTACATGGTAAGTCAAATCGTTGTTGCCGACAAGGATTTTACTTAGGGGGCCCCTCTGACCCCTCAGAGCCCTCCGACGCCTGGGGAGCAGGGGCCTCCCCGTAGCGCCCATGGGTCCGGTGCACGAAGAACTCGATCTGCGCCTGGCCCTCGGAGGTGAACCCATCCGGGCCCTCGGTGCGGACCTTCACCAGGTACTCACCGCCGTAGATGCCCTGGTACTCGCGGCCGTTGTAGTCGCGGTGGCTGGTCGGCTGGTCGGAGAAGTCGAACTCGTCCCACTCCACGTAGGGGTTCTCGGGCCCGTGGTAGGTGTGGATGTTGCCGCCGTCCTTCCAGGTGCCCTCGTAGTACCCGATGGGGAAGGTCAGCCACGGCGGGATCGCCACCTCGAGCTCCTGGCGCCACTCGCCGCCGTCCTCGTCGACGAGGTCGATCGTCCCGCCCTGCATCAGCCGGGTCCCCGGCTTGAACCGCAGGTCGTGCGAACCGCTCACCAGGCGCACCGTCGTCTCCGCCTCGTCGTGGAGGTGGAGCTGGCCCTCGAACGGGGTGCCGAACACGTCGTTCAGCCCGCCCTGCCCGCCGTGCTCGTCCTCGTGGAACTGGTAGAAGCCGCCCAGCTCCTTCGACTCGAACGGCATCCAGAACCGCAGCGCACGACGGCCGGCCGTCTTCTCCTTCGGCGGCAGCCACTTCACCGGATCGCTCAGCGGGCTGCGCGGCTCGTAGAGGCCCCACGAGTGGTCACGCATCGAGTACCACTCGTGCGGGCGCACCTCTATCCGCTCGCCGTCGATCTCGATCCAACCCTCGGCGGTGCCCGTCTGCGAGTAGCGCGTCTGGTCGGTGGTGAGACGTCCACGGCTCCGAGCGACGTGGTGCTCCTCCTGGTGCGGCGGCGACAGCGCCAGCCAGCGGATGTCGAACGCGAGGCCCGACTCGTTCGGCTCGAGCACGAGGCGGATCGTCTTGAACGGCTCCTCGAACTCGTAGCGGATCGGACCCACTGCGACGTCGAAGTCGGGCCGCCAGATGCGGCTGCTGCGCACGGTCCGCTGCACGCCGTTGCGGTTCACGCCGGCGTAGGCACCGACGGTGTCGGCGTTCGGCGTGACCCGCAGACCCGAGTACAGGTGCACCCCGGCGTCCGCGCTGTAGACGCCGAAGTAGTAGCCGTCGTCCCAGTTGAAGTCGCTCACCGGCATCACGCTGAACGGCTGCGAGTACTGGTGGACCGGGAACTCGTCGTACGGCGTCAACATGTCGATCTCCTGGTGGTCATCGTCGTGGGGCGCTTCTCGTGGGGCGCCCGGTGGTCGTCGTCCTCATGTCCCTCGCAACCGCTCCACGAGCGGAGCAACGGCTCGCATCGCCGAGTCGGGGATCGACACGTAGCTGAACCCGTACCGCTCGCGTCGTTCCTGCAGCGTCTCGATCATGGCGTCGATCGGCCCGATGAGGGCGTTGGCCGATCCCGCGACCGCGTCGGCGTCCAGGCCGAGCCGGCTGGCGATCTCGGCGGCCGCCTCCGCCGGCTGGTCGGTCACCACCACGTGGTGGAGCGGCAGCTGCAACTCGAGGTCCCCGAACCGGTCACCCGCGGCGGCCTGGACCACCTCGAGGCGAGCGCGGACCGCATCGTCGTCGCCCAGGCCCTGTTGGGGCGCCATCGCCGTGCCGCCGGTGAGAGGCACGTTGACGCTCACGATGTCCGCCAGCTCGCCGGCGAGGCGCAGCACCTTCGGACCGCCGCCTCCGAGGAGCAGCGGCGGGCCACCCGGTCGAGGCGGCCGGGGCCGCACCAGCAGGTCCTCCACCCGGCACCACTCGCCCTCGAACGTGAGCCGGTCGACCTCGCCGGCGGTGAACGCCCCGATGACCGTCGCCGCCTCTCGGAGGCGGGCGATGCGCTCCGGCGGCGGATCCATCCGGAGTCCGAGCTGCGAGTAGTCCTCGGGGAGCCACCCCGCACCCAGGCCGATCTCGAGCCGTCCACCGGAGAGGGCCTCGATCGTCGCCAGCTCCTTCGCGAGCAGGCCGGGATGGCGCAGCTCGGCGTTGAGCACCAGGCTGCCCACCCCCAACGTGGTCGTGGTGGCCGCCGCATGGGCCATCGCCGCGACCGGAGCGAGCCGGGTCGCCTCCACGTGGTCGATCACGAACAGCGTGTCGTAGCCGAGGTCTTCGCTCTCCCTCGCCACCGCCGTCCACGAGGCGCCGTCCTTCGCGCCCTGCATGGCCGAGACGGCGAACCTGAACGGGCGAGGGGGCATGGGCGACAGCGACCTCCGGTCCCCGCCAGCCTAGGATTTTACTTATCATTAAGTCAATGACTGGTCAGCGGGTGCCACCAGGCAGGCTGGAGGTCCCGGTCGACGAGGTCACGAGGTCCCGATGTCGCAGAGCCCGGTGGTCGAACCACGGCAGCAGCGTTCGCTGGAGTCCACGCAGCGACTCCTCGACGCCGCCACCGAACTGATCGCAGAGCGCGGCCTGGCCGAGGCCACGCTGGCGGCGATCGGGGAGCGGGCAGGGTTCAGCCGTGGGATCGTGAGCACCCGCTTCGGCTCGAAGGAAGGCCTGCTCTGGGCGCTGGTCGAGCGCAGCACCGAGCCGTGGATGCCGATGGTGACCGGCCACGACGGCTCCGGCACCGGCTTCGAGCGCATCGTCGCGCTGGTCACGGCGATCGGCGACCACGCCCGGCACGACCCCCGGTCGATGCGGGTCCTCCAGCGGGTCATCATCGAGGCCGCCGAATCGAGCCCCGCGCTCCACGCCCGGCTGCAGCACTCCGTCCACGTGATCCGCCACTACGCGTGCACCCTCTTCGAGGACGGCATCCGGGACGGCTCGATCCGCCCGGACACCGACCCGAAGGTCGCCGCGGACCTCCTCGTGGTGTCGCTCCGCGGGATCTCGTACCAGTGGTTCCTCTACCCCGACGAGGTCGACCTGGCCGTCCTCCACGACGGCCTGGTCGACAACCTCCGCGCCGCCTACGCCGCGAGCTGACCCGCGAGCGACATGGCGGGACCGGGGGCGCCCTACCGGGAGCCCACCACCGAGCGGCCGATGATCTCCTTCATGATCTCGGTCGTCCCGCCGTAGATCGTGGTGACCCGGGCGTCGAGGTAGGCCTGGGCGATCGGGTACTCCCGCATGTAGCCGTAGCCACCGTGCAGCTGCACGCAGACGTCCACCGTCCGCTTCTGCATCTCGGTGCACCACCACTTCGCCATCGCCGCCCGCTCGGCGGTGAGGCGCCCGTCGAGCAGCTCACGCACGCAGTCGTCCACGAACGTCTGACCGATCTCGACCTCGGTGGCGAGCTCGGCCAGCCGGAACCTCGTGTTCTGGAACCGCGCGATGGGCGACCCGAACGCGTGCCGCTCCGAGCAGTACTCCACCGTCATGTCGAGGGCCCGACGCGCGGACACCACCGCGGAGACGGCGATCGAGAGGCGCTCGCGGGCCAGGTTCCGCATGAGGTCGAGGAACCCGGCGCCCTCCTCCCCCAAGCGGTTCGCCACGGGCACCCGGACGTCGTTGAAGAACAGCTCGCCGGTGTCCTCGGAGTGCAGCCCCACCTTGTCGAGCTGCGGCCCACGCTCCAGCCCCTCCATCCCCCGCTCGAGCACCAGCAGGCTGAGGCCCTTGTGGCGCTCGCCCGGGCCCGTCCTCACCGCGGTCACGATGAGGTCGGCGTTCGTGGCGTTCGTGATGAAGGTCTTCGCTCCGTTGACCACGTAGTGGTCGCCGTCCCGGACCGCGGTGGTGGCGACGCCCGCCACGTCGCTGCCGGCTCCGGGCTCGGTCATGGCGACCGCGGTCACCAGCTCGCCCGTGGCGATCCCCGGCAGCCACCGTGCCTGCTGCTCCTCGTTCGCCAGCTCGAGGAAGTACGGCATGACGATGTCGGTGTGGAGCAGCAGGCACAGGCCGGCCCCGGTGACGCCGGCGGCGTGGACCTCCTCGTTGAGCACGACGTTGAAGCGGAAGTCGTCCACCCCTCCCCCGCCGTGCTCCTCGGGCACCTCGAAGCCCAGGAGGCCCACCGCGCCGGCACGGCGGAAGAGGTCGCGGTCCACCAGGCCCTCACGCTCCCAGCGCTCGAAGTTCGGGACCATCTCCTTCTCCACGAACTGGCGGACCAGCCCGCGGAAGGCCTCGTGGTCGTCGTCGAAGACCGCTCGCATGTCGCCGCTCAGAGCATCTCGATGAGCGTGGCGTTGGCCATGCCGCCGCCCTCGCACATCGTCTGGAGCCCGTAGCGACCGCCCGTGCGGCGCAGGTGGTGCACGAGGGTGGTGAGCAGCCGCGCTCCGGAGCCGCCGAGGGGGTGGCCCAGCGCGATCGCACCGCCGTTGGGGTTGAGCTTCGCCTCGTCGGCGCCGGTCTCGGCCAGCCACGCTGCGATCACGGACGCGAAGGCCTCGTTGACCTCGAACGCGTCGACCTGGTCGAGCGAGACGCCCGACCGCTCGACCAGCTTGGCGGTGGCGGGGATCGGCCCGGTCAGCATCTCGATCGGGTCGACGCCGGCGAGGGCGAACGAGTGGAACCGTGCCATCGGCTTCATGCCCATCCGCTCTGCCGCCTCACGGGAGGTGATGAGCACGGCCGAGGCGCCGTCGGAGATCTGCGACGAGTTGCCGGCGGTGACCACGCCGTCGTCCTCGAAGGCGGGGCGGAGGTTGGCGAGTGCGTCCATCGAAGTGGAGCGCCGGATGCCCTCGTCCGCGGAGACGACGACCTTCTCGCCGTCGACGTCGGTGGTGACGGGGACGATCTCGTCCTCGAACGCACCGCTGTCGGCCGCCGCGGCGGCACGTTCGTGCGACTGGAGCGCGATGCGGTCCAGCTGCTCACGGGAGAAGCCCCACTTGCGGGCGATGATCTCGGCGCTCACGCCCTGGTTGGGGAAGCCGGTGCCCAGCCGCTCCGAGATCGCCGGGCTGAACGGCTCGCCCGGGCCCTGCGACACCGTGCAGAGCATCGGCACGCGGCTCATCGACTCGACGCCACCGGCGACGACGACGTCGTACTGCCCTGCGATGACCCCGGCTGCGGCGAAGTGGGCGGCCTGCTGGGACGACCCGCACTGGCGGTCGACCGTGGTCGCCGGCACCTCCACCGGCCAGCCGGCGGCCAGCACGCCGTTGCGTCCGACGTTCACGCCCTGCTCACCCGTCTGGCTGACGCACCCCCAGATCACGTCGTCGACCACCGCTGGATCCAGACCGGTGCGCTCGGCGAGCGCCCGGAGGACCGTGGCGGAGAGGTCGGCCGGGTGCACCGTGCTGAGGCCGCCGTTGCGGCGGCCGAGCGGCGTGCGGACGGCATCGATGATGACTGCTTCCATTGCTTCAGGACCCTTCTGATCTGCGACCGAACACCGGTCGACGCTTGGCGAGGAACGCGGCGCAGCCCTCGATGGCGTCGCTGCCCTCGAGGAGACCGAGGAACTCGGCTCGCTCGCGGTCGTCACCCCGGTCGGGGTGGAGGACGCCCTCGTGGACCACACGCTTGATGGCGGCGAGGCTCGCGGACGAGCCCGCAGCCAGCCGTGTCGCGAGGTCGGTGGCCCGGGCGACGGCCTCGCCGTCGGGGCACACCTCGCTGACCAGGCCGATCCGGTACGCCTCCTCGGCCGAGAGGAGGGTGCCGAACATGAGCAGCTTCTTGGCGAGCACCGGACCGAGGATCCGGGTGAGCTGCTGCGTGCCGCCGGCACCGGGGATCAGCCCCAGGCCGCTCTCGGGCAGGCCCAGCCGCACGTGCGCCTCGGCCACGATCACGTCGCACGCGAGGGCGAGCTCGAGGCCACCGCCGACCGCGTTGGCGTGGACCGCTGCCACGATCGGCACCGGAGATGCGCGGAGCGCCCCGAACACCCGGGAGGTGAGCGCCACGTGGGACTCGGCCACCTTCCGCGAGCCGAGCATGTGCTCCAGCTCGGAGAGGTCCGCACCCGCGGCGAAGGCCCGCTCCCCGGTCGAGGTGATCACGATCGCCCTCGTCTCGGCGTCCGACGCTGCCGACTCGACGGCTTCGCCCAGCGCACCCAGCACCGACTCGCTCAAGGCGTTCACCGGCGGGTTGTCGATCTCCACGAGCGTGACCGCACCTTCGGCCCTCGCCCGCACGGCGGCGGTCACTGCCCGCCCCCTGCACCCTCGCCGGACTGCGACTGGCGGAGGCGCTCGTTGGCGGTCTCGATCCACGAACCGGCTCGATAGCCCTCGTGGATCACCTGGCGATGCCGGAGCCTCCACTTCTCGTCCGCGCCCCGCACGAAGTGGTCGCGGTACCGGCCCCAGTGGTCCGGCCCGTCCTGGGTGACGGCCATCCAGTAGCAGCTGGCCTTCGCCTCGTCCGGTTGCTCGAGGTCCACGTCGATGTTGGACAGGTGGTGGCGCAGCAGCGTGGCGCCGAAGCCCTGCGCGAGGTCGGTCTTGCTCCGTTCGATCCGCTCGGCGATCTCGGTCCGCCCCACGTACCGGCCGGCGTCGAACGTGTCGCCGATGATCTCGAGGATCCCGTCCTCCACGAACTGGAGCACGTACAGGTCGGTGCGGCCACGGTCGGCCGCCCGCCCGTACGCCACCATCGTCCTCGTGATGCCATGGGTGGCGAGGAGCTGATCGAGCTGGGTCACGGTGCCGGACATCGAGCCTCCCGTCGGGATCGGCGCTACCCTTTCAACTTACCGTTTGGTCAACACTCTGTCGTGTCGAGACCCGGGGGACTCCATGGACGACATCCCGACCGCCGCGCTCCGCCGGGTGCTCGAGCGCGATCTCGGCGCACCCGTCGACGAGCTGTCGGCTCGTCGGATCTCGGGTGGGAACGGCCAGGAGACGTGGTTCGTGGACGCGCAGGTCGACGGCAGGACCCAGCAGCTGGTGCTCCGGCGCGACCCGCCGGCCGGCTCCATGGAGTTCACCGATCGCCGGACCGAGTTCGAGGTGCTGCGCTCCATGGAGGGCTCGGGCCTCCCGGTCCCCAGGGCGTTCGCCTGCGGCGACGCCGACGCCGGCCTCGACCGTCCCTACCTGCTGATGGAGCGGCTGGGCGGGGCTCCCCCACGCAGCCTTGATGCCGGGGAGCGCGCCGCGATCGGCCACGAACTGGGAGCGCTGCTGGGGCGGTTCCACGCCCACTCGCTCGACCAGGCCGGCGAGCGGGGACCTGCCGCCGACGCCACCCGGGTGCACGTCGCCGAGTGGAGCGAGCGCTACCGGGAGCGCCACGTCGGCGAGCTGCCGATGCTCGACGCCCTCTTCGGCTGGCTCGAGGCGAACGTCCCCGACTCGGACCGACCGGCGATCCAGCTGTGGGGCGACCCCGGCCCCCACAACCTCCTGGTCGCCGACGGGCGCGTCACAGCGATGCTCGACTGGGAGCTCGCCCACCACGGCGACCCCGCCGACGACCTCGGCGCCGCGGTCTGGGCATGCCTCGGCACCCTCGACCCCGCCGACGTCATCGACGGCTACCGCTCGACCTCGCCGTTCGACGTGCCCGCAGCCCACCTCGACCACGCGGTGGTCCTCGCCTGCGTCACCCGCAGCACGATCTCGGGCATCGGCGCCCTGGCCTACGCAGAGGGGCGCACCGAGACCCCGAACCTCGCCGGCCTCGCGCTCGCCCTCACCACCGCCAACCTCGCCCGGGCAGCGGTGCACGCGGGATGGGGTGTGCTGCCCGAGGCGGCCGCCGACACTGCCTCCCCCGCCGGCGAGGGGCCGGACCCGTTCCGCCCGCGCCCGGACGCCTCCGAGCTGGCGAGCGGTGTGGCCCGCTTCCTCGACCAGCGGTCCGGCGCCGAGCAGCTCGACCGCGACCTCCGGCGCGACCTGCGCATCGCTGCGGCGCTCCTTCGCACCGCAGCGCGGCTCGACGGGAGCTCGCGCTCACCGCTCGCGGCCGAGCTGGCTGCCCTCCGGGACGCGGTCGCCGCCACCGGCCGGGTCGACCTCCCTGCGCCCGACGTCGCCCGGTCGATCGAGCGCGACGGTGACCTGGCCGATCTCCGCCCCCGGCTCCGTGCCGCGCTCCTGAGCGACGTCGCTCGCCGCCGTTC
>JBIQID010000106.1:0-11025 GCA_044508215.1 Actinomycetota bacterium | reverse complement strand
GCTCCGGCTCAGCTTCACTCGCTGGCGCTCGCTTCTTCGTCCTCCGCTACCCGGGGCTCAGCTGCTGAACACGATCCCGCAGCGTTCGCGGGTGAGCTGATCCAGTCGCAGGACCGCGGCCGCTGTCTCCATCGTCTCGCCCACGTTCGTCTCCGAGGCGATCCGCATGATGTCCGCCATGCCCTTCGCGGCTGAGAACTTCTCGAGCATCGTCCGCGTGTAGCTGCGGAGCAGGGCGACGTCGTCGCGGTAGTCCTCGGGGACCGCCGCCTCGAGGTCGCGGTAGACAGCGTCGATCTCCGGCAGCAGCGCCGAGATCTCGCCGACTGCCGCCTCGAGCGCGCTCTCCGCGCCCTCGAGGTCGCCCGTGATGACGTCGGACATCGCGTCGTTGGTCGCGGCGGCAGACCGGTCGTCGAGGTCGCGGACGCCCTGCGCTGCCACGCACACCGGGTCCTCGGCCGCGCCGTCGGGAAGCTCCGGCGGAACCTCCCCGACGACCGGCTCGTCCGTGGCCGGAGACGGAGCAGCGGAGTCGTTCCCACTGCTCCCCTGGCGATCGTCCCAGGGGCGCCGGCCACCCATCTCGCCGAAGGCACGCGCCGCTTCCTCCGTTGGAGAACGTCGCGCCGCGAGGTCGCCCGAACCGTCGCCGGACCCGCACGCTGCCAGGCCGACGGACGCCGCCAGCAACGCCGCCACGGCGATCCTCACGCCCATCTCGTTCCTCCCGGCCAGCTCCCGCGTCGGACCCTACCCCGCCGCGGCGACCGCCACCTCAGGAGCGGAGGACCGCCCGGATCTGCTCGAGCAGCGGGTCCTCGGCACGGTGGTACACGGTGTGCACGCCGGTCGCCTGCTCGTGCGCGTCGGCGATCCACTCCATCACCCGGTGGCAGTCGTCGTCGTCCCGGACACGGGTGATCGGCCCGATGACGCACGAGGGGTGCGCGGGCTCGAGCGACAACGACACCGGCAGGACGTCTCGGGTCTGGATCATCAGCGAGATGGTCCCCCGGTAGAGCGGTTGGAGGTGGAGGCTCGGCGTCTCGCGGGGCTCCTCCCCACGGAACTGGCGCCAGGACGCCTGGACCCGCTGAGCGAGGTTCGCTGCCAGGGAGAGGTCCTGGCTGCCACTCGCTGCCATGGCCACCAGCTGACCGCCCCCGTCCAGCCGGCGGTCCAGCTCGCGGCGCATGACGTCGTTGTTCGCCCGCACCAGCTCGGGGGTGAGGCGCGAACGACGGCGGCTGGCGGTCTGCGGGATGCTCAGGAACGTCCGCGTGAAGTGCTCGAGGACCTGGATCGCCGGGATGCCGAACGCCTGGCGGGTCGTCACCATCCGACTGACCAGCACGTTCGACCGCGCCGAGATCTCCTCGAGCGTGGCGGACTCACCGAGCACCCCGTAGGAGCGTTCCGGGTCGGAGAGCGCCATCACCAGGGCGCCGAGCACCAGTGCGATGTCGATGATCTGCCCGTGGTTCGTCACCAGGGCGACGTTCGCTCCCTCGTGCACCAGGCGGTGGTGGAGGTCGTTCAGGAGGTGGGCGACCGCGGGGTCGGCGAACGCCTCGACCAGCACGGAGTCGAACCCCCGGTAGGCGGCGTTGCCGAACAGGGCGATCTCGTCACGGCCCCGCGGGACCGGTTCGACCACCACGCAGCGAGGATCGTGGTACGGAAGGTTCTCGTCGTAGGCGAGCATCCCGAGCACCGAGCCGTCGTCCGGTCGGGCCAGCTCGGCGATCGAACGGTGGTACGTCGCCGGGTCCACGGCGGTGAGCACGGCATCCGCCTCAGCCTCGCCCTGCAGCTCCTCCACGGGTTCGTCCATCGACGCCCGAGCGTACGAGACGGCGCCGGGTGGAACTGCCACTGGCGCACGCGCCCAGTGTGACGGCAGACTCACGGCGGGCGATCTGGCGGGAGGAACGATGAAGCGAGTCGTGCTGGCAGCGCTGGCGGTGCTCACGACGGCCGGCGGCTGCTACACGCCGCCGACCCCGGCGCCGACGGGGCCCGTGCCGCCCACCGTGTCGTCGTTCTCGGCACCCTCTGGGCCGTTCGCCGACCCGGCGCTCGTCCCGTTCGTCTGGAAGGTGAGCGACGCCAACGGCGACGACCTCACCTGCCGGCTCGACTGGGACGGCGACACCACCTGGGACCTCACGATCCCCCACTGCCAGACCGACTCCGCGCGCTACGCGGAGATCGGCATCGGCGACCACCTCGCCATCCTCGAGGTCTCCGATGGGACGCACACCGTGACCTCGACCACCGCCTACTCGGTGGTCGCCGGTCCGACCGAGGCGTACGACATCGAGCTGCGGGTCCTCGGGACGCTCGAGCCCGAGGTGCAGCAGGCGTTCGACGACGCGGTCGACCGCTGGGAGAGCATCCTCAGCCGAGGCGTGCCCGCCGTGTCCCTCGACGTCCCCGCAGGTGACTGCCTCGAGGGCGCACCTGCGTACTCGGGGCCGGTCGACGACCTGGTCATCGACGTGGCCGTCCGACCGATCGACGGTCCGGGGGCGGTGCTCGGGATGGCCGGCCCGTGCTGGGTGGGCACCACGGATCGGCTCAGCCGTTGGGGCGTGATGGAGTTCGACTCTGCCGACCTCGACGACATGATCGAGGACGGCACGCTCGGCGCGGTGATCCTCCACGAGATGGGTCACGTGCTCGGCATCGGCACCCTCTGGGACTACGGACGGTCGCTGCTCGTCGGGGCCGGGACCTCCAACCCGCGCTTCGTCGGTCCCCGTGCCACCTCCGCCTACGCCCTGCTCGGCGGCACCGGCAACGTGCCCGTGGAGAACAACGGCGTGCCCGGCACCACCGACGCCCACTGGCGGGAGTCGGTCTTCGCGAACGAGATCATGACCGGCTACATCGGCGCCGGGGACAACCCGCTGTCGCTCATGTCGATCGTCTCGCTGGCGGACATGGGCTACCAGGTCGACGTGACCCAGGCCGATCCCTACTCGCTGCCCGGTGTCGGAGCGCGGGGCAAGCAGCAGCCGCAGCCGGCAGGAGAGATGCTGCGCCCGGTCCCCCGCAGCGGGTGACCGCACGTCGCGCCGCACCTCGTGACGGAACCTCGTGACCGCATGATCCAGACGCAGGCGGTGCTGCAGCGCTGAGCGAGCAAGCCGCTTCCAGGGGCTGATCGAACGGGCAGCTACCAGCTGCCGCCGCCACCTCCGCCGAAGCCGCCACCGGAGAACCCGCCTCCCCCGAAGCCGCTTCCGCCGCTGATGCCGCCGCCGCTCGTGGTGGGCTGCGCCGCCGCTGCGATCGACCCGGTGGTCGTCGTGGAGAACGAGCCGACCACCCAACCGAACGCGAACGGGTTGATGGGGTACGGGCTCGTGTACCAGACGCCGATGCCCATCTCCTCGGGCGTCGCGCCCAGCTCGGCGAAGGTCTCGGCCCAGCGCTCGGCACAGCCGAACACGATCGCGTACGGCAGGTACCGGCTGAACGCACCCTTGTCCTCGAGCCAGCGCTGGCGCTCCCCCTCCCCCACGTCGAACAGCTCCTTGAAGCCCTGGACCCGGCTGAGCATCGCCGTGCCCTTCGCGGTGCGGTGCGGGAACTTGCTCCCCAGCGCCAGCAGCACGAGCCCGATGACCGGCAGCGGCAGGGCGGCGAGCCCCCACGAGGTCTTCCAGATGATGAGCGCCGCGAGGCCGGCACCGAGGATGGTCACGCCGAGCCCGATGGCGTGCCAGCGGGCGCGCACCCGGTCGGGGCGGGTGGGGAACCATCCGGCCTTCACCGTGTCGTCGTACAGGGCGCCCTGGACCAGCGACAGGCGAGACGCGAACTTGGTGCGCAGGTTGGAGAGCAGCACCTCGTCGCGGGTCTGGAAGATCGCGTCCAGCAGGAGCTGCTCCGCCCGCAGCAGCTCCTGGTCGGCGGGCCGCAGCTTCACGAACCGGTAGTCGCCGGGCCGCTCGCCGAAGATGGACTTGCTCGGAGGGCTGAGCTCGTCGATCCGCAGGTAGCCGCGGACGGCGAGGTCCACGATCATCGCCGAGACGTCGAGGGGGTGCGCGTGCTCGTCCCAGAGCGTGCCCATGTGGCCGGGACGGATGCCGTCCGGCGGGACGAACTCCACCGGGGCGGCCTGCTGCTCGCGGAGCGGGACGCGCTCGACCTCGCCGGTCTCGTTGCCGAAGGCTGCGTCGATGGCGCTGCCGGCGAACCGCCGGTCGCGCCCGTTGCGCCACAGCAGCCAGCCCACCCCTGCGAGGCCGCCGGCGAGGACGACCCCGCCCGTGGCCACCTTCGGGGCGCCGGGATCGAAGGCGTGGCGGACGGACCACAGCTCGACCACGTCGGGCTCGGGCTCCGCCACGACGCCCTTCGGCAGGGCCACCACCGCGGACAGACCTTCGCGGGGAGCGAGGCGTGCGTGGGCGAACTGGGCCTCGTTGCCGACGATCTCGGCGCGGTCACAGGTGAGCCGCGACCCCTCCGGCCCGGCGTAGCAGGCCACGCGCTCGGGGGCACCGTCGGCGGAGATGGTGGCGGTGACGGACTCGATCGGCACGTCCCACTGGGTGCCGATGACGTCGAGGTACAGCTCGTCGTGCTCGTCGAACCCGTTCATGACCGAGCCCAACCGGTAGCGGAGCTCGTAGTCGTGCGTCCCGGTGATGAAGCGGTTCGGGTTGCCGATCCGGAAGACGGCGTAGTCGTCCTCGTCGGTCCGCTCGACCTGGGTGGGAGCGGTCGGAGAGGTCACGCGGAAGCCGCTGATCGGCGTCCGGCGCTGCCAGCGCCGCCCGTCGTCCTGGAGGCTGCCGTCCTCGTTCCGCTGCTCGTACGGGTAGCGGACAGGGATCCGCCGGAAGATCCCACGACGGCGGTTGCTGCCGAAGTCGTACGCGATGCGCTCGGTGACGTCGACCGAGCCGTCCGAGTTGATCGTGACGCCCACCTCGTACGACCGGATGCCTTCGCTGCCGAACTGTGCTGCGACGGGTGCTGCGGTGGGCGCCGCGCCCGTCGACGGTGAGGCGGCGACCGAACCGCCGCCGACGAGCCCGACGAGCAGGAGGATGAGCGGGAGCGCGGCGAGCGCGCCTCGACGTCGTGTCACTCGAACCCCGGCTCGTCCCACCACGGCACGAAGTCCGGCATGTCGGTGCTCGGCCGCATGGTCCAACTGGGCTCGCGCTTCTCGAAGAACGCGGTGATCCCCTCCCGGGCGTCGGGAGCGCGGCCGGTGAAGTTGACGGCCCGCGAGTCAACGCGGTGTGCCTCCATCGGGTGCGAGGCACCCAACATGCGCCAGAGCATCATCCGCGACAGCGCCACCGAGACGGGCGCCGCGTCGGAGACGATGCGGCCGGCCAGCTCGTAGGCGGCGTCGAGCAGCTCCTCCGCCGGGTGCACGCTGCGGACCAGCCCTGCGTCGAGTGCCTCCCCGGCGTCGACGAGGCGCGCCGTGTAGCACCACTCGGCAGCACGGGAGATGCCGACGACCCGCGGGAGGAACCACGAGGAGCACGCCTCTGGCACGATCCCGCGGGCGGCGAAGACGAAGCCGAACTTCGCGGTCTCCGACGCCAGCCGGATGTCCATCGGCAGGCACATGGTGGCGCCGACGCCCACGGCGGGCCCGTTGATCGCCGCGATCACCGGCTTGGTGCTGCGGAAGATCCGGAGGGTGAGGATGCCGCCGCCGTCGCGGATCACGCCCGAGGTGCCGGGCGTCGCCCCCTGCGACTCGTAGTCGAACGTCTCGGTGCCCGCGGACAGGTCGGCGCCGGCGCAGAACGCCCGGCCGGACCCGGTGACGACGACCACCCGGACGTCGTCGTCGACATCGGCACGGTCGAACGCCGCGACCATCTCGCGGAGCATCGGGACGTTGAACGCGTTCAGGCGGTCCGGCCGGTCGAGGGTGAGGGTCATCACCCCGTCGGCGACTGCGGTCGTGATCGTCTCTTCCTCGGCCACGACCGCATCCTACGGAGCGTCTACTCCCTGAGGTACCAGGTCACCGATGCGGCCGAACCGATCCCACCGACCAGCGCGCCGATCGCGAAGACTAGGAACACCGTGAGGCGGAACTCTCCACCGGTCCAGCGGATCGAGTCGAAGAGCGTCTCGGTGGTGCGGCCGGTGAAGCTGTCGAACCACGCCCACTCGAAGACCTTCGCGATGACCGACGCGATCGCAGCGCCGGTGAGGCCCTGGATGAGGCCCTCGAGGACGAACGGGATGCGGATGAACCAGTTGGTGGCACCGACGAGCTTCATCACCTCGATCTCACGGCGCCGCGAGAAGACAGCGGTCTGGATCGCATTGAAGATGAGGAGCAGCGAGGCGATCAGGAGCGCGATCGCTCCGATCAGGGCGAAGTTCGTGAGCTTCTCGCTGGCGTTCTGCACGAGCCGCACCGCGTCGGCGACGAAGTCGACCTTGTAGACGCCCGGCTTCGCCTCGAACTGGTCGGCCAGGCCCTTCACCACATCTGCGTCGGGGTTGGTCGGCTTCACCCTGAACGACGTGGGCAGCTGCTCCTTCGTGACCGTGTCGGTGATCGTCGGGTCGTCGGGGAAGAGCCGCTGGAACTCCTCGTAGCTGGCGTCCTTGTCGAGGTACCGCACGGAGTCGATCTGGGGGTTCTCCTCCAGCTGCGTGCGGAGGGACTCGATCTGGTCCTCGGTGGCCTCGGCGTTCGCATAGACGATGAACGACACGTCGTCGTTCCACCGGGCGAACGCGTTGTTGATGCCGTAGCCCAGGAGCATCACGGCGGACAGCATCCCGAGGGAGACCGCCACCGTGAGGATCGCCGCGATGGTGAGCATCGCGTTGCGGACGAGGTTCTGCCCGGTCTCCCGGGCCAGGTAGTCGATCCTTGCCATCGCTACTCGTAGACCCCACGTGCCTGGTCGCGGACGACGTTGCCGTGGTCGAGCTGGATCACCCGCTTGCGCATGCGGTCGACGATGCTGCGGTCGTGGGTGGCCATCAGCACCGTGGTGCCGGTGCGGTTGATGCGGTCGAGGAGCTTCATGATCCCCACGGACGTGTCGGGGTCGAGGTTGCCGGTGGGCTCGTCGGCCAGGAGGATCGACGGCCGGTTCACGAACGCACGGGCGATCGACACCCGCTGCTGCTCACCACCCGACAGCTCGTTCGGACGGCTCTTGGCCTTCTTCGCCAGGCCCACCAGCTCGAGGATCGCGGGGACCTGCGTGCGGATCGTGGCACGGGGACGACCGATCGCCTCGAGGGCGAAGGCGACGTTCTCCTCGACGGTCTTGTTCGGGAGCAGCTTGTAGTCCTGGAAGACGTAGCCGATGTTGCGACGGAGGTACGGCACCTTCCAGCCCGGGAGGGTGCCGATGTCCTTGCCCGCCACCCAGATCGTGCCCTCGTTGGGGTGCTCCTGGCGGTTGATCAGGCGGATGAACGTGGACTTGCCCGAGCCCGACGGCCCGACGAGGAAGACGAACTCGCCCTTCTCGATGTTCACCGAGGCGTCCCGGAGGGCGACGTGCTCGTTCTTGTAGATCTTGGTGACGTTGTCGAACTTGATCACGGCGGTGGGGGGTCGCGCTGGATCGGCCACAGTTGGCGGCCGAGCGGCGGGGGTCGCAGGCGACGGGTCGACACTACCGGACGCCTCCCCCGAACCCGCAGCACCCCACCGTGACAGGAGCCCCTCGGGGGGATCAGGCGGGGGTGTTCTCGGAGGAGTGCTCCCAGCGGAGGTAGCCCTCCATCAGGCGGTCGAGGTCGCCGTCGAGGACCGCTTCGACGTTGCCGATCTCGACACCGGACCGCAGGTCCTTCACCTGCTGGTACGGCTGCAGCACGTAGCTGCGGATCTGGCTGCCGAAGTCCACCGCCCTGGACTCGCCGGTGATCGAGGCCAGCTTCTCGCGGTGCTTCTCCCGCTCCACCTCGAGCAGCTTCGCCTTGAGGAGCGTCATCGCCCGGTCCTTGTTCTGGTGCTGGCTGCGCTCGTTCTGGCAGCTCACCACGATGCCGGTGGGGAGGTGCGTGATCCGCACGGCCGAGTCGGTCACGTTCACGTGCTGGCCGCCGGCTCCGGACGACCGGTACACGTCGATCCGGAGGTCCTTGTCGTCGACCTCGATCTCGGAGTCGACGTCCTCGATCAGCGGCGTGACCTTGAGCGACGCGAACGCCGTCTGGCGGCGGGCGTTGTTGTCGAACGGCGAGATGCGCACCAGGCGGTGCACCCCGTGCTCGCTCCGCAGGTAGCCGTAGGCGTGGCGGCCCTTCACCACGAACGTCGCCGAGCTGAGCCCGGCCTCGGTGCCGGGCGAGACCTCCGAGAGCTCCACCTCGAGGCCCTTGTCCTCGGCCCAGCGGGTGTACATGCGCAGGAGCATCTCGGTCCAGTCCTGCGCATCCGTGCCGCCGGCGCCCGAGTTCAGCTCGCAGAGGGCGTCCTCGTCGTCGTACTCCCCCGTGAAGAGGGCACGCAGCTCGAGGTCGGCGAACCGCGCGCTGATCGCGTCGATGGCCTCTTGGATCTCGGGCTCCTGGGACTCGTCGCCCTCCTCCCGCGCCATCTCGTGGAGGGTCGCCGCGTCCTCGATGCCGCTCTCGAGCTCTTCGAAGAGCTTCAGGTCGCCGTCGACCGCTGCGAACTCGCGCTGGACCTGCTGCGCGACGGCGGCGTCGTCCCACAGGTCGGGGCGCGCGAGCTCGGTTTCGAGCTGTGGGCGCCGGGCGGCCGCCTCCTCGATCCTGAGGTACTGCCGGGCCTCGCCGAGGCGCCGCGACAGTTCAGCGAGCTGTGGTGAGAAGTCCTGCACGGCCGTCGATCACGCGGCGCCGTGGCACTGCTTGAACTTCTTGCCCGAACCGCACGGGCACGGCGCGTTGCGTGGGGTCTTGTCCCAGTCGCTCTTGCGGACCGGCTGCTGCACCTCGGGCTCGGGCTGTGCCGTTGCCGCCTGGGCCGGCGCCTCGGTGGGGGCGGCTGCTGCCGCCTGCGTCAGCGCAGACGCCCCGGCGGAGGCGTCCGGGCCGGACTCCTTCACGTTCGAGACCGCAGGCCGCTGCTCCTCGTCGACCACGACCTGGGCGTGCATCACGTACTTCACGAACTCGTCCGAGACCGACTCCATGAGCTTCCCGAACATGTCGAAGCCCTCACGCTGCCACTCGACCAGCGGATCCTTCTGGCCCATCGCCCGCAGGCCGATGCCGTCCTGCAGGTGGTCCATCTCGCGGAGGTGCTCGCGCCAGCGGCTGTCGATGATGCGCAGCATGATCTGGCGCTCGATCTCGCGCATCGCCTTGGTGCCCAGCTCCTCTTCGCGCCGGGCGTAGTGGGCGAGCGCGTCGTTCATCACCAGCTCGTAGAGCTCCTGGCTGTTCGTGGCGGTGCCGAGGTCCTCGACCGTGAGCGTGGCCGGCCAGTAGGTGCCGATCTCGGTGCGGAAGCCTTCGAGGTCCCAGTCCTCGGGGAAGTCACCCGGGCAGAAGGTGGTGATCGACTTCTCGACCGCCCCGGCGAGCGACTCCTCGAACTCGCTCTGGAGGTCGACGCCGTCGAGGACCTGGTCACGGCGGCGGTAGATCACCTTCCGCTGCTCGTTCATGACCTCGTCGTACTTCAGCACGTTCTTGCGGATCTCCGCGTTGCGCTGCTCGACGGTGTTCTGCGCCCGCTCGATGGCCTTCGAGACCATCTTCGCCTCGATCGGCAGGTCCTCGGGCCAGTTCTTGCCCATGACCATCTGGATGGCGCCCGTGGCGAACAGGCGCATCAGCTCGTCCTCGAGCGACAGGTAGAAGCGGCTCTCGCCCGGATCGCCCTGGCGGCCGGCACGGCCACGCAGCTGGTTGTCGATGCGTCGGGACTCGTGCCGCTCGGTGCCCAACACGTAGAGGCCGCCCAGCTCGCGGACCTTGTCGCCCTCGGCCTGGCACTCCGCCTTGTGCTTGGGCAGCAGCTCGGCGAGGCGAGCGGCGCCCTCCTCGCTCTCGGGATCGAGGCCTTCGGCCAGCACGTCGCGGCGGGCGAGCCCGTCGGGGTTGCCGCCCAGGAGGATGTCGACGCCTCGGCCGGCCATGTTCGTGGCGACCGTGACCGCGCCCAGCCGGCCGGCCTGCGCCACGATGTCGGCCTCACGTGTGTGCTGCTTGGCGTTCAGCACCTCGTGGCGGATGCCCCGCTTGGCCAGCTCGCGGCTGAGCTTCTCGGACTTCTCGACCGAGATCGTGCCGACCAGCACCGGCTGGCCCGTCTCGACCTTCTCGGCGATGTCGTCGACCACCGCAGAGAACTTGCCGTCCTCGCCGCGGTAGATCAGATCGCCGTTGTCCTTGCGGACCACCGGGACGTTCGTGGGGATGCTGACGACCTGGAGGTCGTAGGTGTTCATCAGCTCGGCCGCCTCGGTCTGGGCGGTACCGGTCATCCCGGCGAGCTTGTCGTAGAGGCGGAAGTAGTTCTGGAGGGTGATCGTGGCGAGGGTCTGGTTCTCCTCCTTGATCCGCACCCCCTCCTTGGCCTCGACCGCCTGGTGGAGGCCCTCGGACCAGCGGCGACCCTCGAGGACGCGACCCGTGAACTCGTCGACGATCTTCACCTGGCCGTCGGCGACCAGGTAGTCCTTGTCGCGGTGGAACAGCTCCTTCGCCTTCAGGGCGACGGTGAGCTGGTGCACGAGGTTGGTGGACACCTCGTCGTACATGTTCTCGACGCCGAGCGCCTTCTCGACCTTCTCCACGCCGGAGTCGGTGGGGGCGACGGTGCGCTTCTCCTCGTCGACGTCGTAGTCGACGTCACGGACGAGCGCCCGGGCGATCGAGGCGAACCGGTAGTAGAGCTTGGCGGCGTCGTTGACCTGGCCCGAGATGATGAGCGGCGTCCGGGCTTCGTCGATGAGGATCGAGTCGACCTCGTCGACGATCGCGTAGTTGTGCCCGCGCTGCACCTGCTCGGCGCGGCTCATCGCCATGTTGTCGCGCAGGTAGTCGAAGCCGAACTCGTTGTTCGTGCCGTAGGTG
>JBIQID010000105.1:6972-11065 GCA_044508215.1 Actinomycetota bacterium | reverse complement strand
GCCCGACGGCGACATGGCCGCCTACATCGAGAGCCTGCGGCTGCTGCTCGACCGGACGGAGCGGGTGCTCTACCCGACGCACGGTCCCCCGGTGACCGAACCACGACGTCACGTGGAGGCGCTGATCGAGCACCGACTGGAGCGGGAGCGCCAGATCCTCCTGCAGCTCGACGACGGCCCGCGCACGATCGCCGAGGTGGTGGCGGTGCTCTACGCCGACGTTGCGGAGGAGCTGCACGCGCCCGCCGCCCGCACGGTGGAGGCGCACCTCGTCGCGCTCGAACGGGCGGGACGGGTGAGCACCGACGGGGACCGCTGGTCGCGCTGAGCCGGTGTCGGACGCGGAGGGGGCGGCCGGATCGCGGCGCCGCCCCCTCGTTCGTCAGGAGCCGGCCGGATCGATGACCCGGCCGGGGATCACGCGTCCTGCGGGTTGTTGATGCAGGTCCACGCGTCGATCGGCGCGTCGTAGCCGTAGTCCACGAGGCGAGCCGGATCGGTGATGTCCGCGACACCGAGGTCGGTGCAGATCTGCGCGGCGGCCGCGCTGTCCGACGCACGGACGATGGTGCCCTTCTCCACGGCGATGCCCGTGGTGCAGGAACCGTCCTCGGAGAACGCTCCCTCGGGGGTCAGCTGGTAGGCCGACGCGTTGTTGAGCACGTTGGCGACACCGGTGAAGTCGATGTCCGGCACACCCGGGACCGAGCTGTCGACGCAGCCGGCCGGGAGCCACCTGGTGCTCGGGTCTGTCGGGGCCGGTGGCGTTGTGCAGGCGGACAGTGCGAACGCTGCGATCGCAGTCGCCGCGAGCAGCACCCGCCGTGCCGTGCCCTTGGTGGTCGTGTTTTCCATGACTCTCCTTTTCGCCGGAGTCGGTGAAAGGGGGGCGTCCGAAATCCTCGCGAACTCGGCGGGGCCGCGCTCGCGAAAACTCGCAGCGTGAGCACGCCGCCGCGCTCGGTGAACAGTGATCACCCGGTTCTCCGACTCGCTCGCCGTCGCGCCTTCAGCGCCGGTGAGGGCAGGAGCGGAGTGCGTCGCGCGGAGCGCCGTGATCAGCCGTTCGCCGAGCGTGGCCGCCGCCATGCCCGCCCCCACCACCGCGAAGCCTGCGACTGCATCGAGGAGGAAGTGGTTGCCGGTCGCCATGATGACCAGGGTCGTGAGGAGCGGGTAGCCGAGGAGTGCGATGCGGACGCGCCTCGAACGCCCGAGGCCGAAGGCGAGCGCGCAGAACAGCGCCCAGCCGGCGTGCATGCTCGGCATGGCGGCGTACTGGTTGGCCACCTCGCTCATCGGTCCGTGCTGGAAGTCCCACGGCGTGGGGTGCGCGGCGAGGGTGTCGACGAGGTGGGTGCCACCCGAGCCGTCGGGCAGGAGGCGTGGCGGAGCGACCGGCCACAGGCGGTAGATGGCGAAGGCCGCGACGCTGGCGATCACGAACCCGGCACGCCACCGCTGGTAGTGCTCGGGACGTCGGCGGAAGAGGTGGACGAACACCATCGCCGTGACGGCGAAGTGCAGCGTCCCGTAGAGCCAGTTCAGCGCGGAGGGCAGCCCGAGCGAGAGCGCTGCCGCCTGGACGGATCGCTCCACGTCGATGCCCAGGTGCTCCTGGAGCCGCAGGACGGCGAGCCCGTTCCGCTCCGCCTCGGCCACGAGCTGGGCGCTCGGGCTGCTCGGCGGGCTGGCGAGGTAGACGGCGACCACGACGGCGACGGCGGAGAGCTCGACCCACCACGTGGTCCCGTGCACTCGACCCGCCTCGGGGGGCGTGCGGGGCATGCGCTGTCGTTCCCCGGTCGCACCGGCCGGGAAACGACCGGGTGCCGCCGGGCTGCCGGCGTGGCGGCAGCCCGGCGTCACGGGGCGAGGCTCAGCGGCGACCCCGGTGGTGCCCGCCGTGGTAGCCGGAACGCTGGCCTCGATCGTCCCAGCCGTGGGGACCGCCCTTGCCGTGGTGCTTGCCGCCGTGGTCGTCGTCTCGGTCGTGCTGGTCCCCGGTGTAGGAGACCTTCCAGATCCGTCCGCCGACGTCGTCGGAGATGTAGATCGACCCGTGCCGGTCCTCGGCCACGTCGAGCGCCCGGTGCGGCGCCGCTGCGGGCAGGTCGGTCTCGCCGGCTGCGAAGCCGTCGGCGAAGATCGACCAGTCGCCGGTCGGCATGCCACGGCGGAACGGCACGAAGGTGACGTTGTACCCGGGGCCCTCCGGCTGCAGCGCCGGAGCGAACCGGGAGCCGTGGTTGGCCACGAAGGCGCCGTTGCGGTACTCCCGCGGGAACTGGTCGCCCTCGTAGAAGTGCATCCCGAGCGGCGCCCAGTGCGCCGGGAAGGTCACGAGCGGGTCGGTCGCACCCTCGCAGCGCGGCCCCTCGGTCTGCGTGTCGCCTCCGTACTCGGGAGCGAGGACCTTGTGGCCCAGCTGCGGGTCGAAGTAGCAGTACGGCCACCCGTAGTCCTGGCCACGCTGCAGGTGGAACAGCTCCTCGGCGGGGAGCACGAGGTCGTCCTCCTCGTCGTAGAGGGCCGGCCAGTTCTCGAACAGCTGGTCGCGCCCGTTCTGGACGCCGAACAGCTCACCGGTCCGTGGGTGCACGTCCATCGCGTTCATGTTCCGGGCGCCGATCGCGAAGTGGGTGCCGTCGGACTGCTGCTGGCCGGCGCGCCGCGACGAGAACTCCCAGACGCCCGCTCGCACCTCCAGCTCCGGGCAGGGGTCGAGTCCCGGCGACTCGAGGGTGCGGTTCTCGACCTGGCACGAGTTCGTGGCGGAGGCGATGTTCACGTACATCCGACCTCGGTCTCCGACCACCACCGTCTTGACCTGGTGGTCGCCGTCTTCGGGCAGGCCCTCGACCAACGTGACCGGTGGTCCGTCCGGCACCAGGTCCGAGCGCCGCAGGTCGTATCGGACGACGCCGTCGTTGGGAGCGAAGTAGAGGAAGCCGTTGCGGTAGTCGATGCCGTTGCCGCCTTCGTCACCGAAGCGCTCCTGGCGGTCGGCGTGGCCATCGCGGTCGGTGTCCCGCAGCGCGACGATCCCGCCCGGATCCGAGCCGTCCATCGACGGCAGCAGCGCGACGTACACGTCGCCGCGGTCGCTGACCGTGAGGTGCCGGGCCCGACCGACCCCATCGGCGAAGACCGTGGCGCAGAACCCGTCGGGCAGGGTGATGCCGCCGTTGCCCGGATCGCAGTCGACCTGCCGGCCCTTGTGGCCGTCGTGGCCCTTGTGGCCGCCGCTCCATCCGTCGTGGTGGCCACCGTTGCGGCCCGAGTGGCGATCGCCGGCGTGGGCGGGTTGCGCCCACAGCCCGATGAGGAGCGTCGCGCTGACGAGCGCTGCGAGAGCGGTGCGGACCGCTCGCTTCGACGCCGGGGCGGGGCGGCTGTGGCCGGCCCCTCCCTTCGTTGAGAAGGCCGCCATGTCCCACCTCCGTGGTCGGGGTCCGGGGGGTCGGACCGCTCCGTGGACAGACCGCGCGCGTACCCACTGCTCGGGGGAGCACAGACCCGATCGGTGCACTTCTTGGTGGCGCCAGAAGGTTCGCGTCAGATCGCCGGGGGCTACCGTGCCGAGACGTGGACGGCGTGGCGATCCGGGACATCGAGGACCGCGACGTCGAAGCGATCGTGGCCCTGTCGCTCCGTGCCTGGCAGCCGGTCTTCGCGTCGATCGCGGCGACCTACGGCGCTCGGCTGTTCGAGCTCTGGCACCCCGATGGATGGGAGCCCGTGCAGGAGCACGCGGTGCGGGAGACGGTCGCTTCGCTGTCGACGCGGGTGGCGGTGGTGGAAGGCGAGGTGGTCGGGTTCTGCTCGGTGCGGCTGCGCCCCGACGATCTGCTCGGCGAGATCGAGATGGTGGCCGTCGACCCGTCGGCGCAGGGCCGGGGCGTCGGCCGCCTCCTCGTGGAGGACGCCGTCGAGGTCATCCGAGCGGCGGGCCTGCCGATCGCCATGATCGAGACCGGTGCCGACGAAGGGCACGCTCCGGCTCGCCGCACCTACGAGGACGCCGGCTTCGAACGGATCGACATCGCCCGCTACTTCCGGGTGCTGTGACTGCGGCGCCGCGCTGGTCGCG
>JBIQID010000105.1:3256-6872 GCA_044508215.1 Actinomycetota bacterium | reverse complement strand
AACGGGTAGACCGGGGGCCAAGGACCTCATCCCGAACAGGAGAAGCGACGACATGGCCGAACTGGAACCAGCTGCGATCTCGATGACGACGCGCGGGGCGGTCCCGCAGGACGCCGTCGACTACGCGCGGGAGAAGGTCGCTGCATCTGCGTCAGTGGTCTCCGAGCCGGTGCTCTACGCCGAGATCGAGCTGGAGGAGGGCGGGCCGGCGAGTGACCGGCCGTCCGAGGCCGAGGCGACGCTGGACGTGAACGGACGCCCGATCCGCGCGCACGTAGCCGGAGTCAACATGTTCCAGGCGGTCGACCTGCTGGTGGACCTGCTGGGTCGACGGCTCCGTCGCTACCAGGAGCGGAAGCACCGTGAGGGCCGTGAGCGGTACCAGACGGGTGAGGCCACCGACGGCGAGTGGCGCCGAGGCAACCTGCCGAGCGACCGTCCGCAGTTCTTCGAACGGCCCTACGACGAGCGCGAGCTGGTGCGAACGAAGAGCTTCGGCGCGATCCCGACGACGGTCGACGAGGCCGTGCTCGACCTCGAGCTGCTCGGCCACGACTTCCACCTGTTCACCGAGGCCGAGAGCGGGAGGGAGGCCGTCGTCTTCTACAAGGGCGGAGGGACGTCGCTCGGATTGCAGCTGGTGCCGGACGTCGACGGCGACCCGACGAAGGACGCTGCCGCGGAGGTGGAGGTCGTGGCGCCTGCGCCGACCCTCTCCCGTGACGACGCCATCGAGCGCCTGGAGGCGAGCAAGGAGCGGTTCGTGTTTTTCGTGGACGAGTCCACCGGCCGCGGCGCGGTGATCTACCACCGCTACGACGGGCACTGGGGCCTGATCACCACCCACGACTGACGTCGGCGCGCAACGACCTCGAGCACCGACATCTCGTCGATGCCCGAGGTCGAGCGCCGGGCCCGCCACCCGCTGGTGCGCCCCTACTCCACGGTCAGCTCGGCAAACATGCCGTGGACGACGTGCGGCGGTCCGCCGGCGACGTCGGGTGGACCGTCCGAGGTGGCGGCCGCCGCCATGTACTCGTCGGGGTCGGCGCCGGTGGGGATCATGCAGACGATCGCGTATCGGCCGACCTCACCGAGCTTGCCGTCACCGACCGGGACCGCCACCTGCTCGCTCGATGGCGGGGCGAGGATGACCGTCGACGGCTCCCCGAGCGCAGCCTGCGCCTCCTCAGGGGACAGCGCCAGGATCTCCTCGACCGAACGGGTCTCGTCGTCGTCGAGACGGAACGCCACCAGTTCGTGGAGCTCGGACTGTGCGTCGTTGCGCAGTGTCAGCTGGGTGCCCGCATCGATCGAGTCGGGCAGGCCCTCGAAGGCGAAGTCGACGGCGACCACCTCGACGACCGGAGCAGTGTCCTCACCTTCGGGAGCTGCGGACGTTTCGGCGTCGTCGCTGCACGCTACGAACCCCATCGGCAGTGCCAGGGCGGCGCAGGACGCGACCAATCGGTGGGTTCTCCTTCTCATCCATCGGACCTTTCATTGGGGTTGTCGGATCGTGGGACTGATGCGCGTGGCGTCAGCCGGGTGTGGCGGTCATCGCGGCGACGATCTGGTCGAGGGTTGCCTGGTCGGGCTGCGGAGGGACCGTCGTGGACGGCAGGTGTCGCAGCATGTCGAAGGCCTGTTGCACCTGGGGCGCCTCGATCGTTGGCCCATGTGCTGACGCGATCACGGCGGGGCGGAGGCCCTCGACCCTCCGGCACTCCACACCGAACGCGTCCTCGTCGACCATCGACAGCCACGGGCTGTTCCAGAGGTTGAACGCAGCGAACCCCGCCGCCCACTCGTCCGGATCGAGATCGGCGACGAACGCCGTGCCGTTGGGGACCGGCGTGGCGTAGCAGTCCGACGCCCAGTAGACGCCCGTCACCGGGTCGAAGAGACCTCGCGTCGTGGGCGAGTCGTACAGAGGTGGCCGCACCAGGTGCAGGGTGCGGTCGCCGACGTCGAGCGCGTCACCGTCGCCCAGCCACCGCCACCTGGTCGGCGGGACGGTGAGCCCTTCCGCCCCGAGGCGTTCGCAGAGGAACCAGCTGGCCACCAGCGTGGCGTTGGGGCACGCATCCATCACCGCTTCGAGGTTCCCGTGGTGGTCGGGGTCGTCGTGGCTGATGAACACCCATCGCACGTCCTCGGGTTCCACGAGGCCGAACAGGTCGTCGAGGTACTGGTCGCGGTGGATCGGGCAACCCGTGTCGACCACCACCGGCTCCGCACCTCGGATCACCATCGAGTTCATGTGGATCGCCTGGGGCGCCACCCCTTCACCGACCGTCGCCTGGATCACGAACGTCTCGACGGCGACCTCGACCGGGTGGTGTCGCACGGAGGTGAACTGCTCTGCGGGCATGGCGCCATGGTCCGTGCGACTCCAACGTTCCGCCATCCCACACATGTGGGGGATCTGGCGAGAACACCCCCGACCGCTCGCAACTCCCGGTTCCACGGGCCACACTCCGATCGATGAGGAGGGAGAGGACCATCGAACGCGCGCAGACCGCGATCGGAGCGCTCGTTCGTGCGGGCCACGACACCGCGGGCTTTGCCGAGCGCCTGATCGAGGTGCTCCAACGGTTCGTCCCTCACGCCGCCGCATGCGTGGTGACGATCGATCCTGCGACTCGGCTCGTGACGGGGACCTACAAGTTCGGCGGGCTCGCCGGTGACCACGAACTCGACGGTGAGTGGGCGAGGATCGAGTACGGCAGCGACGACCCCACCCGCATGATCGCGATCGCCCGAGAAGAGGTCCCCGCTCGTGCCACCAGCCACCTCCCGGGCGGGAGCAACGACTCCGAGAGGATGCGCGTCCTGGTCGGCCCGGCCGGCTACCACGACGAGCTCCGGATGGTCGCCCGCGACGGCGACGACGCCTGGGGTGGCGTGAACCTGTTCCGAGCGACGGGTGAACCCTGCTTCGACCGTGACGACGTGCTCGTGCTCGCGGCCCTGTCCCAAGTCGTGGCTGAGGGCCTCCGCATCGGGCTCGTGGCGCGTTGCGCCGCGGACCTCCTCGAGGGCACGCCGGCCGGTCCTGCGGTGCTGATCGTCGACCGCGATGCCAAGCTTCGAGAGATCAGCGCCGGCAGCACGGCCGTCTTCGACGAGTTCGCAGCGGAGTCGAGCCGGTCCCCGATCGACAGCCTCGTGCAGGGTCTGGCCGCCACCGCCCGACGGTACGCCGCGGGCGAATCGCTACCCGCTCCGCGCGTCCGGCTTCGGGCGCCATCGGGCCGGTGGGTCATCGCCCACGCCGCGCCGCTCGCAGCCCACGATGGCGTCACCGGCGACGTCGTGGTCACGATCGATGAGGCTCGACCGCCAGAGATCATGCCGCTCCTCGCGACAGCGTTCGGGCTCAGCGCCCGCGAGCGGGAGGTCACCGAGCTCGTCCTCGGCGGCAACGACACCAAGACCATCGCGAGCGAGCTGTCGATGTCGAGGTACACGGTCCAGGACCACCTCAAGTCCATCTTCGACAAGGCGGATGTGCGCAGCCGGCGCGAGCTCGTGGCTCGGGTCTTCTTCGACCAGTACGCACCCCGCTTCGGCGACGACGTCTCACCGACCGGCTGGTTCGTCTCGACCGAGC
>JBIQID010000105.1:0-3156 GCA_044508215.1 Actinomycetota bacterium | reverse complement strand
GGTCGACGGTGCTGGCGATCGACGACGCCCACCTGCTCGACGACGCCAGCCTCGCGTGCCTGATCGAGCTGGCCCACCACAGCGACGTGAGGGTGGTCGCCACCGCGCGCAGCACCGAACCGATGCCGGCGGAGCTGACCGCGCTGTGGGCCGGAGAGGCGGTCGCCCGGCTCGACGTCGAGCCGCTCCCCCACTCCGACACGACCGAGCTCGCTCGCCGGCTGCTGGGCGGGCAGGTGGGCGTCGCCCTCGCGGAGCAGCTGTGGGAGCGCACCCACGGCGTGCCGCTGTTCGTCCGCGAGCTGGTGCTCGACGCGGTCGCCCAGCGGCTGGTGACCCGCGTCGACGACACGTGGGAGCTGGAGGGTGGAGCGCTGCGGGCCGGGGTCCGCGTCCAGGAGCTGATCACGGCGCGGACCGCCGACCTGGACCCGCCGTCGCTCGCGCTGATCGAGCTGCTGGCGGTCGCCGCGCCGCTCTCCGTCGAGCTGCTGGCCGAGCACGAGCTCCACGTGCTGGACACGCTCGAGCAGCAGCGCCTGGCCCGCGTCGAGCTGATCGCCGGGCGGTGGATGGTCCGGGCCGACCACCCGCTCATCCGGGAAGCCCTCGCCGCCACCCTGTCGACCCGCCGTCGCCTCGAGCTCCTCCGCGACGCGGCCGGCCGACTGGTCACGGCGGGATCTCGGGCCGCCGGGGACGCGCTCCGTGCGGCCGAGTGGCTCGCCGAGAGCCACCAGCCGATCCCCGCTCCGGTGGCCCTAGCCGCCGGTCGTGAGGCGCTGGTGGCGCTGGCGCTCGATCGGGCGTGCGAACTGGCCCGTGCGGTGCTCGACGAGGCGCCACGCGAGGGCCACCTGCTGCTGGGCGAGGCGCTGCGCTTGCAGGGCGCGGCCGACGAGGCCGAAGCCGCGCTCGGCGTCGCGTCCGAGCTGGCCGAGGACGACGACACGATCGTGCAGGTGGCGATGTGGCGCAGCACGTTGCGGGCGCACCACGCGGGCGACCCCGAAGGCGCGCTCGCGCTCCTCGATGCTGCTGCCGACCGGGTGGGCGCGCCCGAGCGGGAGCTCGAGCTGCGTTCGGAGGCCGCGTTCCTGGCCGGCATCCTCGGCCGCCTCGACGTGGCCGTCGACGCCAACCGGCGGATCCTCGCCTCCGATGGCCTCGACGCTCCGGCGAGGTGGACGGCGATGATGAACCAGTTGTTCGGGCAAGTGATGCTTGCCGATCTGACCGGCATCGACGAGCTGACCTCGGGCATGGCCACGATGTTCGAGGACATCGCTCCGATGCGTCCCGAGGGGATCGATCTGTACTGGGCGCTCACCGCGGCGGTGCACGCGCTGCGTGGTGACCTGGCGCGCTGCGAGGCCGAGTTCGTGCCGCACGTGCAGCGGTGCATCGCCGACGAGGCGCTGCACGGGGTGACCGCTGCGATCCTGGTGCACCCGTTGCTCTACCGCGGGTCGCCGAACTCGATGGCGATCGCCGACGCGGCGTGCGCCGCGACGGATCGATCCGACCCGTTCCTGGTCGCCCCGATCGCACGCTCCGCGCGGGCGTTCACGCTCGCCCAGGCAGACGACCTCGACGGCGCCCGCGCCGCGCTGGCGGAGCTGGGCGTGGAACGCACCGGTGACCCTCGGCTGGACGGGTTCATCGGTCGTGCGCGCGCGGCGGTGCTGGCGCTGGAGGGCCAGCTCGACGACGCCGCTGAGGTGACCGCGGCGATGGGCCGGGAGTGCATCGACGGCAGCTACGTGCAGCTCGGGATCTTCTCGCTGTACGACGCGGTGCGGTACGGCCGAGCTGACCTCGTCACCGAGGACCTGCGACGGCACGGCGCGTCGACCGCCGCACCGCTGATCGACTCGATGGTCGCCCACGCCGTCGGCTCGGCCGACCGGGACGTCGAGTCGTTGGCGAAGTGCGCCGCGACGCTGGCGGAGGCGGGTGCGCGGACTCTGGTGGCCGAGGTGCAGGACGAGGCGGCGCGGGTGGCCGAGGACGCAGCGAGCGCTGCCCGTGCGGCCACCTCCGCGGCGCTGTGGCGGCGGGTCACCCCGGCGCCGAACGCGCTTGCGCGGTCGGTGGCCTCGCCGCTGACCGATCGTGAGCTGGACGTGGTCCAGCGGGTGGTGCAGGGGCAGGCGACGAAGGCGATCGCCGAGCAGATGTTCCTGGCGTCGCGCACCGTCGAGGACCACCTCGCCGAGGCGTGCCAGAAGCTCGGGGTGAGCAACCGCTCCGACCTGGTCACGGCCCTTGCACCGGTACCGCCGGCCAACTGACGACGCAGCGACCGTTCAGGTCCTGACGATCACGGGTCGAACGACTCGAGCGGGACCTCCATGAGCTCGATCCGGACACCGTCGGGATCCTCGAGGAATGCGACGTTCGTCCCGACGTCAACGCGCGTGCTCTCGATGAGCGTTCCGCCGTGGCGGACGAGGTGCTCGATCGCGCCGGCGAGGTCCTCGACGTGGAACGCGAGGTGGGTGAGCCCGAGCAGGCCCCGGGAGGCCGAAGGTCGACCGGTGGGCGCCGGCTCAGCGAAGGCGAGGAGCTCGACAGCCGTCGAGCCGTGCCGGACGAACTGGGAGGTGACCGCCACAGGACCGTCGACCTCGAGGGCGAGGTGCAGCTCGGGTAGGAGCGTGCTCTCGAGGTCGTAGCGCTCACCCGCCTCGAAGCCCAGGCCGTCGACCCAGAAGCGGAGCGACCGGTCCAGGTCGCTCACGCAGACGCCGACGTGCGAGGGACGGATCTCGGCCATCCCGGATGTCTACTGCGACGCGTCGCCCGGCGCGGTGCCTGGGCAGTCGCCTTGCGAGCCGTTGCCGAGGTGGGCCACATGCGGCAGCCTGCCGGGGTGAGGTGGCCGGCGGAGCAACCGACGTTGGTGGGCGACGGAGTGGTGCTGCGGCCGTGGCGAGTCGCCGACATCGACCAGGTGGCCGCCGCCTGCCAGGACCCCGAGATCCAGCGCTGGACCACGGTCCCGGTGCCGTACCTGCCTCGGGATGCAGCCGAGTTCGTCGGCGTGCTCGCGCCGACGGCGTGGGCCGACCGCACGGGTGCGGCCTTCTGCGTGACGGATGGCAGCGGTGAACGGGTCCTCGGGTCGTGCGGGCTGGTCTCGGTGGACAACGA
>JBIQID010000104.1:7608-11155 GCA_044508215.1 Actinomycetota bacterium | reverse complement strand
GGCTCGCTTCAGGCGCGGTCGAGGAGGTGCAATGCTCGCAACCGGCGGTCGAGGTGGCGCTCCATCGCTGCCCCGGCGATGTGGTCCACCTCGAAGGTCGCCGGCCCCGCCGGCTGGTCGAGCGCCCACTGCAGCCGTCCGCCGAGGACCTGCTGGAGGAGCACCACCGCTCCGGGCGACACGGCGATGCCGGCGCGGTGGTCCGCGCAACGCAGGCCGCCGTCGTCGAGGTCGATCGCCACGAGGCCGTCCTCGCGCCCGCACTCGATGCAGCCCTCCACCTGGAGGCCCACGCCGTCGGCGGCGAGCAGCTTCAGGAGGAACGCCCCGGTGACGAGCGGCGACGACCGGTGCTCCACCGTGCGGAGACCGCCGAGGAGCATCTCGTACAGCTCGGGGGCGTGCTCCCCTTCCTGCGCCACCTGGTCGATCACCTCGAGCATCGCCGCGGCGCGTCCCAACCGGTCGAGGTCGGAGCGGATGGTGGGGAACGACTCCACGGCCTCGGCCTGGGTGACGATGTGCAGGTCACGTCCCTCGTGGAGCTGCAGGTTCACGTGGCTCGTCGGCTCGAGGCGGGCACCGAACTTCGAGCGCGTCTTGCGCACGCCCTTCGCCACCGCACGCACCTTGCCGCGCTCGCGGCAGAGGATCACGACGATGCGGTCCGCCTCGCCCAGCTTGTAGGTGCGGAGCACCACGCCCGAGTCCCGGTAGAGGCGGCTGCTCATCGTTCGTCGCGCCCCGCTCCCCGGCCCATCACGACGGGGCCGGGTCGTGGATGCCGCCGAACCGCCGGTCCCGCGCCTGGTACTCGGCGATCGCGCCCTCCAGGTGCTCCCCGCGGAAGTCGGGCCACAGCACGTCCGTGAAGACGTACTCGCTGTACGCCGTCTCCCACATGAGGAAGTTGGACGTCCGCTGCTCGCCGCTCGTGCGGACCACCAGCTCGGGGTCGGGCATGGAGGGGTCGTAGAGCCGGTCGCGGATGGCCTTCTCGTTGACCTTGTCGGCCGGCACGCCGTCGGCCACCAGCTGGCGGACGGCGTCGACGATCTCGGCGCGACCTCCATAGTTGAACGCCATCGACACGACCATGCCGGTGTTGTCGCGCGTCAGCTCGAGGGTCTCGTCGATGCGGCGCAGCACCCGCTTCGGCACGCGCCAGTCGCGCCGGCCGAGGAACTGCATCCGGATGTTCCTGGAGTGGATCTCGTCGCGGCGCGTCAGCAGCAACCGCTCGTTGAAGTTCATGAGGTAGCGGACCTCGTCGACCGGGCGCTTCCAGTTCTCAGTGGAGAACGCGTAGACGGTGAGCCATCCGAGGCCCAGCTCGTGGGCCCTCCAGATGGTGTCCATCAGCGCTTCCTCACCGGCGGCGTGGCCCTCGGTGCGGGGCCGGCCACGGCGTTGCGCCCAGCGCCCGTTGCCGTCCATCACGATCGCGACGTGGCGCGGCATGCGCGAGCGATCGAGCTGCGGCCTCGGGGGTGCTGCCATCGACGCCGACGCTACCGCCCCTCGACCCTCCGCTCGCAGACCGGGCCCCGCAGCGGTCAGAGTTGGGCATGGCCTCCGCCGGCGCTCCGAGCCCGACCCCTGCCGATCGCGCCGTGGCGGTGCTCGACCACCTCACCGCTGCCCTCGGCGGCGGCGAGGACCGGCCCGGCCAGCACGAGATGTGCCGCGCTGTCGCCGAAGCGGTCTCCGAGCGCCGCAACGTGGTGGTGCAGGCGGGGACGGGCACCGGGAAGTCGCTCGCCTACCTCGCTGCCACCGTGGGCCTGGGCCGCCGCACCGTGGTGGCGACGGCCACGAAGGCGCTGCAGGACCAGCTGGCCGGCAAGGAGCTGCCCTTCGTGGCGGAGCACCTCCAGGATGCGCCGAGGGCCCGCACGATCTCGTGGGCGGTGCTGAAGGGCCGTTCCAACTACCTGTGCCTCCAGCGCCTCGACGAGCTGGACGATCCGGCCCAGCGGACCCTGGAAGGGTTGGAGGGTGCGACCGCCGTTCCCGAGCGGCAGCTCACCGCGGTGCGGGCGTGGGCGTCGGAGACGAGCACCGGCGATCGGGCCGACCTGCCGTTCGAGCCGTCGGCCGCAGCCTGGTCCGCGCTGAGCGTGGGACCACGCGAGTGCCCGGGCGCCAGCCGGTGCCCCCGCGGCGACGACTGCTTCGCCGAGAACGCCCGCCGGCGCGCCGCTGCGGCCGACGTGGTGGTGGTCAACACCCACCTGTACGGCCTGCACCTGTCGAGCGGCCGGGCCGTGCTGCCCGACCACGACGTGCTGGTGGTCGACGAGGCGCACGAGCTGGCCGACATCGTCACGGCGACCTCGACGGTCGAGCTGAGCGCGGGGCGGTTCGCCGCCGCGTCGCGGGTGGCCGCCGGGGTGATCGCCGACGATGCGATGGTCGAGGGCATCGCCACCATCGGCGTGCGGATCGAAGGGGCGATCGCCCCGATGGTGGGCGACCGGCTCACCGACGGCGTCCCCGAGGCGGTGCGCACGCTGCTCGTGACCGCTCGTCAGCGGCTGGTTTCGGTCACCGAGGCGACGAGGGGCATCGAGGCGTCGAACGCGGACGTCGCCACGCGGGTCGCCCGGGTGCAGACCAGCGTGGACGCGCTCGTGGGCGACCTCGACCGGTTCCTCACCCCGCCGGCCGACGGGGTCATGTGGGTGGAGTCCGAGCGGGACCACGCCCGGATGTGCCTCGCCCCGCTCGACGTCGGCGTCACCCTCGACCAGCTGCTGTGGGATCCGGGTGAAGGTGGGCTCGAGGTGGAGGGCGACCCCGACACCGATCCCCGCGCCGGCCTCCCGGACTCGGTGGTGCTCACGTCCGCGACGGTTCCACCCGGGATCGCAGCGCAGCTCCACCTGCCGCCGGACGACACGACGCAGGTCGACGTGGGGACGCCGTTCGACTTCGCTGAGCAGTCGCTCCTCTACTGCTCCGCCTCGCTGCCGGACCCCCGCTCCGAGTCCTACTCGGACGCGATGCTCGCCGAGCTCGAGCGGCTGATCCGCTTCGCCGGAGGGCGCACGCTCGCACTGTTCACCAGCTACCGCATGATGCAGCGCGCCGCCGACCACCTCGGCGACCGCCTGCCCTACGAGGTGCTGGTGCAGGGCCAGAAGCCCAAGCCGGTGCTGGTGGAGGCGTTCACCGGCGACGAGACGAGCTGCCTGTTCGCCACGATGGGCTACTGGCAGGGCATCGACGTGCCGGGCCCGGCGCTGTCGCTCGTCACGATCGACCGCATCCCGTTCCCCCGTCCCGACGAGCCTCTCTGGCAGGCCCGGCGGGAGGCGGCGGGCCCTCGGGCGTTCCAGGAGATCGACGTGCCTCGTGCCGCGATGCTCCTCGCGCAGGGGGCCGGCAGGCTGATCCGCTCACGGACGGACCGCGGAGTCGTCGCGGTGCTCGACCCGAGGCTGGCGACGGCGAAGAGCTACCGGTGGCGGCTCGTGGAGGCGCTGCCCCCGATGCCCCGCACGAAGGACCTCGCCGACGTGGAGGCCTTCTTCGCCTCCGGTGC
>JBIQID010000104.1:0-7508 GCA_044508215.1 Actinomycetota bacterium | reverse complement strand
GAGCGGGCCCGGCGCTGCCAGTCCTTGTCCACCTTCACGTGCAGCTCGAGGTAGGCGCCTTCGGGCAGCTGCTCGCGCACCTCGGTGCCGACCTGCTTGAGCACCGAGCCCCGCTTGCCGATCACGATCGGCTTCTGCGACTCACGCTCGACCAGGACCTCGACGCGGATGTACGGCCACTCCCACTCGACGCAGCGGCAGGCGATGGAGTGGGGAAGCTCGTTGCGGGTGACCGCCAGGAGCTTCTCGCGGACCAGCTCGGCCACCCAGAACGCCTCCTCGACGTCGGTGACCATGTCCTCGGGGTACCAGAGCGGGCCCTCGGGGAGGCGGCCGACGAGGTGCTCGACCAGCTCGGGGACGCCATCGCCGGTGACCGCGGAGACCGGGAACACGTCGGAGCGGTCCAGCTCTGCGGCGCGTACCAGCTGCGCCACCACCTGGTCGCGCGTGGCCAGGTCCACCTTGTTGACCACCACCACCGCGTCCTGCGGTGCCCGCTCCGCGACCCACTGGTCGCCCGTGCCGATCGGCGCCGTCGCGTCGACCACCAGGCACACCACGTCCACGTCGCTGACCGCCTCCAGCGCCGTGTCGTTCAGCCGGCTGCCCATCAGCGTGCGGGGCTTGTGGATGCCCGGGGTGTCGACGAACACGATCTGCGCGTCGGGGCGGGTCAGCACGCCGCGGATCTGGTTGCGGGTGGTCTGGGGCTTGTCGGAGACGATCGACACCTTGCGATCGAGGATCCGGTTGAGGAGCGTCGACTTGCCGACGTTCGGCCGGCCCACCAGCGATACGAAGCCCGAGCGGAACCCGTCCTCGCTCACGTGGCTTCCGCCTCCTCGGCGTCGCCTGCGTCGTCCTCTGCCAGCGGCCTGATCCTCACGCGGGCGATGCGGCGCCCGTCCATGGCCTCCACCGTCAGCTCGGAATGGTCGACCCGCACGCAGTCCCCCACCTCGGGCACCCGTCCGAGCTCGGAGAAGACCATGCCGCCCACGGAGTCCCAGTCGCCCTCGGGCAGGGTCAGCCCGTAGGCGTCGTTGAGGTCGTCCACGTTGATGGCGGGGTCGTGCACCACGATCTCGCCCGACGCCTCCACCTCGACGCTCCGCTCGATCGGGTCGAACTCGTCGACGATCTCGCCGACCAGCTCCTCGAGCAGGTCCTCGAGCGTCACCAGGCCGGCGGTGCCGCCGTACTCGTCGATGACCACCGCGATGTGCGTCGAGCGGGTCTGCATCTCCTTGAGGAGCTGCGACACGAGCTTGGTCTCCGGCACGAACAGCACGTCGCGCATCAGCGTGGAGACGGGATCCCGGCCGCGCCCGTCGCGCTCGGCCCGCATCAGGTCCTTGGCATAGACGATGCCCACGATGTCGTCGACGTTCTCGCCGTAGGTGGGGAAGCGGCTGAGCCCGTTCAGGATCGCCACCTCGACCATGTCGGTGATCGCATGGTCGGCCTGCATCGCCACCATGTCGGTGCGGGGCACCATGATCTCGCGGGCCACCGTGTCGCCGAAGTCGATGATCGACTCGATGAGGTCGCGCTCCGACTCCTCGATGCCGCCGCCCTCGGCGGCCTCACCGGCGAGGGCGAGGATCTCCTCCTCGGTCACGAACGGTCCCTGGCGGAGCCCCTTGCCCGGGAGGATCACGTTGGTGATCCCGATCAGTGCCTTGGCCACCAGGCGCAGCACCCGGCCCACCAGTCGGACCGACGGGGCGGCCATCAGCGCGGCGCGCTCGGGGTGCTGGAGCGCCCACGTCTTCGGCCCGGCCTCGCCCACCACGAAGACCACCACGACGTTCACGAACGTGCCGACGAGCACGCCCCACCCGCCGAACACCCGGGCAGCGACCACACCGGTCATGGCCGCTTGCACCGTCTGCACGATGAGGACGGCGAGGAACAGTGCGTTGAGGTCGCGCTCCACGTTCTGCACGACCTGCTGGAGGGTGTCGGCGCCTCGGCGGCCCTGGTCGACCAGCGCCTGGGCCTTCGCACGGCTGATCCGGGTGATGCCCGTCTCGGCCAGCGCGAACCAACCGGAGATCGCGATGAGCACGAGGATCACCACGAGCATCCACCCGTCGGTGGTCGTGAAGTGCAGGTCGCTCGCGATCACGCTGCCGCCCAAGGGTCTCGTGCGAGCTGCCCGTACAGCTGGTCGAGCAGTTCACGCTCACGCTGCCACATGCGGGCCCGCTCGTCGTCCTCCATGTGGTCGTAGCCGAGCAGGTGCAGGGTGCCGTGCACCAGGAGGAGGGCGATCTCGTCGTCGGTCGACCCAGCGTGGGCCGGTGCGTTCTCGGCGGCCACCGACGGGCACACCACCACGTCGCCCACCAGGCGGTGGTCGATCCCGGCCGTGATCTCACCCGCGTCGATCGGGAACGACAGCACGTCGGTGGGGCCACGCTTGCCCATGTGGAGCTGGTTGAGGGCCGCCATCGGCTCGGCTTCCACGAACACGACGGTGGCCTCGCCGGGACCGTGGACGGCTTCTGCCTCGAGCACATCGCTCACAAGCGCGGCCCAGCGCGCCGCGTCGACCGCGACGTCGGATTGGTCGTCCACCACGTGGACCTCGATCGGGGTGACGCCGTCACCCCTCCGTAGGGGAACCTCGCCGAAGTCGTCGCCCTGCTCGGGCGTCTGCTCGGCGTTACGGGCGGCACGACGCCGCCGGCGGAGCACGTCAGCCCTTCCCGGGCGCGGCGCGGTCGTACGCGTCGACGATGTCCGCCACGATGCGGTGCCGGACCACGTCCCGTGCCGTGAGGTGGACGAACTGGAGCCCCTCGACGCCGCCGAGCGTCTTCTCGAGCCCGGTGAGGCCGGAGCGTCCGCCCTCGACGTCGACCTGTGTCATGTCACCTGTCACGACCACCTTCGAGCCGAAGCCGATCCGGGTGAGGAACATCTTCATCTGCTCGGGGCTCGTGTTCTGCGCCTCGTCGAGGATGATGAAGCTGCGGTTCAGGGTGCGGCCGCGCATGAAGGCGAGCGGAGCGACCTCCACCAGGCCGCGTTCGAGCAGCTTCTGCGCCCCCCTCGGGCTCCACCATGTCGTAGAGCGCGTCGTAGAGGGGGCGGAGGTACGGGTCGACCTTCGCCATGAGGTCGCCCGGCAGGAAGCCGAGCCGCTCCCCCGCCTCGACGGCCGGGCGCGTCAGCACGATGCGGTCCACCTCGCGCCGCTGGAGCGACTGCACCGCCATCGCGACCGCGAGCCAGCTCTTCCCGGTGCCGGCGGGGCCCACCCCGAACGTGATGATGTTCGAGGCGATGGCGTCGACGTAGCGCTTCTGGCCGAGGGTCTTCGGCTTCACGGCGCCGCCACGCGATCGGCGGGCGATCTCGCTCGTGAGCACCTCGCTCGGCCGCTCGTCGGCCTGGACCATGTCGATCACGCGCAGCACCGCGGCGCGGTCGAGCAGGTGGCCGCGCTCGACCATCACGACCAGCTCCTCCACCACCTGGCCGACCAGGGCGGCCTCGTCGCCGGTGATGGTGATCTCGTTGCCTCGGGCCGTGACCAGGGCCGCGGGGAAGGCGTCCTCGATCGTGTCGAGGTGCTCGTCGCGGGCGCCCAGGAGCTGGGTCATCAGGTGGTTGCCCGGCACGAGGACTCGTGCCGTCGCTGGCCCCGCAGGACCGTCCGGGGTCGCCGACAGCGGGGACGGCTCAGCTGCACTCATGGTCAACCGACAGGATAGCTGTGGATCCGCTGGACCCCGACCCGGTTCTCGCCTCGTGGCGGGTGGAAGAGGCGGCCGATCGCCGGCGCCGTGCGGCCCGGGAGCAGGAGCTGCTGGCCGCCGAGCTGCGCATCGACGACCTGTGGGCTCCGTGGGCTGCGAAGGGCGCGACGGTGACCGTGCACACGAGCGCCGGCCGCCAGCACCGCGGACGGGTCACCGCCGTGGGGGCCGACATGGTCGTGCTCACACCGCCGGCCGGGCCGCCGGTGGCGCTGCCCGTGGCCCACGCGGTGGGCGTCGTCGACGAGGAGCTGACGGTGGCCGGATCGCCTGCGCCGAGGTCTGCGACGACCTTCGTCGAGGTGCTCCGAGAGCTGGCCGACCGAGAAGCGGACGTCGCGGCGGTCGCCGGGGCCGCGACGGTGAGGGGGAGGATCGAGGTTCTGGGTGTCGACGTCGCCGTGGTGCGGGACGCGACGGGTCGCCGCAGCTACCTCCGGGTGGAGGCGCTGAGCGAGCTGTCGTCGATCTCGATGACCTCTTCCTCGTGGTAGGCCGAGTCCAAGGTGCCGGGCTGGATGCGGCAGTCTTCGATGAACTGCTCGACCTCCGCCTCCTTGAGGCGGATGACGCGTCCGAACCGGTACGCCGGCAACTGGCCGTCGTCGATGAAGCGGTACAGCGTGCGGGGTGTCACTCCAAGGCGACGTGCGGTCTCGGCGGTGTTCAGCCAGACGATTCCCGAAGACGTGCTCATTCGCTCAACCTATCCCACCGACCCCACCACGCTGGGTGATGCTCGGTGTGTTCTGCTGCATCTCGGACCTCGCGGTCGACGCCGGCGACGAGCTGCACGCTGTGCGTCGTCGATGCCGCACGAGAGTCGTCAGAATAGCAGAAGAGATCTCCGGAAAGCCAGAATGCTTTCACGCACAGTGATGGTTCCAGCCTCTTCCGTGGCACCATGAGGTCCGCATGATGTTCACCTCGGCCCCCGACCGACGGTCACGCCCCACCGCCGAGCGCGCTCGCAGCGTGGGCGTCACCCATGTCACACCCGCGGACCCCTTCTGGGCGCCGCGCCTCGTCCAGCTCTCCGAGCACACCCTCCCGGTGCTCCGCGACCGGCTTCGCCACCACGGCGTCGAGGAGTCGCTCGACCGCCTCGCGCTGCTCCCCCGGGAACGTCCCGCGCGGCGCGCGCACGCCGGCAGCGACGCCGACCTCGCGGGGTGGATCGAGGCCGCGTGCACCGCTGGGGTGGCCCACCTCGTCGAACCGTTCGTCGAACGGATCGTGGCGGCGCAGCAGGCCGACGGCTACTGGAGCACCTTCTACGGCGTCGACCCGTCGGGCCCCCGCCGCTACGAGGCCGTGGAGGACGGCATCGAGCTCAGGGCCGCGGGCCGGTTCTTCGAGGCCGCGGTCGCCCACCACGACGCCACCGGCGACCTGCGCCTCCTCGACGTGGCGATCCGTTGGGCGGACCACCTGCTCGTCACCTTCGGGCCCGGCCTCGACGAGCGCGTCCCCGATGAGGCGGTCGGCCTCGAGGTGGCGCTCGTGCGGCTGGCGGCGGCCACCGGCAAGGAGCGCTACGTCGACCACGCCCGCTGGCACTGCGAGCAGCGACTGGTCCAGGCGCACGTCGACCTCGAGACGGTGGACCTCACGGGCGACGCCACCGCCGCGGTGCTCGGTGCCGAGGCGGTCGCCGCGATCGCGTCGGCCACCGGCTTCGAGCGTTGGAAGGCGGCGGCCGATCGCCTCTTCGACTCGCTCGTGGGCGCGCACCTCCACCCCACCGGGACCATCGGCACCGCCCGCTCCGACGGCACGATCGCCGGCGGCTTCCACGTGCCCACCCACGGTCCGCACGTCCACAGCTGCGCTGCTGCCGCGACGCTCCGCTTCGCCCAGGCGGTGTGGCGCCTGACCGGACGGCCCGACGCGCTCGACGTGGTGGAGCTGGCGCTCTACAACGCCGTGGCTGCAGGCGTGGGCTCCGACGGCGAGAGCTGGTTGGCGGTCCAGTCGCACACCGACGGCAACCACCGCGGGTCGTGGTTGGAGCAGGGCTGTTGTCCCACCGCGCTCGCCCGTGCCGTGGCGTCGGTGCCGTCGCTGGTCGCCGAGGTCGCAGCCGACGGCCACCTCCGGATCCACCTCCCGATCACCTGCCGCATCGAGGGCAGCGGTTGGGACGTGGAGGTCCGGTCGAACTACCCGTGGGATGCCGACGTCGATGTCATCACGCACGAGTCGCCCGAGGACGGACGGATCGCCGTGCGGGTCCCGGCATGGGCCGGCGGTCGAGGCCACCGCGACATCACCGCCTCACCGCGGCTGCGCCTGCTGGTCCGCCCGGAGTGGTGGGAGGCCGACCCGCGGGTGACTGCGGGTCGCGGCTCGGTGTTCCTGCGACGCGGGCCGATCGCCTACTGCGTGGAGGGTCCCGCCGACGGTCCGGACCTCCGTTCGGTCGCCGTGGTGCCCGGCCAGCCGATGGAGGAGCGCGACGCGCCGATCCTCGCAGGCGGCATGCGGGTGCTCGGTCTTCGCGGCCGGGTGCTGCCGACCGTGGCGGGGATGTACCACCGCCTGGGTGAGGCCGGCGTGGCGCACGACGAGGTGGAGCTCACCGCCGTCCCGGTCGCAGCCCGGGCCAACCGCGACCTCGACCGCTGCACCTTCTTCCTGCGGACCTAGCCTCCACAGCCGAGTCAGCGCTCGCCCCCGGACTCGGGCAGGAAACGACCGGAATCCGGTCGGATCTCGCCCGAGGTCGGGCATCCGTCCCAGGGCCGATCGGGTGAAACCTCCCGCGGCCCTTGCCTTTGCGCGCCAACTTCACTGAAATGCACCGAAATACTCGAAAGGGGAAGAGGTGCAGTTCTCTCTGGGGCGAAGCGGGCGCTCAGGTGATCACGACGACGGGGCACGCACGCTACGCCAGCGCACCCGGCTGCCGAGTGGCCGGGCCATCGCCGGCGGCCTCCTGGTGGCGCTGAGCGGGCTCGGCCTGGCGACCGCCCACGACGCCGCCACCGCCGAACCCACCACGCAGTTCCTCGTCGTGACCGAAGCGGTCGACGCCGGCGAGCGGATCGACCGGGCGCACCTCGGCTGGGTCACCACCGCGCTGGCCGATGACCTGGCACGCACCTCCTTCACGGACCCCGACGAAGCCCTCGGTCGCATCGCCCTCACGGCCATCCCGGCGAACTCGCTGCTCCACCGGGACCACCTGGGCGACGCTCCCCCACGGGAGGACGGCCCGGCCCGCCGGGTGACGCTCGAGATGGAACCTGCCCGCGCCCTCGACGGGACGCTCCGCAGCGGCGACGTGGTGGATGTCGTGGCGAGCGGCGGTCAGCCAGGATCCACCGAGGTCATCATCGACGGCGCGCTCGTCGAGTCGGTGGGTCGTCCCGACGACGATCGCATCGGCAGCGCCGGCAAGGTCCGGCTGACCCTCGTGGTGGCCGACGAGCTCGCGGCGACGGTCCTCATCGATGCCGCCGAGCACCAGCGGGTCACCCTGGTCACCGCCAGCCCGGTCCGGATGGGGGCGTCGTGAGCGACGACGGCCGCTTCGTCATCCTCGGCACCTCCGGCACCCGGGCCCCCTGGTTCACGGAGGTGGGCGCCTGGGCGAGCGGCGGTGCCGCACCGATCGAGTTCGTGCGCTGCGTGAGCGTCGACGAGGTGATCGGCCGGATCCGGGCGGGTGCTCGGGCCTCGGCGGTGCTGGTCGACGCGACCGCCCCCGGCGTGGATCGGGAGCTGGCGGCC
>JBIQID010000103.1:7379-11158 GCA_044508215.1 Actinomycetota bacterium | reverse complement strand
CCACCGCGTCGCTCGCCGAGGCGGGTCGTCCGGTCATCCACCTCCGCGACGGCCACTGGACCGCAGCGGTGGTGCTCCACGAGCTGGCCCACCTCGCCGCCCGCGACCCCGAGCCGCACGGCCCCGTGTTCTGCGGGGTGCTCTGCGACCTCGTCCGCCGCCACGCCGGGTTCCACGCCTGGGTCGACCTGCGAGCCCAGTTGGAGCGAGCGGGGGTGCGGGTGGCGGAGCCCGGAGATGGAGCCCGCCGGTAGGGTCGGATGATGGCCACCTGGAGCGGACGCCCCGAGCGGTGCATCTGGGGTTGGGGCAGCGAGGCCGGGCAGCTCGGCGACGACGAGGTCCGCGGCCTCGGCGAACTGGTCGCCCCCTTCGTCGGGGGCGCTGTCCGCGATGCGATCTCCCCGCCGACCCTCGCCGACCTCGACCTGCCGGCGCCTCGGCTGACACCTCCCGACTCGCTGACATGGGCGGACGATCCGGCCGAACGGGCGGGGCACACCTACGGCAAGTCGTTCCGGGACGTCGTTCGGGCGCTCTCGGGACGGCTGGAGCGGCCGCCCGACGTCGTGGCGCTGCCCACCGCCGACAGCGAGGTGGCCTCGTGGCTCGACTGGAGCGACCAGGTCGGTGCGGTGGTCGTCCCCTATGGCGGCGGTTCCTCCGTGGTCGGCGGGGTGGAAGCGCCCACCGACGACGAGCGCCCCGTGGTGAGCCTCGACCTCCGGAACCTGTCCGGCGTGACCGAGGTGGATCCCGTCTCCTACGCCGCCCGGCTCCAGGGCGGCACCCTCGGGCCCGACGTGGAGGCCGGTCTGGCCGAACACGGCTTCACGCTGCGGCACTACCCGCAGAGCTTCGAGTTCTCGACCGTCGGCGGCTGGTTGGCCACCCGCTCGGCCGGGCACTTCGCCACGCTCGTCACCCACATCGACGACACCGTGGAGTCGATCCGTGCCCACACGCCCAGCGGCGTGTGGGAGAGCCGCCGGCTCCCCGGTTCGGGTGCCGGGCCGTCGCCCGACCGGCTGCTCCTCGGCAGCGAGGGCACCCTCGGTGTGATCACCGAGGCCTGGCTGCGGGTGCTCCCACGCCCGACGTTCCGAGCGTCGGGCGTCGCCCGGTTCCCCACCTTCGCCTCCGGCATGGACGCCGCACGGGCGCTCGTGCAGTCGCGGTTGTGGCCGTCGAACTGCCGCCTGGTGGACTCGACCGAGGCGCTGATCACCGGGGCAGGTGACGGCTCCGCCCACCTGCTGCTCGTGGCGTTCGAGTCGGCCGACCACCCGGTCGACAGCTCGATGGCCCGGGCCGTGGAGCTGGTAGCGGACCACGGCGGCGAGCTGGTGGTGCGGCCTCCACGCACTGACGCCGGAGAAGGCGCCGCGCCGGACGCTGCGGATGCCTGGCGGGCCTCGTTCCTCCGGGCTCCCTACCTCCGCGACGGCCTGGTCCGCCTGGGCCTGGTGAACGAGACGTTCGAGACGGCGATCACCTGGGACCGGATCGCCGAGTTCGTCCCAGCCGCGATCGCGGCGGTGAGAGGAGCGCTGGCGGACGTGGGGGCGAGCCCGGCGATCGTCACCTGCCGACTCACCCACGTGTACCCCGACGGCGCGGCGCCCTACTTCACGATCATCGCCCCGGGCCGCCCCGGCCTCGACCGCTTGGCGCAGTGGGACGAGGTGAAGGCGGCGGCGATGGAGGTCATCGACGCGGCCGGCGCCACCGTGACCCACCACCACGGCGTCGGTCGCGACCACCGGCGCGGCTACGACCGGCAGCGGCCCGACCCGTTCGCCCGTGCGCTCGTCGCAGCGAAGGCGGAGCTGGACCCGTACGCACTCCTCAACCCCGGGGTGCTGGTCGATCCGCGGCGGTGAGCCAACATGTCCGGATGACCCTCGAGCCCTACGCCCAGTTCGACCGCCTCCGCATCGATCGGCCGTCCGACGGCGTCCTCCGCATCGTCATCGACAACCCCGGCAAGCTGAACGCGCTCGACCGGGGCCTCCACGCGCAGCTGACCGACGTGTGGAAGACGGTGGACCGCGACCTCGAGGTCAGGTCGGTGCTCGTCCACGGCGAAGGCGGCGTGTTCTCCACCGGTGGCGACCTCGAGATGGTGAAGGAGATGATCGCCGACCCGATGGTCCGCAACGGCGTGATGCGCGAGGCGCGCGACCTGGTGCACAACATGATCGCCTGCTCGCCTCCGATCGTCTCGGCGATCGAGGGGCACGCCATCGGCGCCGGCATGGCGATCGCGCTGCTCGCCGACGTGTCGGTGGCCGGCCCCAGCACCCGGTTCATGGACGGCCACACCCGCTTCGGCGTTGCGGCCGGCGACCACGCAGCGATCATCTGGCCGCTTCTCGTGGGCATGGCCAAGGCCAAGTACCACCTGCTCACCTGCGAGCCGATCCGCGGCGAAGAGGCCGAGCGGATGGGCCTCGTGTCGCTGTGCGTGCCCGACGACGAGGTGCTGGCGAAGGCCACAGAGGTCGCCGAGCGCCTCGCCGCCGGCAGCCCCACCGCAATCCGCTGGACCAAGCAGGCGCTGAACGGCTGGCTGCGCCAGGCCGCGCCGATCTTCGACGCCTCCGTGGCGCTCGAGATGCTCGGCTTCGTCGGCCCCGACGCCCCCGAGGGCGTGGCCGCCATCGAGGAGAAGCGACCAGCGCGGTTCACCACCCAGATCGAGGGCTGAGGGCAGGCGCCACATCGTGCGGTCGAGGGCGTGTCGCGGGGCAGCGGCTGCGTTGCTCACGTTGGTGACCGCGTGCTCGGCCGGGTCGGAGACCCCCGCGGACACCACGTCCCCAGCGCCCTCCTCGACGACGGGGACCACGCCCACCACCGTCGCGGTCGAGTCGTCGACGGTGAGCCGGCGCCTGCACACCACGGCCGAGCAGCTCCCATCGGCGTGGGTGCTCGTGGCCGAGATCCCCTACGGCACAGCGGAGGCCGAGCTGGGACTGGCCGACGACCACGGAGGTCAGGGCCCCGCGTGGGGACCCGAGTACGCCGCACCCGACCAGCAGGGGCGCTGGTGGGTGCTCGACAGCCACAAGCGCCGGGTCGCTCGCTTCGACCACGCCGGCCGGTTCCTCGGCGCGACGGACATCCCCGGGCCGTACGCGGAGTTCCAGCTGCCGTTCGTCGTCGGCACCACCTTCTGGGCGAGCGGCGGCCAGGACGAAGCGCTCGTCGCCGACGAGACCTCGGCCCGGCGCGTCCCGGTCGCAGGATCGTGGCCCTACAGCGACGGGAGCAGGCTCTACCGGGCGGACCGCTCCGAGGTCCTCGACCCGACGGGCCCACTCGTTCCGGAGGACACAGAGGCGATGCTGACCCCGGCCGGGACGCCGTTCCTCGCGCAGCTCGTCGGTGCTGGCGGCACCGACCTCGAGGTGATGTTGCCCGAGGCAGGTCGTCGGGTCGTCGTGGACCTCGTCACCGCGGCGGATGAGCCGCCGGAGGTCGTCGTCTTCGAGGTCCAGGCCGACGTCACCGACCGGCTCCTCTTCTTCGTGAGCGGGCTGGCGGGCGACGAGCAGCTCGCCGGGTTCTTCACCGTCGATGCAACGAGTGGGGCGGTGTCGGATGCGGAGCCGATGCGGGACCCCTTCTCCGCCTCCGACCCGGGGAGCCCTGCACACCTGCGCGTCATCCCCGACACCACGTCCGCATCGCTCACCTTCGTGGACACGGACGCGCTCCGCATCTACCGGCGCGACTGGCCCGAGCGGCCGTTCGCCGCCCAGTAGGTCGTCGGA
>JBIQID010000103.1:0-7279 GCA_044508215.1 Actinomycetota bacterium | reverse complement strand
GCGCGGAACCGCGCCGGGTCAGGCGCGGGTGATCGACACCGCCGGGACGCCCTCGGCGGGATCCGCGTAGCTGACCTCGGTGGCCAGCACCGCAGCCTTGACGGTCGCCTCGTGCGCTCGCACCGCGTCGGCGGACTCGGTCGGCAGCGCCAGCGTGAGGTGGATCCGGTCGGACACGTGCAGATCCGCCTCCTTGCGGGCGGCCTGGATCTGGCGGATCACGTCGCGGGCCCGCCCCTCGGCCTCCAGCTCGGGCGTGACCTCCGTGTCGAGGTCCACCACGAGCCCCAGGTCCATGGTGCGCCCCTCGGGGTCGAGCATCCGAACGCCTGTGGCGGCGCGGCCCTCGGCAGGCTGCAGCGCCAGCTCGAAGTCGCCCTCGCCCAGCACGTGGCCCGCGACGGTCACGGTGCCGTCGTCCTCGAGGGTCCACTCGCCGGCCTTCGCCGCGGCGATCACCTTCTGGACGTCCTTGCCGAGGCGCGGGCCCAGCACCTTCGCGTTGGGCCGGAGCACGTGGGTGCCGAGCGCACTGGCATCGTCGATCAGCTCGACGTTCCGGACGTTCAGCTCGTCGGCGAGGAGCGGGCCGAGCTGCTCGAGCGCTGCCGAGCTGGGCCCAGCGATCGTCAGCCGCTGGAGCGGCAGGCGGACCCGCAGGCCACGGTCCTCGCGTAGCGACAGCGCGGCAGAGCACACGGCACGGCCGTGGTCCATGCCCGCGACGAGCTCGGGATCGGAGGGCAGCACCGATGCATCGGGCCAGTCCTCGAGGTGCACGCTCCCGCCGGTGAGCCCCACGTGGATCTCCTCGGTGACGAGCGGCAGCAGCGGCGCGGCGGTGCGTGAGAGCACCACGAGCACCGTGTAGAGCGTGTCGTAGGCGTCGCGCTGGTCGTCGGTGAGCACGCCCGGCCCGTCGTCGCGCCCGGGGGTGGTCGCCCAGAAGCGGTCGCGGCTGCGGCGGATGTACCAGTTGGTCAGCGCGTCGAGGTACGACGTGACCTGGTTGCACGCACCGGCGATGTCGTAGGCGTCCATCCGCTCCGTGACGGCCTCAACCAGCTCGCGGGTCTTCGCCAGGATGTACCGGTCGAGCACCGACGACGCGTCGGTGCGGAACGTCGCCCGGTAGCCGTCCGCGTTCGCGTAGCGGCAGAAGAACGAGTACGCGTTCCAGATCGGGTTGACCACCAGCCGGACCACGTCCGCGATGCCGGACCCGTCGGCGGCGATGCGCAGGTCGCCGCCACGGAGGATCGGCGAGCTCATCAGGTACCAGCGGAGCGGGTCGGAGCCGATCGTCTCGAAGACGTCCTCGGGGTCCGGGTAGTTCCGCAGCTTCTTCGAGAGCTTGCGGCCCTCGTGGTCGAGCACCACGCCGTGGCAGATCACGTTGCGGAACGCCGGCCGGTCGAACAGCGCGACGCCCAGCACGTGCAGCGTGTAGAACCAGCCGCGGGTCTGGGCGATGTACTCGACGATGAAGTCGGCGGGGGAGTGGTCGTCGAACCAGTCCTTGTTGTCGAACGGGTAGTGCACCTGCGCGAACGGCATCGAACCCGACTCGAACCAGCAGTCGAGCACCTCGGGCACCCGCCGCATCATCGAGCGGCCGGTGGGGTCGTCGGGGTTCGGGCGCACCAGCTCGTCGACCTGGGGCCGGTGCAGGTCGGTGGGGCGCACGCCGAAGTCGCGCTCGATCTCGTCGAGCGAGCCGTAGACGTCGACACGGGGGTGGGCCGGGTCGTCGCTGCGCCACACCGGGATCGGCGAACCCCAGAAGCGGTTGCGGGAGATCGACCAGTCGCGGGCGCCCTCGAGCCAGCGGCCGAACTGGCCGTCGCGGACGTGCGACGGGATCCAGTTGATCTCCTGGTTGACCTCGACGAGGCGGTCGCGGAACTCGGTGACCCGCACGTACCAGCTGGGGACGGCCTTGTAGATGATCGGCGTGTCGGTGCGCCAGCAGTGCGGATAGTTGTGGTCGTAGGTCTCGTGGCGGAGCACCACGCCGCGGTCCTTCAGGTGCCGGATCACGAGCGGGTTGGCGTCGAAGACGTTGATGCCCTCCCAGTCGGCGATCTCGGCGGTGTACGCGCCGGCGTCGTCGACCGGTGAGACCAGCTCGATGCCGGCGGCCTCGCCGACCTTCTGGTCGTCCTCGCCGTGGCCGGGAGCGATGTGCACGACCCCGGTGCCCTCTTCGGTGTCGACGAAGTCGGCGGCGAGCACCACGAACGAGTTGGGTCGCCCGGCGAAGTAGGGGAGGAGCGGCGTGTACTCGCGGCCGACCAGGTCGGTGCCGCGAACGGTGCCCACCACCTCGCCCTCGCCCAGCTCGGCCTCGTAGCGCTCGCGGACGGCCGAGCCGATCACGTACACCAGGTCGCCGAGGCGTACGAGGTCGTAGTCGAGGTCGGGGCCCACGGCCAGCGCGAGGTTCGCGGGGAGGGTCCACGGGGTGGTCGTCCAGGCGAGGACCCGCAGCGGGCCCGGGTCGCCCTCGCGGGGCAGCAGGTCGAAGCCGACGGTCAGGGCAGGGTCCTGGCGGGGCCGGGTGGCGTCGTCGATGCGGATCTCGAAGTTCGAGAGCGGCGTCTGGGCGCCCCACGAGTACGGCATCACCCGGTTGGCCTCGTAGACGAGGCCCTTGTCCCACAGGGTCTTGAACGCCCAGATGACCGACTCCATGTAGGTGAGGTCGAGCGTCTTGTAGTCGTTCTCGAAGTCCACCCAGCGGGCCTGGCGGTGGACGTAGCGCTCCCACTCGGCGGTGAAGCGCAGCACGCTGGTGCGGCACGCGTCGTTGAAGCGGTCGATGCCGTACTCGGTGATCTCGGCACGGCCCGAGACGCCCAGCTCCTTCTCGGTCTGCATCTCGGCTGGGAGCCCGTGGCAGTCCCAGCCGAAGCGACGCTCGACCCGATGGCCCCGCATCGTCTGGTAGCGGGGCACCACGTCCTTCACGTAGCCCGTGAGCAGGTGGCCGTAGTGGGGGAGACCGTTCGCGAACGGTGGCCCGTCGTAGAAGACGTACTCCTGGTTCTCGCCGTCGGGCCCCGTGGCCGGACGTTGCTCGACCGAGCGCTCGAAGGTGCCCTCCTCGTCCCAGCGCGCCAGGATCGCCCGCTCGATCGCGGGCAGGTCCGGACGGGAGGGGACGTCGGGGTAGGGGGGCTGGGGGGCGTCGCTCACGGCTCTCGATCCGTCGTGGTGGTCCTGGCAGCCCGGGTTCGGGCGGCGCGGCCGACCCAGCCTACCGATCGTCGCTCCTCGGCCAGATGTGGGTAAGAGACGTCCCGAGCACGCACCGGGAGGTCCACATGTCGCACTACGAGAGCCCGATGACCACGCCCCAGGAGGGCACCATGCCCTCCGGCACGTCCGGCGACGGTGCCGTCGACGCGCAGCAGGCGATGATGCAGGCCGGTTCGACCATGGCGGACGCCATGGAGCGCGTGGAGGACGACGAGCGCCTCGACCAGGTGGCCGAGGCGCTGGACGGGGTCACCGCGCCGCTGGCGGAGGGGGCTGCGGGCTCCGCGCTCCGCGGGGACTGGCTGGGTCACGCCCTCCACCCGCTCCTCACCGACTTCCCGATGGGCTGCTGGCTGTCGTCGGGCCTGTTGGACCTCGTCGGCGGCCGCTCGAGCCGCGCCGCGTCGCAGCGCCTGGTGGGCCTCGGCCTCCTGGCCACGGTGCCGACGGTGGCCGCCGGGCTCGCCGAGTTCCCCACGATCGAGGACCGCCGCCTCCGACGCGTGGCGGCAGCGCACGCCGCCGGGAACGGCATGGTCGCCGTGCTCTACCTGCGGTCGTGGGTCTCCCGGCGTCGCGGCCACCACTTCGCCGGCGTCCTCTGGGGCCTGGCCGGCGGCCTCGGCGGCTGGATCACCGGCTACCTCGGCGGCCATCTGTCGATGGGGCGGAAGGTCGGGACCGGCATCCGCGGCGGGCACGCCCAGGACCAGCACCGGTCGGGCTCCGGCCGCGACGGCCACGACGGCCGCGAGGAGCTGATCGACCTGGCGCAGGCATCCGAGATGCTCCACGTGCCGCCGGAGCAGGTGCGGGCCATGGTCGACCAGGGTCTGCTCGTGGCCGCGGGAGGCAGCTCCGAGCCGGTGTTCCACCCAGAGGACGTCCGCTCCGTGAACCTGATGGGCGGCTGACCCCGAGGCCCGAGGGGCCGTCAGCCGGGAAGGGTGGCGGGGTCGCGGGTGTAGCGCCATGGGCCCGGCGCCATCTGGAGCCGGTGGCGCGGGCCGTCGGCCGACAGGTCGAGGGATTCGTACGCGACGTCGCCGTGGTACAGCGCGCACACGGCGTCGCCCTCGATGGCGATGCGCGTCGTGAAGTGCTCCACCGGGCGTGACGGCGCAGCGCGCAGCAGGTCGTCGAGGCCCGTGTGCTGCGAGAGCTGCACGAGCGTGATGAACGTGGGCGGGGTGAGGACCAGGGAGCCGGCGGCCTGGTCCTCGAGCGCCGCGGCGGGCGCAGACCACCGGTGGGCGACGATCTCGGTCTCGTCGATCGTGACCCCGTCGAGGTCGTCGGGCGCTCCCGCCACGAAGAAGGCGGTCGAGAACCGCTTCCCCTGACGCAGCGGAGGCGTCCAGTGGGACCACCGGTGGAGGGTGGCGGGATCGAGGGCGATCCCGGCCTCCTCCGCACATTCGCGGATCGCAGCGGTGCGCTCGGCGTCCGTCAGCCCCGGGCTGCCGGGGCCGTCGCGGCGGCCTGGGTCGCCGGGGCCGCCTGTGTGTCCGGGGCCGTCCGGGCCGAAGTCGGCCGGGTCCACGCGCCCGCCCGGGAAGACCCACGCTCCGCCGGCGAACGAGAGGTCCCGGTGGCGCTGGAGGAGCAGCACCTCGAGGCCCGCTGAGCCGTCGCGGGCGACCACCACCGTGGCGGCAGCCACCGCCGCCGGCGCGTCCCCGGACTGGTCGACGGGCACCGTGACCTCGGGTTCGGGAGGGAGGTCGGGCTGTCTCGGCTGGTGCATGCGGCGAGTCTGCCGCCTTCCGGTCGCCGGGGGGAGGGGGTCCCTCGGGGAGCGGTTGACACGGTGTAGTTTCAGGGGTGTAATTACAGGCCCGTCGCCGGCAGCGGCGATGGGATCAGCGGGGGGAAGACGGCGCCGTCGCGGCGGCCGGCGAAAGCCGGTCAGCGGTCGCGTCGACCTCCCCTGCACGCAGTTCGGAACCTACCCCTGCTCACGATCACGAGGGAGAGATCATGGCGATCCAGACCGACGAGGACCTGACCGCATCGGAGCATCGCCCCACCCTGGTGACCGACGCCCGACCCGAGGTCGAGGTGCTCGAAGCGATCGACGGCGAGACGCCCGGCACCCACATGCGGGTGCAGAAGCGGGACGGCACCCTCGAGCCGGTCAACCTCGACAAGATCGTCAAGGCGATCAGCCGTTGCGCCACGAACACCGACGGCTCGGTGCTCTCCGGCATCGACATCATGCGGGTCGCCACCCGCACGATCTCCGGCCTCGTCGACGGCTCGACCACGACAGAGCTCGACAACCTGTCGATCCGCACCGCCGCCGCCCTCATCAGCGAGGAGCCGAACTACTCGAAGCTCGCCGCCCGGATGCTGGCGACGATCATCGACAAGGAGGTCCAGCACCAGGACGTCTACTCCTTCAGCCAGTCGATCGCCCTCGGCCAGTCGGTCGGCATCATCGGCGACGACACCGCGGCGATGGTCGAGAAGCACGCCCGGAAGCTGAACGACGCGATCCGCCCCGAGCGCAACTGGCTGTACGAGTTCTTCGGCCTCCGCACGGTCTACGACCGCTACCTGCTGCGCCACCCCGAGAGCCGCCTCGTCATCGAGACGCCGCAGTACTTCCTCATGCGGGTGGCGTGCGGCCTCGCCACCTCGCCGGAGGAGGCGATCACCTTCTACGAGCTGATCTCGAGCCTCGACTACCTGCCCAGCTCGCCGACGCTGTTCAACTCCGGCACGTCGCACCCGCAGATGTCGAGCTGCTACCTGCTCGACTCGCCCCAGGACGACCTCGAGTCGATCTACGACCGCTACAAGGACGTGGCGCGACTCTCGAAGCACGCCGGGGGCATCGGCCTCTCCTACAGCCGCATCCGCAGCCGCGACTCGCTCATCCGCGGCACCAACGGCCTCTCGAACGGCATCGTGCCGTGGCTGAAGACGCTCGACAGCTCGGTCGCCGCGGTGAACCAGGGCGGGCGCCGCAAGGGCGCGGCGTGCGTGTACCTCGAGACCTGGCACGCCGACGTGGAGGAGTTCCTCGAGCTGCGTGACAACACCGGCGACGGCTCGCGACGCACGCACAACCTGAACCTCGCCAACTGGGTCCCCGACCTCTTCATGGAGCGGGTCGAGAAGGACTGGCAGTGGTCGCTGTTCGACCCGAAGGTCGTGCCGCACCTCGTCGACCTGTACGGCGACGACTTCCGCAACGCCTACCTCGAGGCCGAGGCGGCGGGCCTCTACGTGAAGCAGGTGTCCGCCCGGACCCTGTACGGCCGGATGATGCGCACGCTCGCCGAGACCGGCAACGGCTGGATGACGTTCAAGGACGCATCGAACGAGAAGTCCAACCAGACCGGCGCCACCTCGGCGGACGGCTCGCCGAACGTCATCCACCTGTCGAACCTCTGCACCGAGATCCTCGAGGTCACCTCGCAGGCCGAGACGGCGGTGTGCAACCTCGGCTCGGTGAACCTCGGCGCCATGGTCCGCACCGGGGCCGACGGCGAAGCGTTCTTCGACTTCGAGCGCCTCGGCGAGGTGGTCCGCACCGCCGTCCCGTTCCTCGACCGGGTGATCGACATCAACTACTACCCGACGCCCGAGGCCGGCGCCTCGAACCGCCGCTGGCGCCCGGTGGGGCTCGGGATGATGGGCCTCCAGGACGCCTTCTTCAAGCTGCGGCTGCCGTTCGACTCGCCCGAGGCGCTCGACCTGTCGACCCGCATCGCCGAGGAGATCTACTTCTGGGCGCTCTCGGTCTCCACCGACCTCGCCGAGGCGAGCGGACCGCACGAGAGCTTCGCCGAGACCCGCGCGGCGAAGGGCGAGCTGCAGTTCGACCTGTGGGGAGCCACCCCGTCGCAGCCCGAGCGGTGGGAGGCGCTGAAGGCCCGCATCGCGAAGGTGGGGCTGCGGAACAGCCTGATGATCGCCATCGCCCCGACCGCCACGATCGGCTCGATCGCCGGTTGCTACGAGTGCATCGAGCCGCAGGTGTCGAACCTGTTCAAGCGCGAGACGCTCT
>JBIQID010000233.1:0-1627 GCA_044508215.1 Actinomycetota bacterium | reverse complement strand
GCAGCGTTCCTCGGCCACGGCAACCCGATGAACGCTCTCGACGACAACCGGTTCACGCAGGCGTGGCGGGCCTTCGGCGCGTCGGTCGAGCGGCCGCGTGCGATCGTCGTGATCTCCGCCCACTGGTACATCAACGCCACGGCGGTGACGGCCATGCAGCGGCCGCGGACCATCCACGACTTCTACGGGTTCCCCGAGGAGCTGTTCCAGGTGGAGTACCCCGCTCCTGGTGACCCCGAGGTGGCCGCCGAGGTGGTGGAGGTGGTCAAGCCGAAGTGGATGGGCCTCGACGCCGACAGCTGGGGCATCGACCACGGAACCTGGTCGGTGCTGGTCCATGCCTTCCCCGACGCCGACATCCCGGTGCTGCAGGTGTCGATCAACGCGCTCGAGCCGTTCGACTTCCACCTCGACCTCGGCGCCAAGCTCGCGCCGCTGCGCGACCGCGGGATCCTCGTGATCGGCAGCGGCAACGTGGTGCACAACCTGCGGCGCATCGACTGGTCGCAGCCCGACGCCGCGTTCGACTGGAGCCAGCGGTTCGACGAGCACGTCCGCCAGGTCATGGCCGACGATCCGTCACGGCTGCCGTCGGTGATGGAGCACCCGGACTACGCCCTCGCCGTCCCGACCCCCGACCACTTCATCCCGCTGCTCTACATCGCCGGTGTCGCGGCTGCGTCGGGAACCGGTGCCGACATGCTGATCGACGGCTATGCGATGGGCTCCCTGTCGATGACGTGCCACACGGTGCCGGGCACGGACGGGAGCGCCGACCCCTCAGCGCACCAGGCGTCGTCGGACGGCTCGCCGGTCCTGCCCGACGTGCCGCCCGAGGACACCAACGTCTGAGTCAGACGTTGCGGCGGTAGCGGCCCCCGACCTCGAAGAGCGTCTCGGTGATCTCACCGAGGCTGGCGTGGCGGACCGTGTCCATCAGCACGTCGAACAGGTTGTCGCCCGCCAGCGCGGCGTCACGGAGACGGGCGAGCGCAGCCGGCGCCTCGTCGGAGCTGGCCGCCTTGAACTCGGCCAACCGTGTGAGCTGGCTCTCCTTCTCGGCCTCGGTGCCCCGGGCGAGCTCGAGCGGGCCGTCGGCGGCGTCGTCCCCGTTCGGCGACGTGAACGTGTTCACGCCGATGATCGGCAGCGAGCCGTCGTGCTTGCGGTGCTCGTAGCGCATCGACTCGTCCTGGATGCGGCCCCGCTGGTAGCCGGTCTCCATCGCGCCCAGCACGCCGCCGCGGGCGCTGATCGCCTCGAGCTCGGCCAGCACCGCCTCCTCGACCAGGTCGGTCAGCTCCTCGACGATGAACGAGCCCTGCAGCGGGTTCTCGTTCATGGCGAGGCCCCACTCGCGGTTGATGATCAGCTGGATGGCGAGCGCCCGGCGCACCGACTCGTCGGTGGGCGTCGTCACCGCCTCGTCGTAGGCGTTGGTGTGGAGGCTGTTCGCGTTGTCGTAGATCGCGCACAGCGCCTGGAGCGTGGTGCGGATGTCGTTGAACGCCATCTCCTGCGCGTGGAGCGAACGGCCCGACGTCTGCACGTGGTACTTCAGCTTCTGCGACCGCTCGTTCGCGCCGTAGCGCTCGCGCATGGCGACCGCCCAGATGCGGCGGGCGAC
>JBIQID010000232.1:0-1648 GCA_044508215.1 Actinomycetota bacterium | reverse complement strand
GCCCTCAGGCGGCGAGGTGGTGGGCCCGGGTGCGGGCGCGGCGGGCTTGGTGGCGGGTGGTGAGGTCGGCGAACCCGACGGCGAGCGCTTCGCCTCGGGCTCGGCGTTCTCGACGCCGGTCGGGTGGCGGCGACCCGCGTGGGCTGAGCAGGGTGATGTTGCCGTGGATGTCGCGGTCGAGGGTCCAGCCGCCGTGGTGGACGAGTGTGTGGTGGTGGTCGCAGAGGAGGCACATGCGGTCGACGTCGGTGTGGCCGTCGTGCTCCCAGAAGTCGAGGTGGTGGACCTTGCACCAGCGGGGCGGGGCGTTGCAGCCTGGCCACACGCACGTGCGGTCGCGGGCGATGATCACTCGTCGTTGTTCGGCGGTGGCGAGGCGTGCGGTGCGTCCGAGGTTGATCGGGATCGATCCTTGGCGCATCACGATGGAGTAGAGGACGGAGTCGCACGCGACTTGGCGCGCCGCTGCGCGGGAGAGCCAGTCGCCCGCTTCGGTGTCTGCGCCGAGGCCGGCGCGGAGCGCGTCTTCGTCGATGATCACCGATAGCGACGGGCGGCGGGTGGTGGCGGCGTCGGGGGTGACGCCGAGGGCTCGGCGTACCAGCTCGCTGAACGCGTCGGCGCGTCGTTGTGCGGGGGTGAGGTCCATGACCAGGGACGGGTCCTCGGCGAGGGCGCGTTGTTCCGCCTCCCACTGTTCTTGGCCGATCCGGGCGAGCTCGGCGTCCAACATGGCCCCGACGTCGTCGAGCAGGTTCCCGTCCAGTTTCCAGTTGCCGCCGAAGGTCTGGTTGAGGTGGAGTCGGCGGCGTTCGAAGCGGCGGCGGTCGGGGTCCGCGCCGTCTTCGTCGGCGAGTTGGAGCCAGCGGCGGCACACCTTGGCGAACTCGTCGGCCGCGAGGTTGCGGGCGTGGTCCATCAGTTCGTCGAGGTGCGCGTCGAGGAGGTCGCGCACTCGGGGGTTGTCGATCTGTTCGAGCGCTGAGACGTGGTCGATGGTGATGGTGCCGGCGGCGAGCGCGTCGGCGACCTGGCGGTGGCGGGTGAGGAACTTGGCGAGGCGGGTCTGGCGGCGTGCGGTGGTGCCGGAGACGCCGGTCTGGTGGCACAGCCAGCTGGCCGGTGTGCGCATGCCCTCCTGCGCCCACGCCATCGACTCGTCCCACTCGCCGGTCACCAACAGGCTGACGGCGTCGAGGGCTGAGCGGACCCGACCCAGATCGGCGACCAGCTCAGCGAGCTCCCGACCCGACGCCGCCGGGTGGGCGTCACCGTGAGGGGTGGTGCGGCCTGCCACATCGGCCACCGCCAACAGCTCTTCGACCACCTTGTCGAACATGTGTACGACCCTAGGACAGGGGTGCGACAGGCCCGCCCGATGATCAGGACGACGTCGGGTGGTCGAGGGACGAGGCCGAGCCTGAGGCGGAGCTGGCCCGGCTCAGTAAGTGGCGAGCCGGGTAGCGGAGCTCGAAGAAGGCCGAGGGACGAGGCTGAGCCTGAGGCGGAGCTGGCCCGGCTCAGTAAGGGAACCGGACCTCGGCGGGGCGGCCGTCGGCGGGGACCGTCAGGATCTCGACGCCGTCCTCGGTCACGAGCAGCGTGTGCTCGTACTGGGCGGTGCGCTGGCCGCTGAGCGTCGCTGCGG
>JBIQID010000231.1:0-1658 GCA_044508215.1 Actinomycetota bacterium | reverse complement strand
GGTGCGGCGGCGACGACGGTGCTCGACCACGATCACCACGGCACCGGCCAGGAGGAACATCGTCCCGGCCACGAGGTTCCGCAGCAGCTCCGCTCCCGTGAAGGCGAGGCGACGCTCGGGGCCGCTCGCCGGCGGGGTGTCGCGACCAGCCGGGGCGGACACCGGATCGCGCTCGTCCTGGGCCGCCTCCACCTCGATGGTGATCGGCGTCGGCGTGCTGACGATGCCGTCGGCGTCGACCACCTCGTACTCGAGGGTCACGGTGCCCACGAAGCCGTCGGCGGCGACGAAGGTGATCTCACCGGTGTCCGGATCGATCGTGGCCGTGCCCTGCGAGGCGGACGGTGGCGAAACGAGGCGGTAGGTGAAGGGGCCCTTCCCCACCGGGGTGGGGGGCGTCACGGTCACCGGCTTGGTCCCCGTGGTGGTGCCGCCCGTCGTCGGGGCGCCCGTGGTCGTGCCGGCGGGACGGATGTCCAGGGTGAGCTCCACCGGATCGCCTTCGACCCCGTTCGCGTCCGTCACCCGGTAGGTGATCGTCACACGGCCGCTCACGCCCGGCTTGGGGGTGAAGCTGAGGAGGCCTGTCGCCGGGTCGATGACCGCGTCTCCCATCGACGAGGGCAGTGGTGCCACCAGCGAGAAGGTGAACGGGCCGGTGCCGGAGGGCTCCGCCACCTTGTACACGACTGGCGGCGGGGTCCCCGTGGAGGCGCCCACGGTGGGGATGCGGGCCGGCTTCGCCACCGGCACGACGACCAGGTCGAGCACCTGCGGGGCGCTCACCTCGCCGTCGGCGTCGGTCACGGTGTACGTCAGCGAGTCGGGTCCGCTGAAGTCGTCCTCGATGTCGACGACCAGCGTCCCGTCCGCTCCGACCGTCACGGTGCCGTGCGACGGGTCGATGCCGGTCTGGATCGTGTAGGTGAAGGGTCCGGTGCCCACCGGCGTCGGGAACGGAAGGTCGTTCTCCTCACCGCTGCGGACCTCGAGCGTGTCGGTGCCAGCGACCGGCGCGACGTGGAGGGTCACCATGACCGGCTCCGACGCCAGGCCCGAGCCGTCGATGGCTCGGTAGGAGAACGTCACCGTTCCGCTGATCCCGGGCTCGGGCGTCACCGAGACCCCTGTGGCGGTCGCCGTGGCAGTGGCGACATCGGCCGCGGGTGCCTGGGCGATCTCGTAGGTGAAGGGACCGGACCCCACCGGTGAGGCGTCGAGGTCGACCGACGCCGGCGAGGACGGGTCAGCCGTAGCGTGCCCGACGAGCGGGTCGACCACCGGCTTCACGTCGATCGTGACCGCCGTGAACGGGCTGGGCACCCCGTGGATGTCGAACACGTAGTAGGAGAACGTGAAGGTCCCGCTGTTGCCGAGCGGGTCGAAGGTGATCGATCCGTCGGTGGCGATCACGGCCGACGTCCCGGGCGCCGGCACGACCGCGTAGGTGAACGGGCCGGAGCCAACGGTCTGCGGCGCCGCCAGCGTCACCTCGGTCTCCGCGTCGGTCTCGCCGCTCACCGGAGCTGTGGACGGGTGGACGTTGATATCGACCTCGTGCGTGGGGCTCGTCACGCCGTTCGAGTCCGTGACGGTGTAGCCGGCGGTGAACATGCCGGACGTCCCGTTCGCTGCGGTGTACGTCACGACGCCCGTGT
>JBIQID010000102.1:0-11838 GCA_044508215.1 Actinomycetota bacterium | reverse complement strand
GATGGTCTCGGTCGCTCCGCTCCGTTTCGCCCTCGTCCCTCGGGCTTCGTCGTCTCCGCTCCTCGACTGGTCTTTGATGGACCCCGTCGACGCCCAGTAGCGCGGTGCTGCTCCGGCTGCTGAGGTCGCACCTCGCGCGCTACCGCCGCGACATCGTCGTGATCGGCCTGCTGCAGCTGGTGCAGACGTTGGCGACGCTCTACCTGCCGTCGCTGATGGCGGACATCATCGACAAGGGCGTCGCGGTGGGCGACACCGGCTACATCTGGCGGACCGGCGGTGTGATGCTGGCCGTGTCGGTCGTGCAGATCGTGTTCGCGATCGGTGCGGTCTACTTCGGCGCACGCACGGCGATGGCCTTCGGCCGCGACGTGCGTGGGTCCCTGTTCCACCAGGTGACCGGCTACTCGGCACGCGAGGTCGCTTCCTTCGGGCCGCCGTCGCTGATCACCCGCATCACCAACGACGTCCAGCAGGTGCAGATGCTGGTGCTGATGTCGGCCACGATGCTCGCCGCCGCCCCGATCATGACCGTGGGAGGCGTCGTCATGGCGCTGCGCGAGGACGTCGAGCTGTCCTCGATGCTCGCGGTCAGCGTCCCTGCGCTGGTCGTGGCCGTCGGCATCGTCGTGTGGCGGATGATCCCGCAGTTCCGCGCGATGCAGGAGCGCATCGACCGGGTGAACCAGGTGCTGCTCGAGCAGATCGCCGGCATCCGCGTCGTCCGGGCGTTCGTCCGCGAACCCCACGAGACCCGGCGCTTCGAGCGGGCGAACGCTGCCCTCACCGAGACCGGCCTCGCTGCCGGGCGGCTGATGGCGTTCATGTTCCCGATCGTGCTGGTGGTGCTGAACGCGTCGAGCGTGGCGGCCATCTGGATCGGAGCGGACCGGATCGAGCGAGGAGCGATGCAGATCGGCGCCCTCATCGCGTTCCTCAGCTACCTGATCCAGATCCTGATGTCGGTGATGATGGCGACTTTCATGGCGTTCCTCGTGCCTCGGGCATCGGTGAGCGCGGACCGGATCCAGGAGGTGCTCGACACCGAGTCGTCGGTGGTCGCGCCGGCCGTCCCCGTCACCGAGGTCACCGAGCGGGCGACGGTCGAGCTGCGCGACGTCGGCTTCAGCTACCCAGGAGCGGAGGCGCCCGTCCTCACCGGCATCTCGCTGCGAGCAGGGCCCGGGCAGACCACCGCGATCATCGGCAGCACCGGCGCCGGCAAGACGACGCTGCTGAACCTCGTGCCCCGCCTCTTCGACGCCACCTCCGGGACCGTGCTCGTCGACGGGGTCGACGTCCGCGACCTCGCCCCGCAGGCGCTCTGGCAGCGGATCGGCCTCGTGCCGCAGAGGCCGTTCCTGTTCTCGGGGACCGTCGCCTCGAACCTCCGGTTCGCCGACCCGGACGCGAGCGACGACGACCTGTGGGCCGCGCTCGAGGTGGCACAGGCACGCGACTTCGTGGAGGCGATGCCGGGTGGGCTCGAGGCGCCGATCTCGCAGGGCGGCACCAACGTGTCGGGCGGGCAGCGGCAACGCCTCGCGATCGCCCGTGCGCTCGTGCGTCGGCCCGAGATCTACCTCTTCGACGACTCGTTCTCGGCCCTCGACCTCGCGACCGACGCTCGCCTCCGTGCCGCCCTCGAACCCGTCACCCGGGACTCCACGGTGCTCGTCGTTGCGCAGCGGGTCTCCACGATCCTGCAGGCCGACCAGATCCTCGTCCTCGAGGACGGCCACGCCGTGGGGCTCGGCACCCACGACGAGCTGCTGGTGACCTGTCCCACCTATCAGGAGATCGTCGAGTCGCAGCTGGGCCAGGAGCACGCGGCGTGAGCGGGGACGGCCAGGAGCAGGCGCCGCAGAAGAGCGCGGCGGCGGAGGCCCGCACGAACATGGGCGGACGCTTCGCCGCCGGCATGCCCGCCGAGAAGTCGAAGGACTTCGGTAGCTCGTCGCGTCGACTGGCCGCCCAGCTCCGCCCCGAGCGCGGTCCGGCGATCGCAGTGGTGGCGCTCGCGGTGGTGGGCGTCAGCCTGTCGGTGGTCGGCCCGAAGATCCTGGGCCACGCCACCGACATCGTGGTCGAGGGGGTCACCAGCGGCCGCGGGATCGACCTCGGCGACCTGCACCGCGTGCTGCTCGTGGTGCTCGGCCTCTACGTGGCGTCGTCCGCGTTCACCTACCTGCAGTCGTACCTCCTCGCCGGCGTGGTGCAGCGGACGATGCACCGGCTCCGCTCCGACGTGGAGGACAAGATCCATCGCCTCCCGCTCGGGTGGGTCGACCGCCAACCCCGGGGCGACCTGCTCAGCCGCGTCACGAACGACATCGACAACGTGGCCCAGAGCCTGCAGCAGACCCTGAGCCAGCTGCTCACCTCCAGCCTCACCCTCATCGGGGTGCTGGTGATGATGTTCGTGATCTCCCCGCTCCTCGCGCTCATCGCTGTGGTGATCATCCCGGCCTCGCTCCTCACGATGCGGTTCATCACGACGCGCTCGAAGAAGCGGTTCGTCGCCCAGTGGCTCCACACCGGCAGTCTCAACGCCCAGGTGGAGGAGGCGTTCACCGGGCACGCGCTGGTGAAGGTCTTCGGCCAGCAGGACGCCGTCGAGGAGCGCTTCCGCTCGAAGAACGAGGAGCTGTTCGAGGCCAGCTTCGGCGCCCAGTTCATCTCGGGCTCGATCCAGCCGGCGATGATGTTCCTCGGCAACCTGAGCTACGTGGCGATCGCGGTCGTCGGTGGCCTCCGGGTGGCGTCGGGCGCGGTGAGCATCGGCGACGTCCAGGCCTTCATCCAGTACTCACGCCAGTTCACCCAGCCGCTCACCCAGATGGCGTCGATGATCAACGTTCTCCAGTCGGGGGTCGCCTCGGCCGAGCGGGTCTTCGAGCTGCTCGACGTGGACGAGGAGCCCCCGGATCCGCAGGCGCCCGAGGACCGGCCGGTGTGGAGGGGACGGGTCGAGTTCGACGGGGTCAGCTTCTCGTACGACCCCGAGAACCCGCTGATCGAGGACCTGTCGCTCGTCGCCGAGCCCGGGCAGACCATCGCCATCGTGGGGCCCACGGGCGCCGGCAAGACCACCCTCGTGAACCTGCTGATGCGCTTCTACGACATCGATTCGGGTTCGATCCGGCTGGACGGCGTGGACATCTCCGAGCTGCCCCGCTCCGAGCTGCGGTCGAACTTCGGGATGGTGCTGCAGGACACCTGGCTGTTCGCAGGGACCATCCGCGACAACATCGCCTACGGCGACCCCGACGCCACCGACGAGCAGGTGCTCGAGGCCGCCCGCGCCACCTACGTCGACCGCTTCGTGCACTCCCTGCCCGACGGCTACGACACGGTGATCGACGCCGAGGGCGGCAACGTGAGCGCCGGCGAGAAGCAGCTCCTCACGATCGCCCGTGCGTTCCTCGCGAACCCGTCGATCCTCATCCTCGACGAGGCGACCAGCTCGGTCGACACCCGGACCGAGGTGCTGATCCAAGAGGCGATGGCGGCGCTCCGCAAGGAGCGCACCAGCTTCGTGATCGCCCACCGGCTCTCCACGATCCGGGACGCCGACACCATCTTGGTGATGGAGGCGGGCCGGATCGTGGAGCAGGGCAGCCACGAGGAGCTGCTCGAGCTGGGCGGCGCCTACCACGCCCTGCACCAGGCGCAGTTCGTGGGCGCGGCCACCGAGGTGGCCTGAACGAGCTCGGGGAGGTCAGTACCAGGCCGGCTCGGGCTCGGCGGCCGCTGCCGAGTACGCGGCTCGGAGCGCCCGGAGCTGGGTCCCCCCGTCGCCGCGGAACGACGCACCGTGCATCGTGGCGAGGGTCGTGGGCTCGAGCGCGGCCAGCTGGTCGAGGGTCGAGTACAAGCCAGGGGACACGGCCGTCTGGCTGAACAGCTCCTCGGCCTCCATGGCGCGGTCGACCAGGTCGTCCTCCACCACGGCAGGGCCGTCCCCGGTGGTGGTGAACAGGTCGCCGCAGAGGAGCGTGCCGGTGGTCTCGTCGAACCAGATGCCGCTCTCCCAGTTGTGGGGCACGTGCGGCGTGGCGATGAACCGCAGCCGGTGGGAGCCGAGGTCGAGCGGCTCGTCACCGATCACCACCGGCGGGCGGTCGGCGAGGTCGTTCAGCGAGACCATGCACGCCAGCGCTCCGTGCACCACCTCGGCCTGCGGTGCGCCGGCGAGGAAGTGGTTCATCGCGCCGCACTCGTCGGCTTCGACGTGGGCGAACGAGATCCAGCGGAGCGAGTCCACCGGCACGATCCGCCCGATCGCCTCGGACACCAGCGGGTGCAGCGCCCGCATCCCGGTGTGGAACAGGAACGGCTGCTCGTCCCTGATCAGGAACTGGTTGAACGAGAAGCCGCCGGGAGCGACGTCCTCGATCACGGTCGAGAGCCGGAACACGTCCGGTGCGATCTCATCGATCCTGGTCTCCATCTCCATCGGGTCCCTCCCCGTCAGTGGCACCGGAACGTCCGGCTGCAGCCACGATGCGCCTCCTGCGGGGCCCCCACATCGGGGGAAACCCCCATCGGCGCCCCGGTTCAGGGGATGGGGGAATCCTCGCCCACTCCGAGGCGGACCGCGAGCGCAGCGGCTTCGGCGCGCCGGTTCAGCCCGAGCTTCGAGAGGATGCGGCCCACGTGGTGCTCCGCGGTCTTCGGGGAGATGTACAGCCGCTCGGCGATCCCGGCGTTGGTGAGGCCGCCGGCGATGAGCGCCAGCACCTCCAGCTCCCGTGGGCTGAGCGAGCTCGACAGGTCCTGGTCCTGAGCCGGGCGGGGACCGCTCCGGTCGCCCAGGCCCCGGAGGAGCGCCGTGGCGCGGTCACGGTCGCGTGCTGCACCCAGCCGGCGGAAGCACGCGAGCGCGGCACGGGCCTCGGCGATCGCCGCCGGCGCGTCACCCGCTCCGGCGAGGAGCTCTGCCAGCTCGAGCTGCGCGGTGGCGGATCGGTGGGGCCGGTCGGTGCCGAGCGCCGTGATCGCACGTCGGTAGGCGGGGGCCGCGGCCTCGATCGCACCGCCCGCGGCCGCCACGCGTGCCTCCGCGAGGGCCGCCTCTGCGACGACGGCGGGCAGGTCGGCGATCGCCGAGGCCTGCGCCAGCGCCGCGGCAGCTGCACCCGCGGCCGTCACGTCGCCACGGGTGAGGTGGACCTCGACCAGGAGCGCGAGCAGGGGCGCCGACCGCACGACGTCACCCACGAGCGCCCTCAGCCCTCGTTCGAGCACCGCCGCTGCGAGCGGAGCGTCACCCTGCAGGTGGTGGAGCCGAGCGAGCGGCTCGCAGCTCACGAGCTGGTCCTCGAAGGGAGCGAGCAGCTCCGCCGCTTCGTCGAGGCGCCCCTGCGCGATGCGCAGCGATGCGAGGTGTGCGCTGGTCAAGGCGCGGTGGCTCACGCTGGGGGAGTCATCGGGGCCGAGCGCCTCGACGATCAGGGCCTCGGCCTCGCTCCAGCGGCCCGTGGCGGCGAGGACCGAGCCGTACGCCATCCGGCAGTGGGTCGACAGCGAGCGCGGCACGCCTCCAGCAGGCTCCACCGCCTCGCGGACGAGCGTCGACCACTGCTCAGCCCGTTGCAGGTCGCCGGCCCGGTCGCATGCGGTGAGCATCGAGCAGAGGCAGATCGCACCGCTGCGTTCGCCGACCTCCCCGGAGACGACTGCGGTGAGGGCCGCATCCAGGCGCGAGAAGCCGTCGGAGAGACGGCCCTGGCAGACGAGCGCGAGGCCTCCGTCGGCCATCGCCCTGGCCTCGAGCTCGGCGTCGCCGAACTCGATCGCCACAGCGAGCGCGCGCTCGGCGCTCGCCAGCAGGTCGTCGACGTCCGGCCGCTCGCACGCCATGAACGCCAGCTCGAGGTAGCCGTGCTCGACGCACGGACCCACGGCGTCGAGGAGGGTGCGCGCCCGCTCGACCCAGCCGCGGGCCACCGGCAAGCGGTCGGCGGTCGAGCAGAGGCACGCCAGCTCGATCGCGACCCGTGCCGCCTGCTGGCGGTCGCCCGACGCACGGAGGAGCTTGAAGGCGCTCCCGAGCAGCTGCTCCGTCGCCCCGAGGCGCTCGACCGCGTAGGCGGCGTCCGCTGCATCGAGCAGCGTGGCCACGTCGTCCACCGCCGGCATGGCCGAAGCGTACGCCTCCTCCGGCCGCGCCGGATCGACTCCGTGGCGGTTGCTCTACGCGTCCTCCCAGGAGAAGAACCGGGCTGCCACCAGCGAGACGACCAGCGCGAACGCGACGAGGACGCCCAGGTGGCCGAGCGCGCTGGCCAGGTTCCCCTCGCGGACCATCACGTCGAGCATGCCCGCCGTCATGTGCTTCATCGGGAGCACCCACGAGATCGCCTCGATCCAGCCAGGGAGCGCCGAGGGATCGAAGAACGCTCCCGACAGGAAGGCCATCGGGAGGATGATCAGGTTGACGGCACCCGACGCCGCCTCCTCAGTCCGAACGAGCGAGCCGACGAGCAGGCCGATCGACATGAACGCGAGGGTCCCGGCGAGGAGGAGGGGGAGGAGTGCCCAGGAGTCCCCGGTGAGCTGGAGGCCGAACGGGGGAGTGAGGGCCACGCCCACGAACAGGAGGCCCTGCAGCACCGCGATCCCGAGGCTCACCCCGACGCGGGCCCCGACGATCGACAGCGACGACACCGGGGCGAGCCGGAGGCGGCGCAGCACGTGGTTCTTCCGCCAGGTCACCAGGTTCAGCGAGGCTCCGAACGCTGCGCCCATCGCGACGCCCCAGGCGAGGATCCCCGACGTGAGGAACTGGATCGGCTCGAAGGAGGCGTCCTCGACCTGCTCTGCGTCCAGCCGGTAGCGCGGTGGCTGGCCGGAGGCCTCCTGGTTCGCCTCGCCGACGATCGACCGCAGGACGCCCTGCGCCGTGCCGGCGGCGACCTGGTCGATCGCCGAGAAGCGCAGGTCGAGCCGGTCGCCGTCCTGGCGGACCGCCGCTGAGAGGTCACCGTCGCGCACCGCGTCCACCGCGTCCGAGAAGTCGTCGAACCGCTCGACGTCCACGATGCCGCTCGGCAGTCGGTCGATCAGGTCGCCCCCGCCGGCGACGCCCAGCTGGATGCGGCCGGACTCCCCGCCGAAGAGGAGCCCGAAGATCACCAGGAACATGAGCGGGAAGAGGAAGTAGAAGAACTGCGACGCCCGGTCCCGGCTGAACCCCGCCCACATCGCCCGCGACAGGGACCGCCAGCTCCTCACCGCCGCTCCTGCACCGGATCACCGTCGGACCGATCGTCGTCGTCGCCTTCGGAGCGCAGCGACCGGCCGGTCATCTCGATGAACGCGTCCTCGAGGGTGGCCGAGCGGACCTGCAGGCCGGCGAGGGCCTCACGCTCGGCGAGCACCGCCAGGACCTTCGCCGGGTCGCGGGTCCCGAGCACCAGCGCGCCCGCTTCCGTCTCGACGGTGTCGACACCACCGATGGCGGCCACCTCGTCGTCGCTCAGGGCGCCCGGCGGAAGGATGACCCGGGTCGGTGCGTCCAGCGACCTGATGAGCCCCGGCGGGGTGTCGAAGGCGAGGATCCGCCCACGGTCCATGATCGCGACGCGGTCGCACAGGGCCTCTGCCTCGTCCATGTAGTGGGTGGTGAGGATCACCGTGGTGCCCGACGCCTGGGCAGCCTCCACCACGTCCCACAGCTGGCGACGAGCACCGGGATCGAGCCCGGCTGACGGTTCGTCGAGGAAGAGCAGCTCCGGGTCGTGGACCAGCGCACAGGCGGTGGCGAGCCGCTGGCGCTGACCGCCCGACAGCTTGTCCGACGGGGTGCCGCCCCTCCCCGCGAGGCCGACCAGCTCGAGGACCGCCTCGGCGCGCGACGGTGCCACGCCGTAGAGGTCGGCGATGGTCCGCAGCTGCTCGAAGGCCGTGAGCTTGTCGATGAACCCGGTCGCCTGGAGCTGCACGCCGATCCGGGGGAGCAGGCGTGGGTTGCGAGGCCACGGCGCCTCCCCGAGCACCGAGATCGTGCCGCTGTCGGGCTGCCGGAGCCCCTCGATCATCTCGAGCGCGGTGGTCTTCCCGGCGCCGTTCGGCCCGAGGATCCCCACGCACTCGCCCACCTCGACGCGGAGGTCGATGTCCGCCACCGCCACGATGTCGCCGTACCGCTTCGTGAGGCCTCGCACCTCCACGGCAGGCAGATCAGCGGCTCGGGGGTCCGGGCCAAGCATCCCGCGGCACGTACCCGTCGCACGGTCGGGCGACCACGACGGCGGTCGAAATGTCGGATCGATCCGCAGAGGCGCGCTTGTAGGGTCACCTCGTGGTCCGCGGCCCCACCAACACCATCCCGTTGTCGGAGGAGCCGCCCCTGCGATCCCTCTGGCGGTACGCGAAGGGCCACCGTGGCCGGGTCGCGCTCGCCACCTCGATGTCGCTCCTGAACAAGGCCGCGGACGTCGCCCCCGAGCTGCTGATCGGCGCCGCGGTCGACGTGGTGGTCAACGAGGAGCAGTCGTTCATCGGGCGGATCTTCGACCTCGACGACCGCTTCGAACAGCTGACCGTGCTGGCGGTGATCACCGCCCTCGTGTGGATCGTCGAGTCGCTCACCGAGTACGTCGCGGTGGTCACCTGGAGGAACCTCGCCCAGACGATCGAGCACGAAGCGCGCATGGACACCTACCGGCACGTCCAGCGGCTGGAGATGTCGTACTTCGAGGACCTGACGTCGGGCGGCATCACGGCGGTCGTCAACGACGACGTCAACCAGCTGGAGCGCTTCTTGGACATGGGGGTCCACAAGCTGCTGATCACCGCTGCGAACGTGGCGTTCGTCGGTGTCGCCTTCGCCGTGATCTCGCCGCTGCTCGCGGTGCTGTCGTTCCTCCCGATCCCCGTGATCATCGCTGGCTCGCTCCTCTACCAGCGCCGGTTGCAACCGCGCTACGCGAAGGTCCGCGCCGCTGCCGGGAACATCGCCGACTCGCTGACGAACGGGCTCGGTGGCATCGCGACGATCAAGGCGTTCAACGCCGAGGCCCGCGACGCCGCCCGTGTCGAGGCCGACAGCGACCACTACCAGCAGGTCAACCGGGACGCGATCCGGCTGTCGACCGCCTTCCGGCCGCTCATCCGCACGGCCGTGCTCACCGGCTTCATCATGACCCTCGTGGTCGGCGGCCGAGCCGCCCTGCGCGGCGAGCTGGAGATCGGGCTGTTCTCGGTGCTCGTGTACATGACCCAGCGGCTGCTGTGGCCGCTCGCCGACCTGGGCGAGACGCTCGACCTGTACCAGCGAGCGATGGCATCGTGCCGCCGGATCTTCGGTCTGCTCGAGGTGGAGCCCTCGATCACCGAGGGGCACCGGCAGCTGCCGCACCCCGTCCGCGGCGAGATCCGCTTCGAGGACGTGCACTTCGCCTATCCATCGAGCCCCACGGAGGTGCTCCGCGGGTTCGACCTGGAGGTGCCGGCAGGGGAGACCCACGCCATCGTGGGGGCCACCGGGTCGGGCAAGTCGACCGTGGTGAAGCTGCTCCTCCGGCTGTACGAGCCCACCTCCGGGCGCATCACCCTCGACGGCGTCCCGATCGATCAGCTCAGCTTCGCCTCGCTGCGGGGTGCCACGGGCTTCGTGTCGCAGGACGTGTTCCTCTTCCACGGCAGCGTCAGGGAGAACCTCGCCTACGGGGACCCGGACGCGTCCGACGACCAGATCCGCCGTGCCGCCGACCTGGCGGAAGCGCTCGACTTCGTGGAGGCGATGCCGCACGGGTTCGACACGGTGGTGGGCGAGCGCGGGCAGAAGCTGTCGGGCGGGCAGCGGCAGCGCCTCACGATCGCTCGGGCGATCCTCCGCGACCCGGCGGTGCTGATCCTCGACGAGGCGACCTCGGCGGTCGACAACGAGACCGAGGCGGCGATCCAACGGTCCCTCGAGAAGGTGGCGCTCGGGCGGACCGCGCTGGTGATCGCCCACCGCCTCTCCACGATCCGACACGCTCACCGCATCCACGTGATGGAGGCCGGTCGCATCGTGGAGGCGGGCACGCACGAGGAGCTGCTCGACGAGGGCGGCCTCTACGCGGCGCTCTGGCGGGTGCAGACGGGCGAGGCCGGCCGGACCACCGGAGTGGACGCAGCGTGACCGAGGTGGTCCCCGACCGGGAGCCGCCGGACGGCCCGGCCGCCCAGGGCGGAGCCGACCAGGGCGGGGTGGACCAGGGCCTTTCCGACCAGGACCCTTCGGAGGCCCGCTCCAGCCGCCGTCTCCGTCGCCTCACCGAGGAGCTGGCCGACGAGGGCTTCGGGCTGGACGCCTCGGACCCTCGTTGGTCCTTGCTGCTCCCCGAGCTCGACTACGCCCTCCGCCCCCGGATCCACGAGCGCAGGGTGCCCAGCTACGGGGCGATCGTCGCTCCCGAGGTCCCCGCCGAGGGTTGGGACGCACCATCGGGCCTCCACATCGACCACCGGCCGTTCGACCGGGCCTCCCGGAAGGGGGCGCGCCCCTTCGCCGACGGGATCTCGAGCTGGGTCGTGCTGCGGCCGGACGGGTCCGACGAGCTGGTGGTCTTCGACCGGCCGGCCGGTTCCGAACGCGACATGGTGGTGCTGTCCGAGGTCATGGGGGCGGTGCTCGTGCAGCGGCACCCCGCCGGCAGCGTGCGCCTCGTCGGGCCGTTCGGCGTGCTGCGCCACGACGGCCTCCGGTGGCACCACGAAGCCCCCGTGAACGCCTGGATCGATGCGGTCACCGCGTGCCGAGGCGACGAACGCCAACAGGACGTGCTCGAGACGATGCTCGAGTTCGCAGTGCACGACCTGGGGGCACGTGGGATCGGTTCCTCCCTCGTCCTCCGCTCGGTGGACGGCCCGCTTCCGCCTGCGTTCCAGCTCCGCCTGCCGACGCCGCCACCGCTCGACATCGGCCGCCCGGCCGACCTCGCTCCGCTGCGCCACGTGCTCGCTCAGATCGACGGCGCGGCGATCTTCGACCGCGCTGGCGTCCTGCGACACCTGGGAGTGCGGTTGGTGCCCAGTCCCCAGGCCGAAGCCGAGATCGATGCCTACCGGGGCATGCGGCACACGTCGGGCCGCCGCTACAGCTTCGACGACCCGTCGGCGACCGTCATCGTCGTCAGCGAGGACGGTCCGGTCACGGTGCTGCGCGCCGGACGTGTGCTCGGGTCGTCCCAGGGGTCCGGTCCGCTCCTGAACCCGAGCGGCCCCGATGTCTGATCCCGGGCGCCTCGATCTCGGTTTCTGCCTGTGCCGGCGCCGACGCCGCATCGTGCCGCATCGTGCCCAGCTCAGCTCCCGTGACGCAGCTCACCGGGCTCCGGCACGGACGGGGCGCCGGCTGGCCTTCGTCTCGTACATCCGTGCATCGGCGGCGCGCAGCAGGTCGTCGATCGTGGAGCCGTCCGCTCCGCTCACGGCGAGGCCGATGCTCGCTCCCACCGACACGCTCGTGGTGCCCACGTCGATCGGCGCCAGGAGCGCCTCGTCCAGCCTCGCTCGAAGCGCTGTGCCCTCGAGCTCGGATCCCGGACCGGTCACCAGCACGGCGAACTCGTCGCCGCCCAGCCGTGCGACGACGGCCCCTTCGCCCGAGACGTCGCGCAGCCGCCGACCGATCTCGACCAGCACCGCGTCGCCGGCCTCGTGGCCGTGCTGGTCGTTGACGGGCTTGAACCCGTCGAGGTCCACGAACAGGAGGGTGGCGGCACCGGCCTCGCCGTCGTCGATCAGCTCGCCGGCGAGCTCGACGAGGTGCGAGCGGTTGCCCAGCCCGGTGAGCGGATCGTGGTGCGCACGGTGGGCGAGCTCCTCGCTCAGGTCGGCGAG
>JBIQID010000101.1:0-12200 GCA_044508215.1 Actinomycetota bacterium | reverse complement strand
CCGAACACCGCGCCCATCACCAGGCCCAGCAGCGATCCGAACGTGGCGATGATCGCGGCCTCCCAGCGGATGGCCCGGCGGAGCTGACGCCGCCCCATGCCCACCGCCCGGAGGAGCCCGATCTCGCGCGTCCGCTCGAAGACGGACAGGGCGATCGTGTTCGAGATGCCGATCAGGGCCTCCACCACGGCCAGGCCCAAGAGCACGTAGACGATGTTGAGCGACGTCTGGATCTGCGACGAGATCTCGGCGATGTACTCGGTGACCGTCTGCACCCGGGCGACGGGCGCGATCTCGTCCAGCCGCTCCTGCACCCGGTCGGCCACCGCGGTCACCGACGCGTCGTCGGCGACGTCCACGAACACCTGGCTGTCGGCGCGGCGCTCGGGTGAGGTCACCTGGTCGTACGTCTCGTAGCTGATCAGCGCGCCCAGGTCGCCGAACGACTTCGTCATCGTCCCCGAGATCCGCCACGTGGTCTCGCCCGACTGCGTGCTCCACACCCGCAGCTCGTCGCCGACCTCCCACCCGTTGTCCTCCAGCTCGGTGGTGGTGAGGAACACCGTGCCGGGCTCGAGCGCCTCGGGGCCGGGGTCGAGCTCGCCGAGGTCCACGACCGCGGCCAGCGCGGAGGGATCCGTGGCGATCACGTCCATCTCCTCGCCGACCGGTCCGCCGACTCCCACGAGACCACGTCCGGTGGGGTCGCGCTCCTGCTCCTCGGCGCTCCGCTGGCGCAGCTCCCCTGCTCGCTTCGAGTCGAGGAACCGGACCTGGGTGAACCGGATCGACGACGCGGCTGCCACGCCCTCGACCTCCGCGACCTCCTCCCGCACGTTCGTGGGAACCGGGTTCGCGAACCCGCCGGCGTCGATCACCAGGTCGGCGAGCAGCTGCTCCTGGTAGGCGCGCTCGAAGCTCGTGCTCACCGACGACGCGACCACGGTGATCACGGTCACCAGCGCGACGCCGATGGTGAGCGCCACTCCGGTCGCCGTGGTCCGCTTCGGGTTGCGGGCGGCGTTCTCCTGGGCGAGGCGTCCGCTGATGCCGAGCATCGCCGACACCGGTCGGCCGAGGAGCCGGCTGACGGGCGCGGCGAAGACGGGTCCCAGCACGGCGAGGGCGACGAACAGCAGCCCGCCACCGATGCCGATCCACTGGAGCGGAGGTCGCCACGTGCGGGTCAGCCCCAGGGTCACCGAGGCTCCGCCCACGAGGACCAGCACCACGCCCGCTGCGATCCGGGCCCGACCCACGCCACGGCTCTCGGACTGCACGTCGCTCATCGCTGCGACGGGAGGGATGCGCGTGGCCCGGAACGCCGGCAGCAGCGCGGAGACCACCGTCGCCACGACACCGACCAGGAGGGACGTCCACACCGCCGTGGGCGTCAGGCGCGGGAGGCCTGACGGCACCGAGAGGAGGTTGCCGAGGAACGCCTTCATGGCGGTGGCCAGCCAGAAGCCCGCGAACAGGCCGAGCGCGGCGGCGACGACGCCCGTGGCGAACGCCTCGACGAGCACCGAGCCCATGATCTGGCGGCGGCTCGCCCCCACCGCCCGGAGGAGCGCCATCTCGCGCGTCCGCTGCGCGATGAGGATGGAGAACGTGTTGTAGATCACGAACGTCCCGACGAACGCTGCGATCCAGCCGAACGCGGCGACCAGGTCGGTGACGATGTCGGTGAGCTGCGCGATCTGCGCCTGGTTCTCGGCCACGAACGCGTCGCCGGTGACCACCTCCAGGTCGGGCGTGACGAGCGCTCGGAGCGACTCGACCAGCTCCACCTGCGACACGCCGTCCTCGGCTGCGACGGTGACGAGGCCGACCTTCCCCTCCATCCCGCCCAGCTGCTGGACGGTCGGCAGGTCGAGGAGCACCACTCGGGCACCCGACGCCTTCGTGCCGTCCTCGCCGATGCCGCCGATGCCGACGACCTCGAAGCGGCTGGCGCCCTGCGCGACGAGGACGGTGACGGTGTCGCCCAGGCTGAAGCCCATGTCCTCGGCGGTCTTGAAGTCGATCGCCGCCTGGTCGGGACCGGACGGGACCTCGCCCTCGGTGATCCGGCCGCTCGAGAGGGTGTCGTCCTCGATGTAGTTCGTGACGAAGGTGGGCGGGCCGAACGAGCTGGTGGGCTCGCCGTCCGCGTCGAGCATCGTGGCGGCCAGCTGGATCTGTCCGGCAGCGCTGCGGGCGCCCTCGGCCGCGGCCGCGACCTCGACCAACCCGTCGTCGATCGGCTTGCGGATCGGGACGGGAGCGAACGGGTCCTCCTCGGCGTCCGCCGAGCGGATCACCGCGTCCACGCCGCGGTACGCGTCGTCGACCAGGTCGTTGACGGAGCGCTCGAGCACGTCCGACAGCACGGCGGTCCCGGAGATGAAGGCGACGCCGAAGACGACGGCGATGGCGGTCGTGAGCAGCCGGCGCTTCCGCGCCAGCACGCCCTTCAGGGCGATGCGGAGCACTCGGACCTACCCGCGGCGCAGGAGGGGCGACCGTGCTGCGGCACGGCGCCGACGCGGGAGTGGCACGTCAGCCGCCCAGGTGCTTCATCTTGTCGAGGACGAGGGCGGCGGTGGGCTCGGCCATCTCGTCGACGATGCGACCGTCGGCCAGGAACACGACCCGGTCGGCGTACGCGGCGGCGGACGGGTCGTGGGTGACCATCACGATCGTCTGGTGCAGCTCGTCGACGGCGGCGCGCATGAAGGTGAGGATCTCGGTGCCGGTGCGGCTGTCGAGGTTCCCGGTGGGCTCGTCGGCGAAGATGATCTGCGGGCGGCTGGCGAGCGCCCGGGCCACGGCGACGCGCTGCTGCTGGCCACCGGACAGCTCGCTCGGGCGGTGCGTGAGCCGGTCGGCGAGGCCCACGGTGCCCACCACCTGGTCGACCCAGGCGGTGTCCGGCTTGCGGCCACCGAGGTCCATCGGGAGCGTGATGTTCTCCTTGGCGGTGAGCGTCGGGATCAGATTGAACGCCTGGAAGATGAAGCCCACCTGGTCGCGGCGCAGCAGGGTGAGGCCCTTCTCGTCGAGCGTCGAGAGGTCGACGCCGGCGATGGTCACCGTGCCGCTCGTGAGGCGGTCGAGGCCGGCCAGGCAGTGCATGAGCGTGGACTTGCCGGAGCCCGACGGGCCCATGATCGCCGTGAACTGGCTGCGCATGAACTGGCAGGTCACGTGGTCGAGCGCCGTGACCTGGGTGTCGCCGCTCCCGTAGACCTTGGTGGCGTCGTACGCAGCGGCCGCCACGTCGGTGGCGCTGCCCTGCGAGAAGTCGGTCATGGTGTCGGTCATCGGTCCTCCGCGCGATCTGTCGACGTCGAGCCGACGTGGCGAGGTTAGTGACCGGATCTGCGCCCGACGTGGCCGGGTACGATTCGGACACGTCGGCCGAGGGGGGCCTGGATGATCGAGACGCAGCACCCGACCGCAGGGCCGGCGGCGCAGCTGGCCGGGGCGATGTCGATCGGCGCAGGGCTGGTCCACGCAGCCGTGATCGGCGCGCACGCCGACGACAGCGTGCTGGTGTGGATGTTCATCACGGCCGCCGTGCTGCAGTGCGTGGTCGGCGCGGCGCTCCTCGTCCGACCCACCCGCCCCACCGCGGCTGCGGCCGTCGCCGTGGGCGCAGCGGCGCTGGGGACCTGGGCCGCCAGTCGAACGATCGGCGTCGGGTTCGTGGACGCGCTGAGCGAGCCGGAGCCGGTGGAGCTCACCGACGGCCTCGCAGCGGCCATGGCGTCGATCTCGATTCTCGCCGCGGGGTCGCTCATCACCCGGCCCCGCCGCCGTCCCGCGGGGGCCTTCGCCGACGTGGCCGTCCTCCCGGTCGCCGTCGCCACGCTGCTCCTCGCGGTGCCGGCGCTCGCCGGGGCCGGCACGCACGGCGACCACGGCGACGCCGGAGGGCACGCCGCCGGTTCCACGGGCCACGGGCACGGCGGGGCCGGTGCCACCGGGACGACGGCCCCGCCCAAGCCGTTCGACCCCGCCGAGCCGGTGGACCTCTCGGGCATCGACGGCGTCACCGAGGAGCAGCAGGAGTGGGCGGAGGACCTGCTGAAGCGCACGCTCGACCGCCTGCCGCAGTGGTCGGACCCGGCGGTGGCCGAGGCCGCCGGCTACCGCAGCATCGGCGACGGGTTCACCGGCCACGAGCACTTCATGCTGTGGAGCTCGATCGACGACGACCGGTTCTTCGACCCGGACGAGCCCGAGTCGCTCGTCTACGACACGAGCGGCGGAGGCCGGGAGCTGGTGGCGGCCATGTACATGCTGCCGACCTCGTACACGCTCGACACCGTGCCGAACGACGGTGGCGCGCTGATCCAGTACCACGTGCACGACGACCTGTGCTTCTCGCAGGCGGACCCGCCCCGCCTCGTCGGGCTGACGTCGTTCGACGGGGGCTGCAGCTTCGGTAGGAAGCTGAGCCCGGCGCCGATGTTCCACGTGTGGATCACGCCGCACCGCTGCGGCCCCTTCGCTGCGCTCGAAGGCGTGGGCGGCGGGCAGATCCCCGAGGGCGAGGAGCGCGCCTGCGACCACGCCCACGGCTCCGGCGGCTTCTAGCCCGCCGGCAGGACCTCAGCCGGAGCTGGCCTGCGCTGCGACCGCGGCTGCGGCCGCAGCGGCGGCAGCCGGATCACCGAGGTATCGCTCGGCGGTCGGACGGCGCTCCGCCGGGAGCATGTCGTCGCCCAGCCGGTAGTGGAGCGGCATGCCGGTGGGGATGTTCAGCTCGGGGATCTCCTCGTCGGAGATGCCGTCGAGGTGCTTCACGAGCGCCCGCAGCGAGTTGCCGTGCGCCACCACGAGGACCGTGTGCCCGGCCTGGAGGTCCGGCACGATCACGTCGAACCAGTACGGCAGCATCCGGGCGACCACGTCCGCCAGGCACTCGCTGCGCGGCAGCAGGTCCGGCGGGATCGAGGCGTACCGCTCGTCGGAGTTGGGGTCGTACTCGTTGTCGGCGGAGATGGGAGGCGGCGGCACGTCGTAGCTGCGACGCCAGACCTTCACCTGGTCCTCGCCGTACTTGGCCGCCGTCTCGGCCTTGTTGCGCCCGGTGAGGTCGCCGTAGTGGCGCTCGTTGAGGCGCCAGTGACGCCGGACGGGCAGCCACGAGCGGCCCATGCGGTCGAGCGCCAGCTGTGCGGTGCGGATGGCCCGGACCTGGAGCGAGGTGTGGAGGAGGGTGGGTCGCAGCCCCGAGGCCTCGACCACCTCGCCGGCGGCCGACGCCTCGGAGCGGCCCTTCTCGGTCAGGTCGCAGTCGTACCAGCCGGTGAAGAGGTTCAGCTGGTTCCACTCGCTCTCGCCGTGCCGCAGCAGGATCAGGTCGTACGACATGGGCGGACACGGTACGGCGACGCCCCCGACGCCGCCAGCTCCGCACCTGGCTCAGGTTGAGTCTGCCCCTCCGACCCCACGAGGTTGTCAAAGGGGGACTCAACTTTTATGCTGGTCATCGTTCTGGACGTGCGGGAACGTCACGCCGCCTCCCTACACTGGCGCAGGGCCGGTCGGAGCGGTGCCGTTCTCGCGGTCCCACCCAGCACCCGTCTTCCCCCAAGTCGTCAGCACCGCGTCGCACGCGGGCAGTGAGGAGAGCACCCACATGGCCAAGGCAGTCGGCATCGACCTCGGCACGACCAACTCCGTCGTCAGCGTCCTCGAGGCGGGCGAGCCGGTCGTCATCCCGAACAGCGAGGGCCAGCGCACCACACCGTCCGTCGTCGCGTTCTCGAAGGACGGCGAGGTGCTGGTCGGCGAGGTGGCCAAGCGCCAGGCGATCACGAACCCCGATCGCACGATCCGCTCCGTGAAGCGCCACATGGGCACCAACTGGAGCGTCGACATCGACGGGAAGAAGTACACGGCGCAGGAGATCTCCGCGCGCACGCTCATGAAGCTGAAGCGCGACGCCGAGGCCTACCTGGGCGACTCGGTCACGCAGGCCGTCATCACGGTGCCCGCGTACTTCGACGACAGCCAGCGCACGGCCACCAAGGAGGCCGGTCAGATCGCTGGGCTCGAGGTGCTCCGCATCATCAACGAGCCCACGGCGGCAGCCCTCGCCTACGGCCTCGACAAGGAGGGCGAGGACCAGACGATCCTCGTCTTCGACCTCGGTGGTGGCACCTTCGACGTGTCCGTGCTCGAGATCGGCGACGGCGTCTTCGAGGTGAAGTCCACCTCCGGTGACACCGACCTCGGTGGCGACGACTGGGACCAGGCCGTCATCGACTGGCTGGTCGACACGTTCAAGTCGGCGCACGGCGTCGACCTGGCGAAGGACAACATGGCCAGCCAGCGCCTCAAGGAGGCCGCCGAGAAGGCCAAGATCGAGCTGTCGCAGGTGCAGCAGACGCAGATCAACCTGCCGTTCATCACGGCCACCGACCAGGGGCCGCTGCACCTCGACGAGACGCTCAGCCGCTCGAAGTTCCAAGAGCTCACCGCTCGGCTGCTCGAGCGTTGCCGCACCCCCTTCGAGCAGGCGATCAAGGACGCCGGGCTGTCGGTCGACCAGATCGACCACGTCATCTTGGTGGGCGGCTCCACCCGCATGCCCGCGGTGCAGGAGCTGGCGCACTCGATCCTCAGCAAGGAACCGCACAAGGGCGTGAACCCCGACGAGGTGGTGGCCATGGGTGCCGCCATCCAGGCGGGCGTGCTGAAGGGCGACGTGAAGGACGTCCTGCTGCTCGACGTGACGCCGCTGTCCCTCGGCATCGAGACCAAGGGCGGCGTGATGACGAAGCTCATCGAGCGGAACACGACCATCCCCACGCGCAAGACCGAGACGTTCACCACGGCCGAGGACATGCAGCCGTCGGTGGAGATCCACGTGCTGCAGGGCGAGCGCGAGATGGCCGACTTCAACAAGACGCTGGGCAAGTTCCAGCTGGTCGACCTGCCGCCCGCTCCCCGCGGCGTGCCCCAGATCGAGGTCACCTTCGACATCGATGCCAACGGCATCGTGAACGTGTCGGCCCGCGACCGCGCCACCGGCAAGGAGCAGTCGATCACGATCACCGGCCAGTCGGCCCTGTCGAAGGACGACATCTCGGCGATGGTGAAGGACGCCGAGGCGCACGCCGAGGAGGACCGCCGTCGCCGCGAGGAGGCCGACGAGCGGAACCGCGCCGAGAGCCTCGTGTACCAGACGGAGAAGTTCCTGAAGGAGAGCTCCGACAAGGTGGCACCCGAGGACCGGGCCCAGACCGAGCAGTCGATCGCGGACGTCCGCTCGGCGCTCGACAGCGGCGACGTGGAGCGGATCCGCACCGCCACCGAGCAGCTGATGCTCGCCAGCCAGCGGTTCAGCCAGCAGGTGTACGAGCAGGCCTCGCAGCAGGCCTCCGCAGCCGGCCAGGGCGAGGGCCCGGCCGACGGTGAGGACGTGGTCGAGGCCGAGGTCGTCGAGGACGACGCAGAGGAGCCCAAGTGAGCGACGACGTGACCGCGTCGGTCGATCCCGAGGCCGGCTCCGTCGAGGAGCCCGACGCCGCGGCGGATGAGGCCACCGAGGCCTCGTCCGCCGGCGAGGGCGACGAGCTGTTCGGCACGGGTCCGGATCCCGACGCGGACGCCACCGACCCGATGGACGGGCTGTCGGTCGAGGCCGTGCTCGAGGAGACCCTCTCCGACCTCGAGAAGGTGACCACCGAGCGCGACGAGTACCTCGACATCGCCCGGCGGGTGCAGGCGGAGTTCGAGAACTACCGCAAGCGCACCGAGGCCCAGCGCGCCGAGCTCGTGGCCCGCGCCGCGGAAGGTCTCGCTGCCGAGCTGCTCCCCGTGCTCGACGCGTGCGACGCAGCGATCGCGCACGGCGCCGAGGACGTGGCCCCCATCCGTGCAGCTCTCGAGAGCGCGCTCGAGAAGCAGGGCCTCGAGAAGGTCGACGCGGCCGACGTGCCGTTCGACCCCAACGTGCACGAGGCCGTCCTGTCGGAGCCCGGTTCCGGCAGCGACGAGCCCGAGGTCGTGGAGGTCATGCGTGCCGGGTACCTCTGGAAGGGCCGCGTCATCCGCGCGGCGATGGTGAAGGTCAGGGACTAGATGGCGGTCCAGCGCGAGTGGTTCGAGAAGGACTACTACGCAGAGCTGGGGGTGTCGCCGAGCGCGAGCTCGAAGGAGATCACCGCTGCGTACCGGAAGCTGGCGCGCCAGTTCCACCCTGACGCGAACCCCGGCGACGCCGCAGCGGAGGACCGGTTCAAGGCGATCTCGGCCGCCTACGACGTGATCGGCGACGAGACCCGTCGCCGCGAGTACGACGAGGCCCGGGCCATGGGCCCGCTCGGCGCAGCGGGCCGGCACTTCGATCCCCGCACGGGAGGGATGGGCGGCATGGGCGCCGCCGACCTCAACGACCTCCTGGGCAACCTCTTCGGTCGGGGTGAGGGCGCCCACACCGGCGGGCCGTTCAGCCAGGGCCCGCAGCGCGGGGCCGACCTCGAGACCGACCTGCACATCTCGTTCTCCGACGCGATCGCCGGGGCGACCACCTCGGTCAACCTCATGAGCGACGTGTCGTGCCCTGATTGCTCCGGTTCCGGGGCGGCGCCGGGGACCACCCCTCGGGTGTGCCCCGAGTGCCACGGCCGAGGCGTCCTCGACGACAACCAGGGCTTCTTCTCGTTCAGCCGACCGTGCGGGAACTGCGCCGGTCAGGGGACGGTGATCGACTCGCCGTGCCCCACCTGCGGTGGTCGCGGGGCCGTGACGCGGCCGCGCATGGTGAAGGTGCGCCTCCCCGAGGGCGTCCGCGACGGCCAGCAGATCCGTCTGCGCGGCAAGGGCGGACCTGGCCGGAACAACGGCCCGCCCGGCGACCTGTACGTGCGCGTGCTGGTCGACCCGCACCCGGTGTTCGGGCGCGACGGCGACCACATCACCGTGAGCGTCCCGATCGAGTTCCACGAGGCGGTCCTCGGCGCGAACGTGAAGGTGCCGACCATCGACGGCGACGCCGTCACCATCCGGGTGCCACCCGGGACCCCCTCCGGTCGCACGTTCCGGGTGCGAGGGCGGGGCGTGCCGACCGCCAACGGCCACGGTGACCTGCTCGTGACCATGGAGCTGTCCGTGCCCACCGAGCTGACCGACGAGCAGCGAGCCGCGGTCGAGGCGCTGCGCGCTGCGACGACGACCTCTCCGAGGGCAGATCTGGAGGTGTGACGTGCCGGAGTACCACCAGGCGGTCTACGTCATCTCGGTCGCTGCCGAGCTGGCCGGGATGCATCCGCAGACGTTGCGCATCTACGAGCGCAAGGGCCTGGTCGCTCCGGCCCGCACCGGGGGCAACAGCCGCCGCTACAGCCAGGCCGACATCGACCTGCTGCGCCGGATCCAGGAGCTGACGAACGAGGGCCTGAACCTCGCCGGGGTCCAGCGGGTGCTCCAGCTCGAGGCCGAGGTGGAGGACCTGCGCGACGAGATCGACCGCATCAGGGAGGCCGCCGACCAGGCGGTCGCCGAGACCCACAAGCAGTACCGGCGAGATCTCGTGCCCCTGCGGCAGGAGATCGTGCTCTACCAGGGGCAGCGCCGCCGCCGACGCTAGGCGAAATCCGCTCAGCAAAGTTGAGTGTGTTGCGCTCAAGGTGCCGGTAGGCTGGTGAGGACGCCGATCCCCACGCCGAGGAGGCCACACCGCACATGCCGCTCGATCCGAACACCTGGACGCTCAAGACGAACGATGCCGTGCTCGCGGCCCTGGGCTCCGCTCGCGAGTACGCGAACCCCGAGGTCACCACCGACCACCTCGTCGCCGCGCTGCTCGCACAGGACGACGGCATCGTGCTGCCCGTCCTCAACAAGATCGGGATGCCGGTGGGGATGCTGCGGGAGCGAGCCCAGGCGGCCGTCGAGCGCCTGCCCCGAGCCCACGGCGGCGAGACGAAGATCGGGCGGGAGCTCACCAAGCTCCTCGACGCAGCGGACGCGGCCCGATCCGAGCTGTCCGACGACTACGTGTCGGTCGAGCACCTGCTCCTCGCCCTCGCGGACGCCGATGAGTCGTTGCCTCCGGAGCAGGCCCGCCTCGGCGGAGTGACGCGCCAGCAGGTCCTCGACGTGTTGCAGGGCATCCGCGGTTCCCACCGGGTGACCTCCCAGAACCCCGAGGACCAGTACCAGTCGCTCGAGAAGTACGGACGCGACCTCACGGCAGAGGCGCGCCGCCAGAAGCTCGACCCGGTGATCGGGCGCGACGAGGAGATCCGCCGCGTGATCCAGGTGCTGTCGCGGCGCACCAAGAACAACCCGGTGCTCATCGGCGAGCCGGGCGTCGGCAAGACCGCGGTGGTCGAGGGGCTCGCCCAGCGCATCGTCGAGGGCGACGTCCCCGAGTCGCTCAAGAACAAGCGGGTCATCTCCCTCGACCTCGGCTCGATGGTCGCGGGCGCCAAGTACCGCGGCGAGTTCGAGGAGCGGCTCAAGGCCGTGCTGAAGGAGATCTCCGACGCCGGCGGCGAGGTCATCACCTTCATCGACGAGATGCACACCGTGGTCGGCGCGGGCGCCACCGGCGAGAGCGCGATGGACGCCTCGAACATGCTCAAGCCGCTGCTCGCCCGCGGCGAGCTGCGGATGGTCGGCGCGACCACGCTCGACGAGTACCGCAAGTACGTCGAGAAGGACGCCGCGCTCGAGCGCCGGTTCCAGCAGGTGTACGTGGGCGAGCCGTCGGTCGAGGACTCGATCTCGATCCTCCGTGGCCTGAAGGAGCGGTACGAGGTGCACCACGGCGTCCGCATCCAGGACTCCGCGCTGGTCGCTGCCGCCGTCCTCTCCGACCGGTACCTGACCGGCCGCCGCCTGCCCGACAAGGCGATCGACCTGATCGACGAGGCGGCCTCGAAGCTTCGGATCGAGATCGACTCGATGCCCACCGAGATCGACCAGGTGGAGCGCCGCATCCGTGGGCTCGAGATCGAGCGGCTCGCGCTGGCGAAGGAGACCGACGAGGCATCGCAGGAGCGCCTGGCCGCCCTCGACGCGGACCTCGCGAACCTGCGGGAGCAGCGCGACTCGATGATCGGCGTCTGGCAGCAGGAGAAGGAGGCGATCACCGAGATCTCCGCGCTGAAGGAGCAGCTCGAGCAGAAGCGCATGGAGATGGAGCGCGAGGCCGACCTCGAGAAGGCAGCGGAGATCCGCTACGGCCAGCTGCCCGAGCTGCAGCGCCGGCTCGACGCAGCGTCAGCTCGCCTCGGCGAGCTCCAGCAGGGACGGAAGTTCCTCAAGGAGGAGGTCGACGAGGAGGACGTCGCCGAGGTCGTGTCCAAGTGGACCGGCGTGCCGGTGGTCCGGCTCATGGAGGGCGAGATGCAGAAGCTCGTCCGACTCGAGGAGGTGCTCCACCAGCGTGTCGTCGGCCAGGAGGAGCCGGTGTCGGTGGTCGCGAACGCGATCCGCCGCAGCCGTGCCGGGCTGTCCGATCCGAACCGCCCGATCGGTTCGTTCCTCTTCATCGGCCCCACGGGCGTGGGCAAGACCGAGCTGGCGCGCAGCCTCGCGGACTTCCTCTTCGACGACGAGCGGGCCATGGTCCGCATCGACATGAGCGAGTACATGGAGAAGCACTCCGTGTCGCGGCTGATCGGCGCGCCCCCGGGCTACGTCGGCTACGACGAGGGCGGGCAGCTCACCGAGGCGGTCCGCCGGCGCCCCTACTCGGTGGTCCTCCTCGACGAGGTCGAGAAGGCGCACGCCGATGTGTTCAACGTGCTGCTGCAGCTGCTCGACGACGGGCGCCTCACCGACGGCCAGGGTCGCACCGTCGACTTCACGAACGTCGTGCTGATCATGACGTCGAACCTGCAGGGCGAGCCGAAGGACTTCTTCCGTCCCGAGTTCATCAACCGGCTCGACGACATCGTGCGGTTCGAGCCGCTCCAGCCGGAGCACATCGTCCACATCGTCGACATCCAGCTCGACCGCCTGCGGGAACGGCTCGTCGACCGCCGGATCACGCTCGAGGTCACCGACGCGGCGCGGACCGCGCTGGCGACCCTCGGCTACGACCCGGACTTCGGCGCCCGCCCGCTGAAGCGGCTGATCCAGCGGGAGATCGGCGACCGCCTCGCCGTTGCCATCCTCGAGGGCAAGGTCCAGGAGGGCGCTTCGGTCACGGTCGACGTCGAGGGCGGCGACTTCGTCGTCCGCTGACC
>JBIQID010000100.1:0-12218 GCA_044508215.1 Actinomycetota bacterium | reverse complement strand
TCGACGCCCGCTCGGTGAGCTCGGACCGGACGTCCACCCGGTAGTCGGGGCGCGAGCTGCGTGTCGTGTCGAGCCAGATCGAGTGCAGCGTGAGCGGCACCTCGAGGTCGGGACGGCCGAGGCGGGCGACGGGACCGGACGCGAGGTCGTCGGCGCGGAACACCCACAGCTCGGTGCCCGACGAGCGCTCGGTCCGCTCGTCGCTGTACACGACGCTCACGACGTAGCCGTCAGCACTCCCGGTGCCGCTGCCGTTGCGCGGGACGAACGTGGGGGTCCACCCGAAGTGATCGCCCGGGAAGAAGAAGGCGTCGACGGTCCGGCCGGCGTCGTGATCGGTGTGCACGAGGCTGGAGGGCAGGCCGTCCCACGGCAGCTCGGCGAACGGCACGATCCGGTACGGGTGCTCGACGAACCCCTGCGCCACGCGCTCCACGGCGATGTCGGTCGGGAAGCCGGAGTTCGCGTGGAAGACGTCGCCGAGGGTTGCGTTCGGGGTCAGCGGGTTCCGCGCCACCAGGCCGCCCGTGCCCCACGTCGAGTCGTCGAAGTAGACGTGCTGGTCCAACACGCGCCCGGTGCGGGCGTCGATCTCGTAGCGGCCGACGACGCCGACGTCGTAGTTCACCGGCGTGATGGCGTTGACGAGATCGCTGCGCACCGGCGTGCGGTCACGAGGGTGACGGTCATACGGCTGGACCCACTCGGCGAAGTCGCTCGCCGAGGTGTGCGCCGAGTGGACCACCAGGCGGTCGGGGGTGCTCTCGTAGTCGACCATGAGGTGGCCCGACTCGCGGGGCACGACTGCACGCCGCGCGACCACTCCCGCCGTCGTGGACCGGATGTCGTCACGGCTGATGACGTAGAGGTGCGACACCGGCCGTGGCACCTGCGTGTCGCCCGCCGCCGCCGAGTTCGGCGGGTTCATCAGCTTCCCCGCCTCGATGGTGCCCGACGCGTCGAGGATCACGAGGTGGTGCTTCGTCACGCAGATCTGGTGCGCGTTCTGGCTGACGAGCAGCGGCTGGAGGTCGGGCAGGACCACCGGCACCCGCTTGATCGCACCGGACCCGTCCCAGGCCAGGACCTCGAAGTAGACCATCCCGGGGATCGGCACGATCGAGAGCGACACGCCGTAGTACTCACCGGTCTCCGGGTCGTACGGCGGGTGCGCGCTGGTGATGTTCATCGGGCAGAGCAGCCGGTTCACCGGCAGGTCCACGAGCGCCCGGTAGTCGTCGAGGCGGCCGACGGGCGTCACCGGGTCGAGCGTCGCGGGATCGAGCTCCCACGGACGGCCGCCGTCGGCGGTGGCGATCAGCCGGTTGCCGTCGAGCGCGACCAGCGCGGTGTTCGTCTGGTTCTGCAGCCCCAGCGGGCCCAGCCGCATCATGCCCCTCGACTCGAACTGGTAGCCGGTGGAGGCGAACGCCTGGGCCATCAGGTAGTCGGTGGTGCGCAGGATGCGTGAGCGGATCATCGGTACGTCGCCGTCGAAGTCGACCCGCCAGACCATCCCGTCGCCGCTGAAGCCGGCGTCGTCGGGGCCGAGCGACAGCGACTGGAAGAAGACGTGGCCCGCCAGGTCGTCGGGGAGCTGCCCGGAGAGCACCTCGAGCGCGGAGGGCGGCGTCTCGTTCGTGACCCGCCGGTTGAACGCCGCCGGCATCCGCGCCCACGTGTCGCGCCCGCCGCTGGGGCCGGGGAGCGGGTGGGGACCGGCGCCGAGCGGGTCGGAGGGGTTGGCGGGCGCACACGAGGAGGCGGACCAGCCCAGCGCCAACGCCATGCCTCCACCCGCCGCTCCACGGAGGAACCCCCGACGATCCATCACAACCCCCTGCCTGAGCCCGTCGTGGTAAACACCGTATACCTGACCGGGTCGACCGTCACCGGGGACCTCGACGGGGACCCGGCCGGGGAGCGAGGAGACCGCCATGCCGACGCCCGACAGCCTCACCAGGAGCACCCACGGGGACCTGGACCTGCGCCTGGTGGCGGGGTCCTGGCCGTCCGACATCGACGGCGAGGTGCTCTTCTCCGCTCCGATGATCAGCGGCACGGCGCCGTACGGGCTGTTCGACAACGGCTGCACCATCCGCCTCTCGCTCCGCTCCGGGTGCCACGGCGCGGCGGCCGACCGGTTCGCCTGGCGGGTCCGGGCGATCGAGACGCCCGGTCGTCTCCTGCAGGAGATCCAGCCGGCGTGGTTCGCCGCCAACGCGGTCGGCTTCCGCTCGCCCTTCGGCCCGCTCAACGCTGCGAACACCGCCCCCCTGCCCTGGGGCGACCGCCTCTTCGCCACGTGGGACGCCGGCCGGCCGGTCGAGCTGGACCCGTCCACCCTCGAGTACGTGGCGGAGGTCGGGACGATCGACAGCTGGAGACCGTCCGCCCTGTTCGGCGACACGCTGCTGCCGACGCTCCTCAGCTCGGCGCACCCCGTCGTGGACCCCGACCGGGGCGGCATGTGGACGACGAAGCTCGAACCGGCGGTCGACGCCGGCTTCGCGCTGGCGCCGTCGGTGGTGTGGTGGCACCCCGACAGCACCGAGGTGCAGGTGTGGCCGCTCGACGGCATCGCCTTCCAGGGCTCGACCCACACCGTGAGCCAGACCCGCGACTGGCTGATCGTGTCGGACTCGGGCAACTTCCGAGCCGACATGGGGGAGATCCTCGGCGGCGAGCGGACGGTCACCGTCGACCCGGACGCTCCCGTGTGGCTGGTGCGCAAGGACGAGCTGCTCGCCACCCCACCGGGTACTCCGTTCACGCCGGTGACCTGCCGCATCGCTCCCCCGGCGGGACACTTCTACGCCCGCTACGACGACAGCGACGGCATCTCGGTGGTGTGGGAGGGGATGGACCTGGTCGACCTCGGGATGCACATCCGGGCCGACGACCACGACGTGCTGGGACGGCCGGTCAACCCGGCGTCGGTCGGCCTCTACAACATGGGCATGGCGCCGAGCACCCTCGCCGAGGTGGTGTTCGACCCGGTCTCGGGTGAGGTCGCCCACCGCGCGTCGGTGCGCGAGGACTGGTCGATGAACCTCCAGCTGTCGGCGATGGACTGGAGCACCGAGGGCCTGGAGGCACCCGAGCTGCACCACGTCGACTACCAGGGTTGCCGGCCCGACCGGGTCACCGAGCGGGCAGCATCGCTCTACGCCGACCGGTTCGATCGCTCCGCGGTGGCGGAGGAGACGCCCAGCTCGCTCGTGTCGTTCGAGCGGGGCAGCCTCGCTGTCCGGTCCCGCTGGGACTACAGCGACCCGGCCGACCTCGTGACCTCCCCCACGTTCGTCCCGCGCCCCGGGGGGCGGCCCGGCGGCGCCGACGGCTGGGTCGTCCAGCCGGTGCTGAACGACGACGGGTTCCGCGTCGAGCTGTTCGACGCGGCGAACGTCGGCGCCGGGCCCGTCGCCACGCTCGCGACCCCGGGCGGCGAATGCGTGCCGCTCCTGCTCCACTCGGCGTGGACGCGAGCCTCGGCCGGTCTGGTGGACGCGCCGAGGGTCCGGTTCGCCGACGAGGCGACCGACGCCCGGCTCGCACCGCTGGACGACGACCAGCGGACGGCGGTCGCCCGGGTCGCCGAGGCGCTCGGAGGCTGAAGTAAGCGGTGCTGCGGTGCTGAGGTCCTGCGGTGCTGCGGTGCTGCGGGAAGACGGCTCAGCCGCCGAGGTAGCCGGTCTCGACCTCGGCCCGGCGTTCCTCGAGCTCGGCAGCAGTCCCCTCCAGCACCACCCGCCCCCGCTGCAGCAGGTAGCCCCGGTCGGCCACCCCCAGCGCCAGGTGGACGTGCTGCTCCACGAGGAGCACACCGGTGGCGGTGTCGGTGGCGATCCGCCGCACCACCTCCAACAGCTGCGCCGCGACCATCGGGGCGAGGCCCATGCTCAGCTCGTCGATGAGGAGCAGCCGGGGTCGGCTGACCAGCGCCCGGGCGAGCGCCAGCATCTGTTGCTCGCCGCCCGAGAGGAGCCCGGCGCGGCGGCCGTGCAGCGCCTCGAGCGCAGGGAACCACTCGTGGAGCAGTTCGTCGGGGAGGGCATCGTCGCGGCGGCGCGGGCGACCAAGGCGGAGGTTCTCCGCCACGGTCAGGTCCGCGAAGAGCGCCCGGTCGTCGAGCACCACGCCCATGCCGCGCCGGGCTCGCCGGACGACGGCACCGGCCGAGGGCCGCCGGCGCGCGGGCTCCTCCTCCCCCAGGATCCGGATCGTGCCCGAGGTCGGGGTGAGGAAGCCGGCGGCGACGAGGATGGTCGTGGTCTTGCCGGCCCCGTTCGCTCCGAGCAGCGCGACGACCTCGCCGGCACCGACCTCCAGGCTGGCGCCGTGCACCACGGCACCCTCCGCGTAGCCCGCGGTCATGTCGGTGATCTGCAGGAGCGGCTCGGCGGCGCTCACGACGCGCCACCCAGGTAGGCGCCGAGCACGCGCTGGTCGGCACGGACCTCGGCGGGCGTTCCGCTGGCGATCAGCCGCCCGAAGTCCACGACCTCGACCCGGTCGCAGACGCCCATCACGAGCGACATGTCGTGGTCGACGAGCAGCACGCTCGTCCCCGAAGCGGGCAAGGCCCGGATGACCTCCGCCAACGCCGCCGTCTCGTCGGAGTCCAGTCCCGCCGCCGGCTCGTCGAGCACGACGACCTTCGGGCGGCTGGCGAGCGCACGTCCGAGTGCCACGAGCTGCCGCTGGCCGTGGGAGAGGTCGGACGGCAGGCGGTCGGCCAGGTCGGCGATTCCCAACCGTTCGAGCACCGGGTCGACCTCGGATCGGCCCGGTCGCACGCCGAAGAGGTCGCCGACCGTGGACCGCCAGGAAGGGACGTGCGCCGCCAGCTCCAGGTTCTCCCTCACCGAGAGGTCGTCGAACAGCTCGCCGGACTGGAACGTGCGGGCGAGCCCGGCGCGAACCCTGCGCTGCGGGGCGAAGCGGGTGATGTCACGGCCGTCGAGGAGGACCGTGCCGCGCTCCAGTCGTGTGAACCCGGTGACCGCGTCGATGAACGTCGTCTTGCCGGCGCCGTTCGGTCCGATGAGCCCCACGACGTGGCCGGCCGGCACCTCGAGGGTCACGTCCGAGAGCGCCACGACGCCGCCGTGGCGGACGGTCACGTCCGTGGCGCGCAGGACGGCGTCGCTCATGTTGCGTCCGCCGGAGCGAGATCGGCTCGGGTCGATGCATCGGCTCGGGGTCGCTTCGCGGTGAGGCGGGCGACGCCCTGCGACACGAGACCGGTGATCCCGGCCGGGGCCGCGATGGCGGCGACCACCAGCGCCAGACCGCTCCACGCGAGCGACGACCCCTCCCCGGACGATCCTCCGGACAGCGCGGTGAGGAGCCCGCCCTGGGTGATGAGGCCGGCGAGGACGGCGCCGCCGACGCTGGCGATCCCGGCGAGGTAGGTCAGCGCCACCGCGACGAGCGAGCCGATGACCATGAACGAGCTGGGCGACAGCGTGGTCACGGAGAAGGCCGTGAGCACGCCCGCCAGGCCGGCGAGCGCCGAGGACGCGGCGAACGCTCCGAGCTTCGCCCGGGCGACGTCCACGCCCGCTGCTGCCGCGGCGCGCTCGTTGGCACGGACGGCGAGCCAGCGGAGGCCGGTGGGGTTGCGTCGGGCGTTCGCCACCGCCACGCAGCAGGCCGCCACGACCACGATGCAGACCAGGCCGAACTCGGGCCGGAAGTTGTCGGAGCCTCGCGCCGAGATGCCGATGTCCCAGCCGAAGATCGTCGGGCGCGGCACCCGTGCGCCGCCGACGCCACCGGAGAACGGCGGGCTGGCCAGCACCAGCTGCTCGATCGCCACGGCCACGGCGAGCGTGGCGACACCGAGGGTCATGCCACGCACCCGGGTCGCCGGCCACGCCACCGCGACGCCCACGGCAGCGGCGATGAGGGCGCCCGCCACGAGCACGGCCAGGAAGGGGACGCCGGCGTCGATCAGGTGGAGGGAGGAGAACCCGGCGACCCCGGCGAGCGCCATCGGGGCGAGCGAGATCTGCCCGGTGTAGCCGGTGACCACCACGACCGACAGCGACGTCAGCGCCGCGATCGCCGAGACGATCACGCCGTGGCGGATCGTGGCGTCGCCCAGGTACAGCGCAGCGATGCCGGCACCCGCCACCACGATCGTCGTGAGGGCCACGTGGCGAGGCCGCGGCGCTGGTGGTCGCCGGATGGTGAACGCGGTGGCCCGGCCGGGGATGGCGTCGCTGCGGACCGCGAGCACCACCACGATCACGAGCAACGGGATCGCCTGCTGCAGGCCGGTGGTCGGCAGCCACGAGGGCACCCAGGTCGTCCCGGGGCGGACCGCCCACCCGAGCACGAGCGACTGGACCATGCCGAGGCCCAGGGCCGTCGCGGTCGTGACGGCGAACGACTCGAACCGGCCGAGCAGCGCGGCAGCCAGTGCGGGCACGACCAGGAGCGGCGTGGTGGAGGTGGCGATGCCGGAGATCGGCTCGATGAGGACCACCGCGATCCCACCGAGGGCGGTCGCGACCATCCAGTTCACGACGCCGACGCCGTGGGGCGAGATGCGCATCAGGAGCGCGCCCCGCTCCTCGTGCGCTGCGGCGCGGGTGGCGAGGCCGAACCGGGTCCACCGGAAGACCGCCACCAGCACGGCCGTCACCGCCACCACAAGCCCGGCCAGGAGGACCCGGTTCGCGGTGACGGTGGTCCCCAGGATCTCGATCGGGGTGGAGGGCAGGACCGGGCGGCGACGGACGACGCTGCTGCCGCTCACCGGGAAGCGCAGCCGAGAGGCCTCCTGGAAGTAGAGGAGGAGGCCGAGCGATGCCACCACGCGGGCGAGCGGCGGCGCCGACCGCAGCGGGCGGACGACCAGCGCGTAGATCACAGCGCCGAGGAGGCACGCCAGCAGCACGGCGACCACCAGCGCGGTGGCGAGCGTGGGTCGTGGCAACAGGTGGATGCGCTCGGGCAGGCCCAGCACCGGGAGCACGAGGTCACCTGTCTCACGGAACTCGAAGAAGGCGAGCGCCACGTACATGCCGGTGGCAGCGTGCGCGAAGTTCACGAAGCCCGAGCTCTGGTGGGTGAGCACGAGCCCGAGGGCGAGCGCGGCGACGACCGCTCCTCCGCCGAGGCCGGCGAGCAGGAAGCCGATCGACGTCGTCACGGACGGCGGCTCGGGTCAGCCGCGCTCGATCGCGCCGACGTCGATCCAGTCGCCGATCTGGAACAGCTGCCCGTCGCGCATCTCGGTGAGGATCTGCTGCGGGGCGCACATGGCCGGCAGGCCGGTGAACTGCTGCTCGTCACAGGTGTAGGGGTGCCCCGCGAAGCTCGGCGTGTCGACCTGCGCTCGGAGCGCCTCCGTGACCGCCGCCGGGGTGATCTCACCGTCGAGCCCGGAGAGGATCCGGTAGAGGTTCATGAACGAGCGGAACGAGACGGTGCCGGCGCCGATCGGGTCGAGGCCGGGGCCTCCGTACTTGGCGATGACCCCGTCGTAGAGCGACTGGTCGGCGCTGGGGTCCGCTCGGTCCACAGGCCCCTCGACGTTGAACACGACACCCTCGGTCGCGTCGCTGCCGGCCTGTTCGGTGATCGCCGGCGACGCACAGGCGCCCACGAAGTACTTGGTGGCCTGCACCCCCAGGGCGTGGAGCCCTTCGAGCCCGGCCCGGCAGCCCGTGTCGGCCGCCATGACGAACACGGCATCGGGCTCGTCGGAGGTCGCCGCGGCGAGCGGCGCGTTGAGGTCGGTGGCGATCACGGGATACGGCACCATCTGGACCGCGACGTCCGATCGTTCGAGCACCCGCTTCGCGATCTGGGCGGCGTCGACGATCGAGCCGAAGTCCCCGTAGACGATCGACACCTTCTCCGCGTCGTTCGCCACGGCGTGGTCGGCGAAGGCGACGGCGGCACCCCACGAGCCGCCGCTGAACTGGAACGAGTTGGGAGCCGTCACCGACTGCTCGCTCACCGGGATGCCGCCGACGTAGGGGATGTCGTTGTCGGCGAGCACGTCGATGGCGTTGCCGAACACGTCGATGCCCCCGAGCACCGCCACGACGCCGGCCTCGACGAACTGCTGGCCGCAGCTCGTGGAGCCCTCGGCCGAGAACTCGGTGTTGCACACCTCCAGCTCGATCGGGCGTCCGCCCACCCCGCCCAGCTCCTGGTTCACGAACTCGACAGCGGCCTGTGCGGCGGCGCTCAGCTCGGGGTAGCTGCCGGCCGGCGTGTTCTCCTGGTTCACCATCCCGATGAGGATCGGTTCGCCCGAGGCGGGCCCAGGGTCCTCGGAGAGGACACCGCCGAGGCTGGAGCTGCGCGCGCACTCGACGAGGGAGGACTCGTCGCAGCGGACCTCGTCCGTCCCTCCGGTGGGTGCCTCGGCGGCGGGGTCCTGGGCTTCGCTGCACCCGAACGTCGCTGCCGACAGCACCACCGCCACCCACAACGGAGCGATGCGCCTCACGTCCATGACCCCCCGGGAAGGCTCGGCAGCCGGCCCCCCGGCCGACTGGTGAACACTGTATAGCTGGCTCCGCGAGCGGCCCGCGGCTACTTCGAGGGCGAGGCGTACCCGGCGAGGAGGCGGTCGAGCACCTCGTCCACCAGCTGGTCCTCGGCGGCGGTGTCCAGGCCGAGGCCGAGCTGGAGGATCGTGGCGACGCCGTGCATGGCCGCCCAGAAGACGAGGGTGGTGGAGAACACATCGCCCTTCGAGATCGCTCCCTCCTCCATTGCGTCCCCGACCGTGGACGAGGCGATCGTGAAGGCAGCGGTCGCCCCGGGCAGCTCGGCGGCGCCCGACTCGCCCGCCCGAAGGGGGCCGGGCGGGAAGAGGAACATGACCCGGAACAGGTTCGGTTCCCGACGGGCGTGGTCGACGTAGGCGTGCGCCTGCGCGGTGATGCGTTCGAGCGCCGAGCCGGCCGCCACCGCCTCGTAGGCGGCGAGCAACGCCTCGAACTCGCCCTCGGCGACCGCCCGGAGGAGGTCCTCCTTGTCCTCGACGTGGGCGTAGAGGGCGGCGGCGGTGACCCCGAGCGTCCCGGCGAGGCGCCGCAGCGACAGCGACTCGAGACCGCCGGCGCGGATCATCTCCCGGGCCGCCGAGACGATCGCGCCACGCTCGAGCAGGGGACGGTCGGCGGGGCTGGCCATGGCCGGACGCTACGCGGTGAACACCGTTTACCGTTGGCGTTCCCGTGGCTACGCTGCGGCCTCGTGAGCACCGCCGGCCCCGCACCCGTGTCCGACTGGCCCCACAACCCGTGGCTGCACGGGGTCTTCGCCCCGGTCCACGACGAGCTGACCGACGTGTCGCTCGAGGTGGTCGGGCAGCTCCCCGACGGTTTGCGCGGCACGTTCGTGCGCAACGGGCCGAACCAGCAGTTCCCGCCGCTCGGCCGCTACCACCTCTTCGACGGCGACGGGATGCTGCACGGCGTGCGCTTCGACGGCGAGGGCGGCGCCGCCTACACGAACCGCTGGATCCGCACGGCCGGGTTCGAGGCAGAGCGTGCCGCCGGGCGGGCGCTGTTCGGCGGGCTGAGCGAGTTCCGGATGCCCCCCGACGACGTGGCCGCCTCGGTCGGGCCGATGAAGAACACGGCGAACACCCACGTGGTCCGCCACGCCGGCCGGGTGCTCGCGCTGATGGAGGGCCTGGGTCCCGTCGAGGTCGACGAGCGGCTGGGGACGGTCGGCCCGTACGACTTCGACGGCCGGTTGCGGGGCGCCATGACGGCGCACCCGAAGGAGGACCCCGAGACCGGCGAGCTGGTGTTCTTCGGGTACTCGCCGTTCCCGCCGTACGTGCGGGTGCACGCCGCCGACCGCGACGGGAACCTCACGTGGAGCACGGCGGTGGAGCTGCCGGGGCCCGTGATGATGCACGACTTCGTGATCACCCGGTCCTCGGTGGTGCTCTTCGACCTGCCGGCCGTCTTCGACCTCGACGCCCTGCTCCGCGGCGAGCCCGGGATCACGTGGCAGCCCGACCGCGGCGCTCGCGTCGGCGTGCTCCCCCGCGGTGCGGACGGCTCGGAGATCCGCTGGGTGGAGGTGGAGCCGTTCTGGGTCTTCCACTTCCTCAACGCGCACGACCTGGAGGACGGCGCGATCGAGGTCGTCGGGTGCCGCGCCGAGCGGCTGAACACGTCGTTCGACGGCGAGGTCCTCGGCGAGGGCGTGCCGCCGCACCTCCACCGCTGGCGACTCGACGTGGAGAAGGGGACCCTCGACGGAACGCCGATCGACGACCGGGCGACCGACTTCCCCCGCCTCGACGATCGCCGGGCGGGACTCGACCACCGCTACGGGTACACGGCGCACGCCGCCGACTGGGCGACCGACCTCGCCGTGTTCGACGGCGTGGTGAAGTACGACCTCCGGACCGGCGCCGCCGAGGTGCACCGCTACGGGACCGACACCGTCTGCGGCGAGACGGTCTTCACCCCGAACCCCGCCGGGGCGGCGGAGGACGACGGGTGGCTGCTCAGCTACGTGCACGACCTGGCGGCCGACCGGAGCTCCCTCGTGGTCCTCGACGCGTCGACCCTGGAGGAGGTGGCCCGGGTGCTGATCCCCCGGCGTGTCCCGTTCGGCTTCCACGGCAGCTTCCTGGCGGCGTCGTGACCGCCGTGAACTCGCTGATCGATCCGATCGCAGCGACCCGCGGCCCCGAGCCTGCCGTCATCGACGAGCGCGGGATCACCACGTGGGACGACCTCGGTGCCCGATCGGCGCGGCTCGCCGTCGCGCTGCGGGAGCGCGGGCTCGGCGTCGGCGACACCGTGGTGGCCGTGCTGGGCAACCAGGTGGAGCTGGTCGAGCTGTCGCTCGCCTGCTGCATCGGAGGGTTCGTGCTGGTTCCGTTGAACTGGCACTGGGTGGCGCCCGAGATCGCCTACGTGCTCGACGACGCAGGTGCTGCGGCGGTGGTGGCAGACGAGCGGTTCGTGGAGGTGGTGTCGGCCGCGATCGATGCAACAGCCGATGGAGCGGCAGGAGGTTCCCTCACCCGGATCCTCGTCGGGCCCCGGGGCGTCGACGGCTGGCAGCCGTACGAGGAGGTGCAGGCGTCCGTGTCCGGGCCGCTCGACGAGCCGGCCAAGGGCGGGCCGATGTTCTACACGTCGGGCACCACCGGCCATCCGAAGGGCGTGCGCTCGGCGCTGACCACAGTGGGCGGCACGCCTGACCTCTTCATCCTGATGGCGCACTCGATGGGACCGACGTTGGGCGTCACCCCACCGGGTCCCGACTCGGACGGCGACGCCGGGGTCCAGCTGATCTGCGGCCCGATGTACCACTCGGCGCAGTGGGTGTTCGCCATGTTCACGTTGCTGTGCGGCACCCGGCTGGTGCTGCAGCACCGCTTCGACGCCGAGGGCCTCCTCGACCTGGTGGACGAACACGCGGTGACGAACCTCCACCTCGTGCCCACGCAGATGGCGCGGATCCTCAACGTGCCCGACCAGCGCAAGGCCGGGTTCTCGGGCACGTCGCTGCGCAGCGTGCTGCACGGCGCCGCACCGTGCCCGCCGGCGGTGAAGCGCGAGTTGATCGAGTGGTGGGGCCCGATCGTGTCGGAGTACTACGGCGGCACCGAGGGCGGGTTCATCACGAGGATCACCGCCGAGGAGTGGCTGGAGCGCCCGACGAGCGTGGGCAAGCCGCTGCCGGTGATCGAGTTGGGGATCTACGGCGAGGACGGCTCGCCGCTGGGTCCGGGCGAGGTCGGTGAGGTGTGGTTCCGGAACCTGTTGGGTTCCGACTTCGAGTACCACAACGCCCCGGAGAAGACGTCGTCCGCGCATCGTCCGGACGGGTCGGGGACGCTCGGCGACGTGGGCTTCCTCGACGACGACGGTTACCTGCACCTGGCCGACCGGAAGATCGACATGATCGTGTCGGGCGGGGTGAACATCTACCCGGCCGAGGTCGAGGGGACGCTGGCGGGTCACCCGGCGATCGCGGATGCGGCGGTGTTCGGGATCCCCCACGACGAGATGGGCGAGGCGGTGCACGCCGTGGTGGCGCTCGCGCCCGGACGGGAGTGGGACGACCAGTTGGAGGCCGAGATCGACGCGTGGTGCCGCGAGCAGATGGCGGGCTACAAGCGGCCCCGCAGCTACGAGGTGGTGGACGAGCTGCCGAGGTCAGAGGCGGGGAAGCTGCTCAAGCGAGAGCTCCGCGACCCCTGGTGG
>JBIQID010000099.1:0-12283 GCA_044508215.1 Actinomycetota bacterium | reverse complement strand
CGAGTCACCTGTTGGACCTCTACTACCGCAGTAGTAGCGTTTCAGCATGCCCCGACACGACGTGGGTGCTCTGGCCGGCCGCGCCCGGACGACCGACGTGGTGGACGCGCACGTCGCGGTCACCGCCCACCGGCTCCGCTTTGGGATCGTCACCTCCGAAGAGCGGGACCTGCAGCCGATCGCCGAACTCCTCCGACCGGCCCCTCCGCTGTTCAAGATCTGAGGCCAAACTGCGGCTCCCGGGGCGGTAGCGCGTCGAGCGTCGTGTGTTACACCATCAACTGTCGGACGGCCGTCTGCAAGGACTCCATGTCGTGCGTAGCGATGGCGCCGTCGAGCGATGAGTGGTGGGCGACGACGCCCCCGTCCTTCGATTCGAGCGCGACGAGCGAGACTCCACCGGAACGCTCTGCCAGCAGCACGCGCGCGCCGACCGGAGCCAGCTCGACGATGGTCGCTGCGGCCGGCTCCGCAAGCGCCACCACCTCGCGCCCACCTGAGAGCACCGGCACGGCGACCGAAACGTTCCGACCATGTTCGTCGAGCACGGTCAGGACGACCTCCAGGTGGTACAGGGTGGGCGCGCCGTCGTAGGGGACGAGCTCGTCGGCACGTGGCTCTGCCGGCAGCGCAGCGTCGACGAGCGTGCCGACCACGAGGTTGTCGACCCCTCGTGCGACGTTCCCGAGCGACGTGGGCGGTGTCCAGTCGACCATCTGCCAGAAGGGGGCGGCAGCCGCGGCGTCACGGAAGCGCACGAGCTCCTCCGTGCTCCAAGCCGCGGCAAGGTGTGTCGACTGCGCCAACGTCGATGGTTGCGACGGGACATCGCCCACGGATGGACCGCTCGCGTCCTCCGGAACGCCACAGCCGAACAACAGGACGGTGGTGAGCAACATCGAGACGAGAGGGGCCGGTCGGGGTCGCATGCCCCTTCGACGTCAAGCGCCCGGGAATTGGTTCCCGGTGGACCAGTCAGGTCAGGGTGCCGCCGTCGCAGCGGAGCACGCTGCCGCACATGTGGGCCGCGTCGTCCGATGCGGCGAAGGCGATGACCGACGCGACGTGCTCCGGTCCACGAGGCTTGTCGAAGGCCATGATCCGGTGGATCAGCGACCGGTCCGCGCCCTCGGGGAAGGCGAACTCGTTCTGGATCGGCGTCTCCACCGAGCCGGGGGCGACGATGTTCGTGCGCACACCCTGACGGCCGAACTCGATCGCCAGCCCCTTCGAGAAGGCGAGGATCCCGCCCTTCGACGCCGAGTACGCCGCCGTCCACGGGTGGCCGCTCAGCGCCGCCGTGCTGGCGACGTTGACGATGTTGCCGCCCACCTCCAACAGGTGCGGCATCGCCGCCTGGCAGACCAGGAACGTGCCGGTCAGGTTCACCGCGAGGATGCGGTTCCACTCGTCGAGCGTGGTGTCCGCCAGGTTGCCGAAGCGCAGGATGCCGGCGATGTTGCACACCACGTCGAGGTGACCCTCATCTGCGGCTGCCGCCACCAGAGTCGTCACCTGGTCGGGATCGCTCACGTCCGTCGGGACGACCTGCACCGGGCCGGGCGCCACCGCCTGGAGGGACGCCAAGCCGTCGCGGTCGACGTCGGCGGCGACCACCGTCGCGCCCTCCTCGCTGAGCCGGACGACGGTCGCCCGCCCGATCCCCGACGCGGCACCGGTGACGAGGGCGACCTTGCCCTCGAAGCGTCGACCGTGATCGCTCACGGCGAAGTGAGGCGGCCGCGCTCCCACTCGATGACGGCGCGGGTGCCGTCCTCGATGGTCGTCCACGGCTCCCAGCCGAGCTGGATCCTCGCCCGGGTGGCGTCCAGCGCGATCCGGTCGAGCTCCCCCACCCGCGCCGGCGCCAGCACCGGGTCGGTGTCCACCCCGGCCGCCGCAGCCATCGCCCGGTACAGCTCGTTCACCGACGTCTCGTCGCCCGTGCCGATGTTCATGAGCAGACCGTCGCCCCGGGTCGCCGCCCGCACGAACGCGTCGACCACGTCGTCGACGAACACGAAGTCGCGGGTCTGCTCGCCGGTGCCGAAGATCGTGCACGGCTCCTTGCGCAGCAGCTTGCCGGCGAAGATCGAGACCACCCCCGCCTCACCGTGGGGGTCCTGGCGGGGCCCGTACACGTTGGCGAGCGCCAGCGACGTGTACTCGATGTGGTGGAGCGTGCGGTAGGCGTCGAGGTAGTCGGTGAAGACCCGCTTGGTGATCCCGTACGGCGACACGGGTCGCAACGGGTGCGCCTCGGTCACCGGCAGGTCGGCCACGTCGGGCTCGCCGTAGATCGTGCCGCCCGACGAGGCGAACACCACCTTGCGGCTCCCCGCCCGGCGGGCACCTTCGAGCACGTTGATCGAGCCCAGCACGTTGATGCGCGCGTCGAGGGCGGGATCGGCGACCGACACCCGCACGTCGGCCTGCGCTGCGAGGTGGAACACGACCTCGGGCGAACGCCGCTCGATCAGCTCGACCACGCCGTCGTTGCAGATGTCGATCTGGTGGAACGTCAGGTCGTGGTCGCGGTCGCTCCGGGCCTCGGAGAGGTTGGAGAGCGAGCCCGACGACAGGTTGTCCACCACATCGACCGAGTGCCCCTCGGCCAGCAGGCGGTCGACGAGGGTGGAGCCGATGAACCCGGCGCCACCCGTGACGAGCGCCTTCACCACTGGTCCTCGGACGGCACCAGCGTGCCGTCGAGGACAGCGGACGGCTCGATCTTCTGGTCGAACCCGACCACCGAGCAACCGATCAACTGAGCCCCCTCACCGACGACCGAACGGCCGCCCACGATCGAACCGTCGACGACGGCCCCTCCCGACACCACTGCCCCCGGCATCACGACGCTGTCGGTCACCGTGGCGCCGGCACCCACCTGGGCCCCCGCACCGATCACCGACCGCCGCACCACCGCCGAATCGCTCACCAGCGCCTCCGCAGAGATGCCCTCGGCGCCGCCGTCGGCCACGCCGTCGACCAGGTCGAGGTTGGCCTGCAGGTAGGCCGCCGGAGTGCCGGCGTCGAGCCAGTAGGAGTCGCTCGACACGGCGAACAGCAGACGCTCGGCGACGAGGCCCGGGAACGTCGCGCGCTCGATCGAGCACGGCTCACCCGCCGGCACGCGGTCGATGACCGCCGGCTCGAGCACGTAGGCGCCCGCGTTGATCAGGTTCGACGGTGCGGTACCCGGAGCGGGCTTCTCGACGAACGCCTCGACCCGACCGTCGGCGTCGGTCGCGACCACCCCGTAGCGGGTCGGGTCCTCCACCGGCGTCAGCGCGATCGTCGCGAGACCACCGTTCTCCTGGTGCCGCTGCCACAGGCCCGGGACGTCGAGGTCGGTCAGCACGTCACCGTTCACGGCGAGGAACGTCTCGTCGATCCCCGCCTCCCGGGCGGCGAACGCGATCGCTCCCGCCGTGTCGAGCGGCTCGGGCTCCTGCGCGTAGTGCAACGACACACCGGCGCACGTGCCCTCGGGGAACGCCTCGAGGAACACGTCGGGCCGGTAGCCCAGCGACAGGACGACCTCGGTCACGCCGGCCGCACCCAGGCGGGCGACCACCTGCTCGAGCATCGTGACGTGCCCCACCGGGAGCATCTGCTTCGGCACCGCGAGGGTGAGGGGACGCAGTCGCGTCCCGAACCCTCCGACCAGCACCACAGCTCGCATGGAGCTCACCCGCCGGTGGTGGTCGTGGTCTGAGCGGGCGCGGTGGTGGACGGGGTGGTCTCCGGTTCGTCGCCCGCGGCGGTCGTCGTGGTGCTCGCACCGGACTCGGGCGTCGTCGTCGTGCTGGCCGACTCGCCGATCATCGCGTTCACGCTCGCGGTGGGGAACGGGTAGTCGTCGACGTCCTCGGGGAGGAGGGCGAGGGCGAAGATCTCGCGGTCCTCGGTGAAGCGCACGTCCTCGAAGTTGCCGCGGATCACCTGCGGATCGGTCTTGTCGGAGGACTTCGGCGGCCAGCGGAGCAGCACCAGCTCGGCGGGCTTCTCCTCACCTGCGTCGTCGCCCTCGCTGATGGCGCAGCGCGCGTCGGACGAGAGCGTGTCCCCGCTGTCGAGCACGCCTGCTGGCAGCTTCGCGACGGGCCCGTCGTCGCCGTCCTCGATCGTGATGCCGACACGCTCGAGGAACTTGCCGAAGCGGGCGTTGCTGCCGCTCGACTCCTGGCTGCTCGGGCTGATCGAGATGTAGCCGGGGCCCCACTGGATGCCGCTCGTGGTGGCCTGGTCCTCGGCGTTCGACACCGGGTTCGCCCACCCCTCGCAGTTGTAGACCCCGAACGCGGCCCTCCAGCCGGCGTTCACCCGCGGCTGGGCGTTCTGGGCGTCGAGCCGGGATTCACGTGCGAAGAACACCGCAAGGGAGCCCACCAGCAAGATCGCCATGATCCCCAGCGGGAAGCCGAGCGGGCGCGAAGTACCGGCCGAACGCTTGGCGCCGGCACGCTGGACGCGCTCGATCTTCTTGGAGGAGGAGGGAGAGGGCACGGCGCGACAGGGTACTGCACCACCTCGCGCGCCGAGGAACCCCAGCCGGGGTCCCGCCCGCCTACCGGGACGCTGCGGACCGGCCCGCGCGGCGCCCGCGGACCCGCTCGAACAACTCCTCGTAGGCCTCGGCGACCGCCGCGGGAGACAGCCACCGTTCCACCCAGCGGCGCCCGTTCGCCCCCATCGCCGCACGCTCCTCAGGGGCGCCGACCAGGGACCGAACCGCCTCCACGAACGCCGGCGCATCCTGAGGAGGCACCACCAGGCCCGCCTCGGCCTCCCTGACGACGCGATCGACCTCGGTGCCCGGATCGACGGACGCGATCACAGGACGTCCGGAGGCGAGGATCGAGTACGTCTTCGACGGGACGGACGACTTCGCGAGCCCCTCCTTCAGCAGCACGGTGTGGACGTCCGCCGCCGCCAGCACCTCGGGGAGGCGTTCCTTCGGCTGCATCCCCACCCACACCACGTTGTCGAGGCCCTTGGCCTGCTCGGCCAGCGCGGCCCGAGCCGACCCGCCGCCGTTCACCACGAACACGACCGAGGGGTCGTCGGCCAGCGCCCGGGCGGCATCGAGCATCAGGTCGACCGACTGCGAGTAGCCCAGGTTGCCGGCGTACATCACGACCGTGCGGTCACCCAGGCCGAACTCGCGGCGGTAGGAGTTGTCGTGGTCGCCGGGCCGGATGCGCTCGGCGTCGACGAAGTTGGGGATGACCTCGACGCGCTCGGGGCGGTGGCGAGCGAGCTTTGCGGCGAGGTTCTGGCGGAGGTCCTCGCTGAGCACCGTGACCGCCTGGCTGCGCCGGTAGAGGAAGCGCTCCAGCCAGGACGCCACTGCGATCACCTTCGGGTTCTTGATCGCCCCCACCTCGACTGCGACGTCGGGGAACACGTCCTGGATGTTGAACACCATCGGCACCCGCCAGCGCAGCGCGGACCACCACCCGGCGATGCCCAGGATCAACGGTGGCGACATCACGAGCACCACGTCGGGCCGGAAGCTGCGGTCCGGACGACGCATCGCAGCGAGGGCGGCCAGCACGGTGAAGCCGCCGAACGCCACTGCCCGGGCCGGGATGTTGCGCTTGTCGGTGGGGAACGGATGGAGCCGTGTGATCCAGCCCCAGCCGGTCTTCTCCCGACGCGAGAACCTGCCGGTCCAGCCCTCGGCGACCTTGTGGTCCCGGTACCAGGGAAGTGCGGTCACCACGTGCAGTCGGTGGCCGCGCTCTGCGAGCCCCTCCACGATCGACGTCATCACCTCGCCCGTGGGCGCCTCGTCGGGGGCGTAGTGAGGGCAGACGACCAGCACGTTCACGGGCGCAGACAGTACCGCCGGCACCCGGAGCACCCGCGGGGCCGCCCGTGGCGTCAGACTGGCCCGGATGGCCGAAGGTCCCCCGCCGCACGATCACGGCCACCGCTCCGCACCGGTGGCGCCCGTGGTGCTGGCGGCCGGGACGGTGGGCGGTGCCGGCACCGAGGTGGCGCTGTCCGCGGCACTCCGGGCGGGCTGCCCGCCGGGCGCGGTCGCGCAGGTGCCGGGCGGCTTCGTGGGCGAGGCAGCCGATGCGGGATGGGCGCCGTCGACGCCCGGGAGGATCGGAGCGCTCTGGCGGGAGGCGGTCGGTCAGCCACGAGCGGAGGTGTGGGTGGGGTTCTGCGATCGCCTGCCGCTGCTGCGAGGTGGGCGCGGCCGGTCGCAGACGATGGTCGTGCAGAACCCCCACCTCTACGGCCCGGTGGATCCCGGGTGGCCGCTCGCTCGGCGGTTGAAGTTCGCTGCGCTCGGGGCGTGGGCCCGGGCGAGCGCGCGGCGCGCCGACCTCATCGTGTGCTCCACACCGTCGAGCGCCGACGACGTGGCGGCCGCTACCGGCGTGGACCGATCGCGGATCGAGGTGGCTCCGATCCCGGTGGTCGGCATCTCGGCCACGAAGGACGACCACCGTCCCCGCATCGAGCGGGTGCTGCTGGTGGGCGACGCCTACCCCTACAAGCAGCTCGACGTGGCGGTGGACGCGGTGCGGCGGTTCGCCCAGTCGCAGGGGCGGACGGTGACCCTCGTGCACCTCGGCACGGTGCGTGAACCTGCTGCGGGCCGTGCACTCGATGACGCCGTGGAACGGGCCGAGCTGGCCGGGGTCAGGGTGGAGCGCCGTGGCCACGTGTCGAGGGACGACGTGGCCGCCGAGATGGTGGCCGCGGACGTGCTGCTGCTGCCCTCCACCACCGAGACGCAGGGGCTGCCCCTCGTCGAGGCACAGGCGGTCGGCCTGCCGGTGGCGGCGCGGGCCATCGGAGCGTTCCGCGACCTCGCCGGTGACGCCGCTCTGCTCGTGGACGTCGACGGCCACGCCGCCGAGTTCGCCGACGCGCTCACCGCGCTCGACGACGAGGCGGCGCGCCGATCGCTGGCCGAGCGCGGACGGGCGATCCGGCCGCTCGGCGGAGCGTGGGACGTGGTCGCGCTCGCGCGTCACGCCGCCAACGCGGCCCGGTAGGCGGCGAGCGTCTCCTCGGCGCACCGCTGCCAGGTCCAGCCGGCGGCGCGGACCCGCCCGGCCTCCGCCAGTTCGGCGGCCCGATCCGGGTGATCCAGCAGTTCCCCCAGCGCCGTGGTCCAGGCGGCCACGTCGGTCGCCGGGAGGACCACGCCGGCGTCGCCGACCACCTCCTCGCTGGCCGAGCCGGCGCTCACCACCACGGGCGTGCCCTGCACCATCGCTTCCAGCGCGGTGAACCCGAACCCCTCGGCGTGGCTGGGCAGCGCCGCCACCGCCGCTGCAGCGTTGAGGGCGGCGAGGTCACCGTCGTCGACCCGGCCGAGCACCTTCACCCGCTCCCCCAGCGGTTCGACGAGGCCGCGGAGGTCCACGTGCCAGCCGGCGGGCCCGACGATCACCAGGTCCGCCGCCCCTGGGGGGAGCGCAGCGAACGCCTCGACGAGCGTGGCGAGGTTCTTGCGCGGCTCGACCGTGCCCACCCACAGCACGAACGGCCGCTCGCCCAGCCCATGGCGCCGCAGCACGTCCGCGACCCGGCCCGCTCCGACCTCCTCTGCTCGCACGCCGAGCGGGACGTGGCGGAGCCGGCCCCGGTCGAAGCCCGCCTGGACGCAGCGTTCGAGGGTCGACTGCGACGAGCACAGCACCACGTCGGCCTCGGCGCGGGCGAGGTCGATCCCCCGCCGCATCATCGCGAGGCCCCGCTCGGTGAACTGGTCCGGGAAGTCGAGGGGGAACAGGTCGTGGACGGTCACCACCAGCGGCACATCGCGCCGACGGGGAGGGACCGTGATGGTGGTGGCGTGGACGAGGTCGACCCGGCCGGTCGCCCACTGCACCGGGGGCACGCGCCAGCGGTGCCAGGTCTCGTACAACACCTGCTGTGGTGCGGGGAGGCGGCGGACCGCCACGGGCGGGTCCCATCCCTCGGTCGGCGGCCTGCCGTAGCGGCCGAGGCCCCACGCTCCGACGCCCACGAGCTCGAGGTCGTCGCCGGCCGGGAGATCGCCGAGCGCACGGACCTGCTCGATTGCGGCGCGCGCCGTGCCGCCCGGGGTGCGGTGCCAGCACTGCAGCAAGGTCACCGCAACGCGCATGTGTGCCTGCTCTAGGGCAGCAGCTGCGAGCGGAACCACTCGATGGTGGGCTCGAGCCCCTCCTCGAGCGACACCTTCGGCTCCCATCCCAGCTCGGTCGTCGCCCGCGTGATGTCGGGGCGCCGCTGCGTGGGGTCGTCCTCGGGCAGCGGACGGTGCTCGATCGTCGACGACGAGCCGGTCATCCGGAGCACCAGGTCGGCCAGCTCGCGGATGGTGAACTCACCGGGGTTGCCGATGTTGACCGGCTCGGTGACGTTCGAGTCCAGCAGGGCGATCACGCCTCGGATGGTGTCGGAGACGTAGCCGAAGCTGCGCGTCTGCTCGCCCTCCCCGTACACCGTGAGCGGTTCGCCCTTCAGCGCCTGGCACACGAAGTTGGAGACGACGCGGCCGTCACGGGGCCGCATCCGGGGGCCGTAGGTGTTGAAGAACCGCACGATCCTCGTGTCGAGGCCGTGGTGGCGGTGGTACGCCATCGTCATCGCCTCGGCGAAGCGCTTGGCCTCGTCGTACACGCCGCGGGGCCCGATCGGGTTCACGTGGCCCCAGTAGGCCTCGGTCTGCGGGTGCACCTGGGGGTCGCCGTACACCTCCGACGTGCTGGCGAGGAGGTAGCGGGCGTCCTTCGCCCGGGCGAGGCCCAGGGTGTTGTGCGTGCCGAGGCTGCCCACCTTCAGCGTCTGGATGGGCATCTCGAGGTAGTCACGGGGCGACGCCGGCGACGCGAAGTGGAGCACGGCGTCGAGGTCGCCCGGGATCCACACGTAGTTCGACACGTCGTGGCGCACGAACGTGAAGCCCGGCCGTCCGAAGAGGTGGGCGATGTTCTCCTGCGAGCCGGTCACCAGGTTGTCGACCGCGATGACCTCGTCGCCCCGGTCGAGCAGCGACTCGCAGAGGTGGGAGCCGAGGAACCCGGCCCCACCCGTGACGACGATGCGCACGTTCAGCTCCTGCCGATGCCCTGGTACTCGAACCCGGCGTTGCGGAGGCGCGTGCGGTCGAGGAGGTTCCGGGCGTCGACCACCCGCCGGCTGGTCATCGCCTCGGCGACCTGGTCGAGGTCGTACCACTTGAAGTCGTCCCACTCGGTGAGCACGACGAGGCACTCGGCGTCGCGGGCTGCCTCGTACGGGTCGGCGGCCACCTCGATGCCGGCGATGTCGTTGTCGATCGCGGGGTCGAACGCCACGACCTTCGCGCCCAGCGCCTGCAGGCGGTGGATGATCTCGATCGCCGGCGAGTCGCGGGTGTCGTCGGTACGGGCCTTGAAGGTGAGGCCCCAGGCGCCGATGCGCACGCCCTCGACGGAGCCGCCGACCGCGTCGACCACCTTCTGGACCACCCGGTCGAACTGCTGGACGTTCACGTCGACCACGCCGCGCAGGAGGCGGAAGTCGTAGCCCGCGTCCTCGGCGATCCGGATGAGCGCGTGCGAGTCCTTCGGGAAGCACGAGCCGCCCCAGCCCGGTCCCGGCCGGAGGAACTCCTGGCCGATCCGCTTGTCGTAGCCCATGCCCAGGACCACGTCGGCCACGTCGGCGCCCACCGCCTCGCAGACCGCAGCGATGGCGTTCACGAAGCTGATCTTGGTGGCGAGGAAGGCGTTCGAGGCGTACTTGATGGTCTCGGCGGACGCGGGGTCGGTGACCATGAGCGGGGCGGCGAGCCCGATGTAGAGCGACGCCAGCCGGATGGCGGCGGCCTGGTCGTCGGCGCCGATCACGACGCGGTCGGGGTTCAGGAAGTCGTGGACCGCCGAGCCCTCCCGGAGGAACTCGGGGTTCGACACCACGTGCACGTCGCCGCGCTGCAGCGCCTTCTCGACCACCCGGGTGGAGCCCACGGGCACGGTCGACTTGTTGATCACGATCGTGTCGGGATCGAGGTGCGGGGCGATCTCCACGGCCGCGGCCTCGATGTAGCTGAGGTCGGCCGACCCGTCCTCGCCCTGCGGGGTGGGCACGCAGAGGAAGACGAACTCGCGCCCCTTCACGGCGTTGGCAGCGCCCACCACGAAGCTCAGGCGACCCTCGCGGACGGCGTCCCGCACGATCAGCTCGAGCCCGTCCTCGAGGATGGGGATCTCGCCCTTGTTCAGACGGGCGACCTTGTCCTCGTCGATGTCGGCGCACACGACGTCGTGGCCGATCGATGCGAGGCATGCTCCGGTCGTGAGGCCGACGTAGCCGGTCCCGATCACTGCGACGTTGCTCGCCACGGTTCAACTCCGTCTGTGCGGTGGGACGGCCCGTGGCGGTGTGTCCCCAGGGCCGGTGGACGACAGCCGATGGTACAGAGAGGCCAAGTCAGTCGAAACCCTGAGCCTGAGGAGCTCGAAGCAGCGCGCCTGCGAGCGAAACTGAGGCGGAGCTGGCCCGGCGCATCGAGAAACAGATCAGCCGGGTAGCGGAGCACGAAGCAGCGAGCCTGCGAGCGAAACTGAGGCGGAGCTGGCCCGGCGAGTTGGGGAACCGATCAGCCAGTGCAGGCGGCGGCTGCTGCGGTGTCGACCGGCACCACGCCGATGACCGTGGTGGTCGTGACCGGCGGCTCGCCGTCGTCGGTGGCACCGGGCTCAGTGGTGGTGGTGTTGCGGGCGAGGAGCGTGGTGGGCGGCGCGTCGGGAGTGGTCGGCACCGGCACGGCGGACGGGTCCTTCGGCTCCTCCAGCACGTCGGTCCCGTCCGATCCCAGCTGCAGCTCGACTCGTCGGCCGGGCAGCGACGGGTCGTGCTCGAACTCGACGTCGGCAGCGAGGTGGCGAGCGAGCAGGGCCGCCGCCTCGGCGCCCTTGTCGCCGTAGCGCACGGTGGTGCGGCGAGACCTGGAGGCGCCCTCGTCGACGTCGGCGTCGAACCCGACCGCCTCGAGCGACTGCGACACAGCTGTGGCAGCGTCGGACCCGCCACCGACCGACACGAGGACGCTGCGCACCTCCGGCGGCTCGCCCTCACGGATGCCCCGGAAGATGTCGAGGATCGGCTCGGCCTCGTCCCACGACACCGTCTGGTAGCTGAACGACGAGCTGCCAGCACCGTCGGTGGGCAGCTGGTGCTTCTCGAGCGCGTCGAGGTTGAACGAGCGGTACCTGTCGGTGAGCTCGAGGATGTCGCCGACGGTGAGCGTGTCGTCGAGCGTCACGGCCTTCGTGGCCGCGCTCACCAGGCTGAGGGCGCTGCTCGGGTTCCGGAGGCCCTTGTCGATGGCGCGCTGGCCGGCGCGGCGGATGAAGTCCTGCTGGCGGCTGATCCGGCCCAGGTCGCCGGTGGGGTCGGTCCGCCACCTCCCGTCGACCTGGTACTCGAGGTGGCGCGACCTCGCGTAGGCCAGCGCCTGCACCGGGTCGAGGGTGACGCAGCCCGTCTGCTCGATCATGAGCGCCGTGTTGCGGTCCCTCACCGGGTGCGAGAGGTAGACGGGCACGCCGCCGAGCACCTCGACCAGGTCCCGGAAGCCCCGGAAGTCGACCTCGACGTAGTGCTCGATCGAGATCCCGAAGTTCGACTTGATGGTGTCGATGAGGTGCTGCGGACCGCTCGGCCCGCCCATCGCCGAGTTGATCTTCGACTTCCGGCCGGTCGGCTCGATCGGCACGTAGGTGTCCCGGGGGATCGAGAGCAGCGAGACCGTCTGGGCGGTCGGATCGATGCGGAAGATCATGATGACGTCGGCGAGCAGCGAGCCGGTCTGCCGGTCGTTGCGCACCGGGTCGTCCTCGGCCAGCCGGTCGGCGTTGTCGGTGCCGATCACCAGGATGTTCTGGGGCTCGTCCGCCGAGCTCGCGGGCGCGAGCGACAGGCCCACCGACACCACCTGCAGCTTCTCGAGGCGAGACCGCACCATGGTCAGCCCACCGGCCGCGAGGAAGCAGGCGAGCACCACCAGGAGGTTCGTCGCGATGAGCAGGCGTTGCGGCCACGTCCGCCGAGGCCGTGGTCGTCGGGCGGCCACCCCCCGAAGGTAGCCGCCCGCCTCCTGCCGGTCGGTGCCGCCTGGGCGGTCGCATCGGGGGTCCGCTCGTAAGCTCGCCGCGTGTCCGTGGCCCCGCCTTCGCCTCCCGCCTCGTCGGCGGCCGCTCCGTCGCCCGGGGCGCTCCAACGTGGGCTGCGGGGTCGGGCGCTGGCCGTGGTGGGCGGGATGCTGTGCAGCGACCTC
>JBIQID010000098.1:0-12423 GCA_044508215.1 Actinomycetota bacterium | reverse complement strand
CGTGGCGACCGACATGGGCGATCGGTTGGCGAAGGCCCTGACCCGGGGTGGGGCGCACAGCGCCGACGACCTGGGGGCGAACACGCCCTTCGGACGCGTCTGCCAGCCCGGCGACGTGGCCGGCGTGGTGGCGTTCCTCGTGTCGGCCGACGGTTCGTACGTGACCGGCGCACGGGTCGTGGTGGACGGCGGGGCGGATCTCGTCCTCGGGAATCCTTGACACCGCACCTTCCACCGCTGTTTACTTCTTGGTAAGTAAATCTTCCAGGGGGAAAACATGCGACGACGTCTCATCCGTGCATTCGCTCTCCTCGCTGCGTTGGCGCTCGTAGGCGCTGCGTGCGGGGACGACGGGGATTCCGGCAACGGAGGTGGAGGCGGAGGCGGAGGCGCCTCCGGCGATCCGATCATCGTCGGCTACATCGGCGACCTCACCGGGCCGAACACCGGCTCCGAGGTCCCCTACCTGAACGGCATCCGGGCCGGGGTCGCATGGGTGAACGAGAACGGTGGCGTGAACGGCCGGCCGATCGAGCTGCGGGTCGAGGACTCGAAGTTCGACGTGGCCACCGGCACCGCCGCCTTCCAGCGCCTTGCGCCGAACGAGGACATGGTGGCGATGATGGGCCTGAACGGCTCGTCCGTGATCGCTGCCCTGGCCCCCGAGGTGGACAAGCTCGGCATCCCGCTCGTGGGCCCCGCTGCCACCACGGAGGAGGGTCTCGCCTCGGAGAACTTCTACAACCTCCAGGCGTCCCTCGACGACCAGGGCACGGCGCTCGTCAAGTACCTGATGGAGCAGCAGCCCGGGGCGAAGGTCGGGACCGCGGTGATCAACGTCGCCTCCGGCACCGAGTGGGAGGACGTCATCCGTGAGGCCGTGCCGGCGAACGGTGGCACCGCTGTCGGCTTCGAGAAGCTCGAGCCCGGCTCGGTCGAGGCCAGCTCGCAGGCCCGGGCGCTCCGTGACTCGGACGTGGTCACCGTCCACGGCAACGTGCCGCTGGCGGTCGTGCTGGTGAAGGCGCTCCACGACCAGGGCACCGATGTCCCCGTGTACGCCAGCTACGGCTCGGCCGGTGAGACCCTCTGGGAGGGCGTCGGCGACGTCGACACCGACACCATCTTCGGGGTGAACGGCTGGTCGATGCCCTACGCGGACGTCGACGGCAAGGCCGAGCTGGACGAGGCGATCGAGCTCGCCGGCCTCGGCGAGGACGACCTCGGCACCACGGCCGGGTTCACCCAGGGCTACGTCGCAGCACGGATCCTCGCCGAGGCGATGACCGAGGCCGGCGACGACCTCACCCGGGAGTCCCTCCACGAGGCGCTCCGCCGGGACGAAGGCTTCGACACCTTCGGCTTCGCAGGTGAGATCAACTGGTCCGGTGGCGCACCCCACGAGGGCGTCAAGCAGGTCCGCATCTACGGCTGGGACGCCGACAAGGGCCAGATCGTGGCCGTGACCGACCTGATCGGCGCCGAGGACTGACGATCGGGGCGCTCGATCCGGCGATCCGGTGGCCTGAGCCACCGGATCGCCGTCGAGCACCCGCTCCACCCCTCCTTCTCTCGAGGTTCTCGTGACGGAGCTCCTGAACGCACTAGTGAACGGTCTGGGCCTCGGGGCGGTCTACGGACTCGTGGCCGTGGGGATCGCCCTGCTCTTCAAGAGCACCGGGCTCCTGAACTTCGCCCACGGCATCCTGATGACCACCGGAGCGCTGATGGCCGCCGCGATGGTCAGCGGGGGTCGCAGCTTCTGGACCGCTGCGGCCATCGCCATCGCGATCGTCGGCCTGATCGGCGGGGTCATCCACCTCACCGCGATCCGGCCGCTCGCCACACGGGGGCTGTTCGCCGGCGTGATGGTCACCATCGGGCTGTCCGAGGTGATCCACGGCATCCTCAGCATCCACTACGGCCCCGGACAGCGCCTCCTGCCGGCGCCGATCAAGGTCCAGCAGTTCGAGCTCTTCGAAGGCGTCAGGGTGTCGAGCACGCTGCTCCTCTGCGGGGGCGTCGCCCTCGCAGCGGTTGGGGCACTCGGCCTCGTCTTCCGCTACACGCTGCTCGGCGTCCAGCTCCGGGGCGCCGCAGCCAGCCCGCAGCTGGCCACCGGGTTCGGGGCCAACCTCGCGATCATCTTCACCATCGCCTGGATCGTCGCTGCGGCACTCGGCGCAACCGCCGGCATCCTCCTCGGCACGCTGTCCGTCATCGAGCTCACCCTCGGGGACTTCGCACTCCGTGCCTTCACCGCACTCATCGTCGGCGGCGCCGACAGCATCCCCGGGGCGCTCATCGGCGGCCTCGTCGTGGGTGTCGTCGAGCTGCTGTCGGGCACCTACCTCGGCAGCGAGTACCGGGTGGTGGCGACCATGGCGCTGCTCCTGGTCTTCCTCGTCGCCCGCCCGACCGGACTCTTCGGCGCAGGGACGCTTCGACGGGTATGACAGCGCTCACCGCAACCGCCGCCACCGGCAGCACCACCCGGGTGCGTCGCCGCACCGTGCAGCTCACGCTGCTCGGCATCTCCGCCGTCGTCGTCCTGGCGGCCCCCACCTTCCTCGACTCGTACTGGCTGTTCCTGGCCAGCACGCTGGGCGTGAACTTCATCGCCGCCGCAGCGCTCAACGTGCTGCAGGGCAACGCCGGGCAGTTCTCCCTCGGCAACGCTGCGTTCCTCGCCGTCGGCAGCTACTCCGGTGCGTTCCTCTGGGTGCAGCAGGACCTGCCCCTGCCGATCGTGTTCGTCGGGGTGGCCGTCGCAGGCGCGGTCGCAGGCCTCATCGTCGGGCTCCCCGCGCTGCGGCTGCACGGCATCTACCTGCTGATGTCCTCGCTCGCAGCGCACTTCATCGTGATCTTCGTCGCGAGCAAGTACCAGGTCGCCGAGTTCGGCGTCGCCGGGGTCCCCTACAAGAGCCCCGACCTGGGGCCGCTCGCGCAGGGTCGCTCGAAGGACGTCTACTACCTGATCGTCGTGGTCGCGGCGATCGTGGCGTTCCTCTTCTGGAACCTCCTCCGGAGCGCCTTCGGGCGAGCACTCGTCGGCGTCCGCGACCGTGACGTCGCAGCTGCAGCGTGCGGCATCCCCGTGGGACGCACCAAGCTCGTCGTGTGGTCGCTGACCTCGTCGGTCGTCGCCGTGGCCGGCCTGCTGCAGGCGATGGCGCTCGGGACCGCCTCGATCGAGTTCTACACGCTCGGCCTCGCCATCTCCTTCGTGGCGATGACCCTCATCGGCGGGCACGGCTCGCTGCTCGGATCGTTCGTGGGCGCCGTGTTCGTCACCGGCACGCCGGAGGTCATCGCACGGATCGCGAAGGCGTCCGGGGCCAGCCCGTTCGGCGACAGCATCTGGTCGCACCCCTTCGAGCTGCAGCGCATCGCGTACGGTGCGGCGATCGTGCTGTTCGTCCTGCTGGAGCCCGACGGCCTGGTGGGCCTCGGGCGCAGGCTCGTCCGCCGCTTCTCGAAGCGCCCTCGATCGGAGGTGACCACGTGACGCTCCTCGAGGTCGACGACGTCGCCGTCGCGTACGCATCGGGCGCCACCGCGCTGCGGGGCGTGTCGCTCACGGTCCCCGAAGGGGGCCGGGTCGCGGTGATCGGTCCCAACGGCGCCGGCAAGACGTCGCTCACCCGGCTGCTCACCGGCTCCCTCAAGGCCTACCGCGGGCGGCTCATCGCCGGCGGAGCGCGCTTCGACGGGCAGGACCTCTCCAAGATGTCCCCCGGGAAGCTGATCCGCGCCGGCATCTCCCACGTGCCCGAAGGCCGCGGGATCATCCCGACGCTGTCGGTCGAGGACAACGTGAAGCTCGTCCTCGCCGCCATCCCGCGTCGTCGCCGCCCCACGCTGGACGACGCGCTCGGCGTGTACCCGATCCTGCTCGAACGGCGGAAGACGATGGCGGGGCTCTTGTCCGGTGGCCAGCAGCAGATGCTGGCGATCGCCCGGGCCCTCGCCACGAAGCCGCGCCTCCTCATCGCCGACGAGCTGTCGCTGGGCCTTGCGCCGATCACGGTGCGGGACCTCGTCGACGACCTCCACCGCCGGAGCGTCGAGCAGGGGACCGCAGTCGTGCTGGTTGAGCAGAGCGCCACGCTGGCACTGCGCTTCAGCCAGTACACCTACCTGCTCGACATGGGGCGGGTCGTCCACCACGAGGACAGCGACGCCCTGCTCGCGTCCGGGGCCGCGCACGAGTTCTTCGTCGGCGGCGGCCACGAGCTCACGCCGGAGGAGTCCGTTGGCACGCACTGACGAGTGGCTGGTGGCCGAGGGGGTCGACGTCCGCTTCGGCGGCGTGCACGCCCTGATCGGGGTGACCTTCGATCACCGTCCGGGCGAGGTCATGGGCCTCATCGGCCCGAACGGCGCTGGCAAGACCACGCTCCTGAACGCGATGACGGGCCTCGTCCGGCCCCACTCCGGGTCGCTGCGGTTCGGCGGTGAGGAGCTGGTGGGCCTGTCGCCGCAGCAGATCGTGGCGCTCGGGATCGTGCGCACGTTCCAGAACACCGAGCTCTACACCGGCATGGACGTCCGCGAGAACGTGATGCTCGGCTGCCACCCGCGGGTGGACTACGGCATCTTCAACGCGATGGCGTACCTCGGGAAGACCCGCCGCCGCGAGCGGGCGTTCCGGGACGAGGTCGACGGCATCCTCGAGCAGCTCGGCCTCCTCGAGTACGCCGAGATGGAGATCGACGGGCTGCCGTACGGGGTGCGCAAGCGGATCGAGATCGCCCGTGCCCTGGCCCTCCAGCCGAAGGTGCTGCTCCTCGACGAGCCCGCGGCCGGCGCCACCGACGAGGACCGGGCAGCGCTCGTGCGCGACATCCGCCACATCGTGGCGGAGGTGGGAGCGTCGGTGATCCTGATCGAGCACGACGTGAAGCTCGTGATGAGCGTCTGCGACCGGATCGCGGTCCTCAACTGGGGCGAGGTCCTCACCGTGGGGACCCCCAAGGAAGTCCAGTCGAACCCGCAGGTCGAGGCCGCCTACCTCGGCGTCTGAACGAGCCCGCCCGCCACCATCGCGCTCAGCTGGGTGATCAGGTCGCCCCGCGAGAGGCCTCGCCGTGGCGTGTACCAGCGGTGGACCGTGTTGCACATGCCGAGCACGGCGTTCACCGCCACCCGGGGCGCCATCGCGACCAGGGAGCCGTCGGAGACGCCCTGCTCGAACACGCTCGTGAGGAGGTCGGTGTACTCACGGCTCCACCCGACCATGGTCCGCTTGGCGTCCTCCGAGAGGGAGGTCCGCTGCACCTCGAAGACCGCGTTGGCCTCGATGTTCTCGAGGAACGTGTGGAGGTGGTTCTCCACGAGGAGCATGAAGCGCTCGCCACCGGAACCGTCCCGGGCCGCGATGGCCTCGGCCTCTCCGATCGCCGAGGTCACGATCTGCCCGTACAGCTCGACGAGCAGCTCCTCCTTGTTCTTCGCGTAGTAGTAGACGGCGGGCTTCGTGAAGCCCATCTCGTCGGCGATGTCCTGGAGGGTCGTCTCGACGTAGCCCTTCTCGTAGAACATCCGCACCGCCACGTCGAGCAGCTCGGCGCGGCGCTCGGGGGTGCCGCGGCGCCTGGGCTCAGCCGCGGGAGCGGACCTGCGGGCGCGGGTCCGGGGGTCAGCCATCGTCGATCTCCACCAACACGTCACCGCGTCGGAGCGAGTCCCCGGGGGAGTGGTGCACGGCTCGCACGACGCCGTCGCGGTCGCTCGCGACGTGCGTCTCCATCTTCATGGACTCGACCACGGCCACGGTCTCACCCTTCGCCACGTGGTCACCGGGGGCGACCTTGTGCTCGATGAGGGTGCAGTCCATCGGCGCCACGCACCCGGCGTCGGCCACCGCAGCGAACGAGCTGGTCCCGGTCGTCCCCACCGCTGCGTCGCCTGCGGCATCCGGACGGTCGGAGGACACGGTCGGCACGACCACCTCGAAGGTGCCGGTCGTGGTGGCGATCCGGAGCACCGCGGTGCTCGCCACGGCGGGCCCACTGCCACCTTCGCCGGGCGCGTCGCCGGTGGCCGCCGAGTCGTCGACGGTGGAGGGCCCCACCTCGACGCCGCCGCTGTCGATGAAGGCCGTCCAGTGCTCCAGCCCGACGAAGGTCGGGTGCACCAGGACGTCCCTGAGGAAGGGAGCCGTGGTCGGGAGGCCACGGACGACGGTCTCGTCGAGGGCCCGCACGAGCCGGCGGCGGGCGGTGTCGCGGTCCTCGCCGGTCGCCATGACCTTGGCGAGCAGGGAGTCGTAGTGGGGCGTGACCTCGGTGCCGGTCGACGCAGCGGTGTCGCAGCGGACCCAGGGGCCCATCGGCCAGCTGGCCTGGGCCACACGTCCGGCCGCCGGCCGGAACCCGTCGGCCGGGTCCTCGGCGTTGATCCGCACCTGGATGGCGTGGCCCTCGATGCTGACGTCGTGCTGGTCGATGGGCAGCGAGCCCTCGAAGGCGACGTGCAGCTGGAGGGCGACGACGTCGATGCCGGTGACCAGCTCGGTGACGGTGTGCTCGACCTGCAGCCGGGTGTTCACCTCCAGGAAGAACCACTCGCCGGTGTCCCTGTCGTAGATGAACTCGACCGTCCCGACGCCGCTGTAGCCCACGTCGCGCGCGATGCGGACGGCGCCTTCGAGCATGCCCGCGAGCACGTCGTCGGGGAGGTCCACGGCGGGAGCCTCCTCCACCAGCTTCTGGTGGCGGCGCTGCACCGTGCAGTCCCTCGTGCCGAGGTGGACGACCTTGCCGGCGGGGTCGGCGGCCACCTGGACCTCGACGTGTCGCGCCCGCTCGATGAACCGTTCGGCGAAGACGTCGTCCCGCCCGAACGCGGAGCCGCTCTCCCGCCGGGCGGCAGCGACGGCCTCTTCCAGTTCGCCGACGTCCCGCACGACTCGCATGCCACGACCACCGCCACCGAACGCCGCCTTGATCACGAGCGGCAGGCCGACGGCCGCCACGAGCTGGTCGGTGGTGGTCGAGTCGTCGATGACGGCCCCGGGGACCACGGGCAGGCCCGAGCGCTCGGCGGCACTCCGAGCGGAGCGCTTGTCGCCCAGCTCGCGCATGGGGGCAGGGTCCGGACCGACGAAGACCAGCCCGGCCTCCTGTACCGCCTCCGCGAAGTCGGCCTGCTCGGCGAGGAACCCGTAGCCCGGGTGGACCGCGGTGGCCCCGCTCTCCCTGGCGGCGGCGATGATGGCATCGGCGTCGAGGTACGACTCGCGAGCCGGGGCCGGACCGATCCGCACCGCAGCGTCGGCAGCGGCCACGTGCGCCGCGTCGGCGTCCGCGTCGCTGTACACGGCGACGCTGCGGATGCCCAGGTCACGGCATGCACGCACGATCCGCAGCGCGATCTCACCTCGGTTGGCGACGAGCACCGTCTTGGTCACTGGGGCTCCCACTTCCCGGCCGGTCTCGTCGGCCGAACTCGACTGACCTTCGCGACTGGCCTTGCACGGCTGCGTGATTGGACTTACTTTATAGTAAGTCAATGAGGATCGCCAAGGGGGTTCCATGAAGGCAGCAACGGAGACGGCCGGCGACGTCACCGGCCGTACCGCCGCCGTCGTCGAGCCCACCCCCCTCGAGGAGCTCCAGCGGCGGAAGGCCGCTGCCCTCGAGATGGGTGGCCCCGAAGGCGTGGCCAAGCACCACGCCTCGGGCCGGCTGACCGTGCGTGAGCGCATCGATCGGCTGATCGACCCCGACACGCTGTTCGAGGTGGGGCTCCTCGCCGAGCCCGAGCTGCGCCGCGATCGCCCCATCCCGGGCGACGCCGTCGTCACCGGCTACGCCAAGCTCCACGGCCGTGACATCGCGCTGATCGGGATCGACTCGAGCGTCATGGCGGGCACCACCGCGCCCACGAGCATGCGCAAGCAGGGCCGCCTGATCGAGACAGCGCAGCGCGTGGGCATGCCGATCGTGCTGCTGTGCGACGCCGACGGCGGCCGCATCCCCGACGTGATGGGGTGGAGGTTCTCCGGCCTCCCGCTCGACTTCAAGAGCTTCCTCGAGCCGCAGGACGGCTCCCCGCTCGTGCCCCGTGCTGCCGCGATCCTCGGCCCCAGCTACGGCGACTCGGCGCTCCACGCCTCCACCGCCCACTTCGTGTCGATGGTCGAGTTCGGTTCGGTCGCCCTGTCCGGGCCGTCGGTCGTGGGCAAGGCGATCGGCGAGGACGTCAGCGACGACACCCTGGGCGGGCCCGCCATGGCGCAGTCGGCCGGGAACGTCCACATGGTGGTCGAGACCGAGGACGACGCCCTCGCCGCCGTGGCCGCCTTCCTCTCCTACATGCCGGCGAGCGAGCTGCACGCGGCGCCGGTCGCTCCGGCCCGAGCTCCCGAGATCGACCCGACGACGCTCGGCGACATCGTCCCGGACGACCCGCGCCGGGGCTACGACATGCGCCAGGTCGTCGCCGGGCTCGTGGACGCCGGCTCGATGTTCCCCTGGGCCGAGGGCTGGGGGCCCAGCCTCCTCACCTTCCTCGGCAGGATCGACGGTCGCCCCGTCGGGATCATCGCCAACCAGCCGATCGTCGGGGCCGGAGCGCTCGATCCGCCCGCGCTCAAGAAGGAGCGGACGTTCGTCGACCTGTGCGACACGTTCAACATCCCGCTCGTCTTCCTGCAGGACGTGCCCGGCCTGCTGGTGGGCACCGACGCCGAGCGCGGCGGCATCCTCCACTCCTACGAGAACCTGGTCACCCGCATCGCCCGTGCGACCGTCCCGAAGATCGCCGTGGTCGTCCGCAAGGCGTACGGCGGCGGCCACTTCGCCATGGGCGGCCGGCCCACCGCGCCGGACTTCCTGGTGGCCTGGCCCACTGCCGAGATGAGCTTCATGGCGCCGGACACGGGCGTGGTCACGATCAACCGCCGGCGCCTCGAGCAGGCGCTGGCCGAAGGTGGGCAGGCTGCCTACGACGAGTGCCTCGCCTCGCTCGAGCAGGAGTGGGCCAACGAGTCGACCCCATGGGAGTCGGCGGCGCACTTCCACCTCGACGACATCATCGAGCCGTCCACGACCCGCGACGTGGTCGCCCGGGGGATCGAGATCGCCTGGGGCAGCCGCGACTTCGTGGCGAGGAGGAACCCGTGAGCGGCGACCTCGCCGTGGAGCGGCGAGGCCCCGTGGCCGTGGTGACGATGCTCGAGGACAGCCGGCTCAACGCGATGCGCCGGAGCTTCTGGGCGTCGCTGCGGACGGTCCTCGGGGAGCTCGAGGCCGACGACGCCGTGAGGGCTGTCGTGCTCACCGGCGACGGCGACCGTGCGTTCTCGGCGGGTGGCGACATCCACGGGTACGTCGAGCTCCGGTCGGTGCCGGACCGCCGGGACTTCATCGTCGACTGCATGCGCACCTTCGAGGCGGTGGAGACGTTCGGCAAGCCGGTGATCGCCGCGGTGAACGGGGTGGCGCTGGGGGGCGGCAGCGAGCTGGCCCTCGCGTGCGACGTGGTGCTGGCCTCGGAGAAGGCCAGCTTCGGCGTCCCCGAGTCGGGGCTCGGCCTCGTGCCCGGCTTCGGCGTCCTCCGCCTGATCGACCACCTCAGCCCCGGCTGGGCGAAGTACCTCGTGTTCACCGGCGAGCGGCTGGACGCAGCGAAGGCCGAGCAGCTGGGCCTCGTCCAGAAGGTGGTGGCGCCCGACGCGCTGCTCGACGAAGCCGTGGCGCTGGGTGAACGCATGGCCCAGGCGGCCCCGATGGCGTTGCGCACCGGGAAGGCCGTGATCAACAGCGCCCTCAACACCCGCTACTACAGCGCGGTCGACGCCATCGTGATGCTCCAGTCCACCGACGACGCTGCGGAGGGCATCGCCGCCTTCCAGGAGCGGAGGAGGCCCGAGTTCCGTGGCCGTTGATCCAGTGCGCCTCCGGCGCGGCGAGCGCCAGCTGGCCTGCTCGCTGCCGGTGCAGGACGAGCTCCCCATCCCCGAGCTGGTCGACATGGCCGTCGAGGCAGAGCAGCTGGGCTACGACTGGCTGTTCCTCGGCGAGATCGCCGGCCCTGAGGTGTTCTCGATGCTCGGCGCGATCGCGGTGTCGACGGAGCGGATCGGTCTCGCCACCTCGATCGTGTCGATCTACGGGCGCTCGCCCGCGCTCCTCGGGATGGGCTTCGCCACGCTCGACGCGCTGGCGCCCGGCCGCATCCTCGGCGGTGTCGGCGCCGGCAGCCGCCTGATCGCGGAGGACTGGCACGACCGGCCCTTCGAGCAGCCCGCGAAGCGCATGGACGAGGTGGTCCGCACCGTGCGGACGATCCTCAGCGGCCAGCGGGTGCGGGAGCTGGGCGAGCTGGCACCGGTGAAGCGGTTCCGGCTGATGCCCGACACCCCGCACGACGTGCCGATCCTCGTGGCCGCGATCCAGCCTCGGATGCTGCACGTGGCCGGGGCGGTCGCCGACTTCGTGTACCTGGCCTTCTGCCCGGAGGACGAGATCGCCGAGCGGATCGAACTGGTCCGCCGCGGGGCCGAGGCCGCTGGGCGGGACCCCGACGAGGTCGTGATCGGGCTGACCCTCAACGTGTACGCCGGGGACGACTTGGAGGCGGCCGATCGCCGGATGCGGAGGTTCGTGCTCCACTACGCCTCGCTGCCCACCCACCAGGAGGGCTTCGCGAAGCACCGCGACAAGCTGCAGGAGGCGCTGGCGCTCCTCGAGGCCGGCGACCGCGACGCCGCGGCGATGACGCTGCCCGGGGAGGTCGTGGACCGCGTCGCGGCGATCGGCACCCCGGCGGAGGTCGCGCAGCGCGTGGAGCGGTGCTGGGACGAGGGGATCGACGTGATGGCGCTCCACGTCCTCGGCGCCGGCGACGGTGACACCGTCGGGCCCCGGCAGACCGCCGAGCGCGTGATCCGGCAGCTCCGACCCGACGGAGGGGCGAGGTGATGCAGATGACCAGCGCGAGGGAGCGTCGCTCCGACGGAGCCGCCGAGCCGTTCGTGGCCCTGATGCGTCGCTACTGCATCGACTACACGAACAGCCACGACCTGTCGGTGTGCGACGAGATCATGCGGGACGACTACACGCTCCACATGGGCGAGCACCACCTCACCGGGCGGGACGACGCGTACAAGCCGGCGGTGCGGGCCCAGCTGCGGCAGTTCCCGTTCCTCGGGCTGGTGGTCCACGACGTGATCACGAACGGCGAGCGCCTGGCGCTCCGCTTCAGCGAGCACGGCGCCTCCGTCAAGCACGACGCGAGGCTCGCCAGCTGGAGCGGCATCGGCGTGTACCGGTGGGACGGCTCGCGCCTCGCAGAGAACTTCGTCGAGCAGGACTACTGGTCGCGCCGCCGTCAGCTCGACACGGGCCAGCCGCTCGAGCTGCTGCCGCCCGCGCTCGACCCGTGGATGGTCGCCGCCGCACCCGCCGACGAGCGCACCGAGGCCGCCGCCAGGGCCTGGCTCGCCGACGGCGCCTTCGGCGGCAGCGAGGTCCGCGTCGACGACAGCTGGAGGACCGGGTCCCCCCAGCCCCGCTTCGATGTGCACGAGGTGGTGGTCGACGACCTCTTCACCGCCGGCGACAGCGCAGCGTTCCACGCGACCGTCAGGGGGACGTACCGGGGCGGGCTCCCGGCCCTCGACTCGCACATCGGGACCACGGTGGACCACTACGCCGCCGGGATCGTCACCTTCGACGGCGATCGCGTCCGAGGCGACGTGATCACCGACCGGTTGGGGCTCGAGCGGCGGCTGGCGCCGAGGAGCTGAGCCGGTGGCGGAGCGCGGAGGAACACGGATGGACCTTGCGGACCGGCTGGAGATCGAACAGGTGCTCGCGCTCTACGGGCACCTGGTGGACGGCCAGGAGTGGGAGCGCTTCGACGAGGTGTTCACCGACGACGCGGCGTTCGACGCATCGGCGCTGCGGCTCCCCCGGATGGAGCCCCGTTCGGCCATCCGGGAGGGCTTCTCGTCGATGGGGCACCCCGTCGCCCACCTGACCACGAACCTGGTGATCGTCGCCGACGGGACCGACCGGGCGACGGTCAGGAGCAAGTTCCTGTGCCCGCTCCGTGGCGGCAAGGTGCTCACCGGCACCTACACCGACGTGGCCGTGCGCACCTCCGCCGGCTGGCGGATCCGGGAGCGGGTCGTGGCCGTGCTGCGACCGCGGGAGGACACGCTGTGAGCAGCGACGCGACCACGGAGCAGCTGGTCCTCGCGTCGCAGACGCTCGCCCGCGAGGCAACGTTCCACGAGCGCGTCGCAGCAGCGGCCGCCGGGGGCTACGTGGGCATGGGCCTGTCGCCGCGACACCGCCGCGAAGCGCTGGCGGCGGGCGCGACGGACGCCGACCTCCGGGGGCTCCTCGAGCGGTCCGGCGTGGCGATCGTGGAGCTGGAGGTGCTCCGTGACTGGGGCCTCGACGG